>JAKEEP010000049.1 GCA_022616475.1 Phycisphaerales bacterium | reverse complement strand
TAACCCCTCTCCCAGAGGGAGAGGGGGAAAGGAGCGTCGAGAGTTTTTCGATGACGAGTTGATCGAGGCGGTCGACCTTCTTGGGGTCGTTGTTGAAGAGTGCGAGGAAGGAGGCTTGGGTTCCGGTGGCGCCTTTCAAGCCGCGAAGGCGCAGGCGGTTGAGGCGAGTTTCGATTTCTTCGAGGGCAAGGACAAAGTCGTAGGCCCAGAGGGTGGCGCGTTTGCCGACGGTGGTGGGCTGGGCGGGTTGGAAGTGGGTGAAGCCGAGGGTTGGCAGATCGCGGTATTTGGCGGCGAAGGTTGCGAGAGCATCGATGACGCGCGCGAGCTTTTGAGCGATGAGACCGAGAGACTGGCGGATCTGGATGAGGTCGGCGTTGCAGACGATGTCCTGGGAGGTGGCTCCGAGGTGAATGATGGGGCGGGCGGATGGGGCGGCGTCACCAAAGGTATGGACGTGGGCCATGACGTCGTGGCGGAGCTTGGCTTCGTGACGGGCGGCGGCGTCGAAGTCGATGTCGTCGAGGTGATCGCGCATGTCGGCGATCTGGTCTTGGGTGATGTTGAGGCCGAGTTCGCGCTGGGCCTGGGCGAGGGCGAGCCAGAGGCGGCGCCAGAGGGAGTGCCTTGTCTGGGCTGACCAGATTTCCCTCATTTGCCGGGATGCATATCTGGATTCCAGCGGGGATTGATATGAGGAATGTGGATCGATGTCGCGGCCCGGCTCCGTGTCGGGGTGGTTTTGGGGTGTAAGATTGGTTGATCGATTCTTCGACATTGAGCTTGTAGTGGCATCGTATCTGTTTTGAGGCCGGCCCTCACCCCAACCCCTCTCGCAGAGGGAGAGGGGCTGAGAGAGGAGGGTTTGTCATTTCGCGAACGAGTCCAGTATGGCGGCCGACCGAGATGGCTGAATCAGGCGCTGCCGAAGGTGGCGGGGGTGACGGACCGCGCCGGGGCGCGAAGGTCGATTCGCCGCGATTGACCGCGCTGCGCGAGCTGCAGTTGGTGGAGTCATATCGGAAGGGCGGACCGGGGGCGTATGCCGCGATCGAGGAGCTGATCCGGTCGTATCAGCGGCGGGTGTATTCGATTTGCTACCGGATGGTGAAGCACGAAGCGGATGCGGCAGACCTGACCCAGGATGTGCTGCTGAAGGTGGTGGAGAATCTACCGACGTACAACGGGCAATCGAAGCTGAGCACGTGGGTGATTCGGGTGACGATGAATCACTGTTTGACGCATCTGCGGAAGGAGAAGATCAGGGATCACAAGAGCCTGGACCGAGCGGGGATGGGTCATGGAAGCGGCGAAAACGCAGGAGCTGGGCGTGGTGGTTCGGGAGTTGGTGGGGCTGCGGGCGGAGGCGGCGTCGCGGGCGGTCTGCGGTCGAAGGAACCTTTGCCGGCCGAAAGCGTCGAACAGGCGCAGCTGCGCGAAGCGCTTTTGAGCGCGCTGGAAGGGCTCGATGCGCCGAGCCGGGCGATCCTGGTGCTGCGCGATATGCAAGACTTGGACTACGAGCAGTTGGCGGAGGTGTTGGAGATTCCGTTGGGGACGGTGAAGTCGCGACTGTTTCGCGCCAGAGCAGCGCTGAGGGCTGCGGTTGAGGGGAAGGGGTTTTCGGCCGAAGGGTAAGGATGGGGGGCAGAAGGCGGATCAGATCGAAGATTTGAGATTTCAGATTTTGGATATTGGATATTGATGATGTTGGATCGGGCGGATGAACTTGAGATTGCGAGCCTGATCGAAGGCGAGCTGGATGAAGCGGCTGCGGGCGCGTTGCGCAAGCGTTTGTCGCGGAATCCGGCGGCGCTGGCATTGATGGAACGAATGCAGGTTGACCGGGCGGTGTTGCGGACGGCGGCTGAGCCGGCGCTGCCGGTGGATTTCTTTGAGCGGATCGAGCCGATGCTGGCGCGGCCGATGTTGATGGAGGCGACGGCCGCGGAAGCGCGGTTGGGAGTTGGCGCGGGGAACGGCGTGGCGGCCGGTGTGGCGGAGCCGATTGTGCGGCCGGGCGAATGGCGAAGGCAGGTTCGAAGGCGGTCGCGGCGAGTGGTGTGGAGCCGGCTGGCGGTTGCGGCGGTCGTGTTGATGGCGCTGATGGCCGGCGTGTGGGCGGCGGTGAATGGGGTGATCGGCGCGCTGCAATCGGCGGATGGCGTGGATGAACGGATGGCGAGGAACGATGGGGCGGATGGTTCAAGCGCGGCGACTGGGTTGGATGTTGAACGCGGCGGCGTGGCCGAGAACGGTGTGATTCATCATTACCGGCCGGAGGCGGTCGTGATGCGTGATGCAGGTGCGGAGGATGCGGGATCAGATGTGCGCGTGGCGGATGCCGATGGCGAGTTGAAGCTTGTGCCGGCGAAGTTTGTTTTGGTGGTGCAGGCGACAGATGCAGCGGGAGTCGAGGAGGCGGTTGGGCGATCGGTTTCGGCGATCAGCGAGCGGGGTGCGCTGGTGCGAAACTTCAGTTTCGATGAGGCCAGGAAGCTGGAGCAAGAGTGGCGGATGGCGCGTGGGCCGGGGATCTCGGGCGAAGGACCGCTGGTTTCATCGACGGAGATGATTGAGTCGACATCGTGGATCACGCCGGAGCGGATGAAGATACTCGCTCGGCGAGTGCGCGAGCGTTTGGATGTGTTGAACGCGGGGCGCGGGGGCGAGGAAGCGGAGAAGGGGCCGATGAGTGGCCAGATTTCCGGAGCAAAGGAGCTGGCGCCGACGCTGGAGCAGCAGTTGGATTTCTCGAGCCGGGGCGCGACGTTGACGGTCAGCGTGCCGGTGGCGGATGTTGTGGCGTTTGTTGAGCGATTGAACGTGGATGAGGGTCAGGCGACGGTTTTGCGGATGATGCCTAAGCGGACGGAACATGACGAGGCGGGCGCGGAAGAGGCGCGAGCATTGGACTTGTGGTTGAGCGAGGGTCCGGAAGTGAGAAGGGCTGTTGAGAAGATGGTGGCGGAGCAGTCGGGGGCGGTGGTCTTGATTCCTGTGATCGTGGAAGGAAAGTCAACAAGTCAAAAAGTCGACAAGTCGAAATAACCAACCAACCGGACGTCTGATTCGGTGCGTAAGTGACAAAGGCGCGTGAGCGCCCTTTTTCATGCGCTGGAGCCGGTGCGGGGTTCGGTGCCGCGGCGGAGGCGGGCGATGTTGCCGCGGTGTTGGTAGATCACAAGAAGTGCGATGAGGGTTGTGGCGAAGAGAGGTGGGGAGGTGTGCGCGAGGCTGTCGCGCGCGATGAGACGGAGGATCAAGTAGGTGATGGGGAGGCTCGAGGCGGCGACCATGCTGGCGATGGAGATGTAGCGCGTGAGGCGAAGGGTGACGAACCAAATGACGATCGCGGCGATGGCGGGGATGGTGAGGACGGGCCACATGGCCATGAGCGAGCCGAAGGCAGTGGCGACACCCTTGCCGCCGGCGAAGGCGAGGAAAACCGAGAACATATGACCAAGGACGGCAGCGGCGGCCACGGCCAGCCAGAGCCACAGTTGCTGGGCGGCGAGGTCGGCAGGCTGGCGACCGAGGACGCCGGTGGAGTAGCCGGAGGCGAGGACGGGGATGGCGCCTTTGAGGAAGTCGAGAACGAAACAGAGGATGCCAAATTGCTTGCCCAGGACGCGGCCGACGTTGGAAGCGCCGATGTTCTTGGAGCCGTGTTGGCGGATGTCGATGTTCTTGGCGCGAGCGATGAGGACGCCGAAGGGGACCGAGCCCAGGAGGTAGGCTGCGACGATGAAGATGATCCAGGGGAGGATCATGCAAGAATGGTAGCGGATGGTGTTGGAGAGCCCACGTTCAATGAACGTGGGCTTCTGAAGGCGTCGGTGACGTGCGCAGAATGGTGATGCGAGGGCGCAGGGGCATTGTGATAGCGAGCATGAAGGCGAAGAGGCCGAGGCGGTGGCCATCGAGGATGTAGCTGTCGAACTGCGCGCCGATGAACCATGCGATAATGGCAAAGAGTGCGGCGTCAGCGTAGGGATGATCCGGGGGATCGCGCCAGGCCTGGCGAAGCGAGAGGATGATGACCGCGGCAAGGATGATCGCGCCGATGGTTCCGAGGCACGCGAGGGTGTAGAAGTAGATGGAATGAGGATGCTCGTGGCTCATGTAGCCGCGTTCATCCTTGTTGCGAGTCTTGGCGAGGCCGGCCTGGAAATCCGGATTTTCATTTTGTGCGATCGGGTAGCCGCCGGCGCCGACACCGACGACGGGGTGATCGCGGAAAATGTCCCAGGTCCATCTCGTCATGCCGATGCGGACGCCGACGGAAGTCCAATAGACGTGGTTCTCGCGAGCTTGCTGCGCCTCTTTTGCAGCGACTTCGAGGCGGCGCTCGACCTTGTCGCCGACAATCGGCCAAGCCGCGGCGGCAGCGAGCGGGCCGATGATCATGAGAGCGATGGCGAGGCGGCGCGTCGGCGGGCGGCGAATCGCCGTGACCAAGAGCATCAACGGAATCGCGACGGCGGCGGCGAGCCAGGGCCCGCGGCTGCCGGAGGCGAGCAGGCCGGCAGCGGCGATCACCAGCAACGTGAGTGAAATCCAGCGAAGGCGGCCGCGGGCGTTGAGATTAGCTGAGAGATTCCAGCACATGGATGCCACGCAGAAGGCGCCGGTGTGGATGGGATTGATCCAACCTCCATAGCGACCAGTGCCTTCATCAGGGCGGACATTGAACCAGTTGAGTGCGTGCAGGAGTTGGGCGAAGTTCTGCCCTAGGACGCCCGCCAGGAGCGCACCGACCAGCCAGGGCAGGCGGTCGAGCACGGGCCAAACGAGAACGGGGACTAGCAGAGCGCGAAGGGCGCGGAACTCGTCAACGCCTTGTGCCGGGTCCAGCGACCAGCTCAAACTGAGCCCCGACCAGGCGAACCAGGCGATCATGGCCCAGATCAGGGGGTTGGCGCGCCAGAGCGAATACGACCGCCAGTAGCGTGGAAGGCGGATGCACCACCACACCACGAGAGCAACCATGGCGATGTCCTTGGCTGCGGTTGTGAGGGGGAGCGTGAAAAGGTAGAGCAGTGCGAGGGCGGTGTGGATGTTGTGGCCCAGCGGATCGCTCATACGAGCGTGCTCAAGCACACCGTTGGCGGGGGGACTGGACGAATCGGAGGTCGTGGCGGCGAAGGCGATGGCGTCGTTCCCTGTGATGGCTCAACGTGAGAAGCTGACAGAATATCGGCAATCTCGACGGTCATGCAGGTACAAGAAATATGGCTATACAGATCATCCGGCGGCTCGGTTTGCGCTGCACTCGGGCCAGCGGCATCGTCGGCGGCATGCTCGGGCGCTGGTACTGGTAGTGGCTGAATTCGGTGCACGGGCGCTCTGCCCGTGCAAACTCTGAACGGGCTGGAAGCCCGTTCCACTTTTCAGACGGCACCAGTACGGGGCCATGGCACCCCTTTGAAATCTTGCTCTAATGGACGGATGCGGCCACTGCCTCGAATCGAGCCTGGGGCGACGGGGCGATCGGAACATCGATCGGAGGCCTCGGCGCGGCTTTCGTCAAGGAAAGAGCCGATCGCTGCTCGCCGGCGGGCGTGGCATCGGGTGATGTGGCACGATGAGCGGTTGCCCGCGGCGATGGCGGAGCGGTTGTGGGAGGACCCCGAACGGCTGTTGGCCAGCGGCACGATGTTAAAGGATGGAGACCGGTGCACCGTGGTGCGGCTGGGTGGATCGAGCGGGCGAAGCGCCAAGTCGAGCGAAGGCGGAGCGCAGGCGGCCCTGGTGCTCAAGCGCTACAACCAGCGCGATTGGCTGCATACGGCGGTGCACGCGGTGATGCGATCTCGGGCGCGGTGGTGCTGGAGCAACGCACGTGTTCTTCTGGATGGCGGGTTGCTCACGCCGATGCCGCTGGCGTGCGTGGATGAACGAAGGCATGGGTTGCTGCGCATGAGGTCGTACCTGTTGACGGAGTTTGCCGCGGGTGACTCGCTGGCGGAATTTGTTGGGGCGAACGAATCGAAGGCAGAGGCGCTGCGGTCGATTGCCGATGAGTTCACGGGAATATGGCGACGCCTGGGTCAGTTGCGAGTCGGGTACGGCGACATGAAGGCGAGTAATTTCATTGTGGATCGCCAGAAGCGACTGTGGCTGATCGATCTGGATGGGATGCGGGTGTATCGGACGGGTCCCTTGTTTCGGAGGGAACGGCGGAACGATCTGGCGAGCTTCATGCGCAACTGGCAGGGGAAGCCCGAAGTTGCCGAGGTGTTCCGATTGCGGCTGGGACTTGGATAATCACAAGTCAACAAATCAACAAATCAACAAATCAACAAGTCAACAAATCAACAAATCAAGCGATCAATCGTCGGAGCGGGTTGGTGGAGAGCAATGTCGTAGGGCGCGCGAATGGGCGATGAAGAGGTGTTTGATCATCACGCCTGCGGCGGCGCCGCCTGAGGCGATGAGGCCGCGCCAGCCATCGCGAAAGCCTTGTTTGAAGAGGAATTGCTTGGTAAAGGCTGCGGGCGGGTTGAAGAGGATGTGGCGGAGCGCTCCGCCGCGAGCGCCGGTCTGGGCCGAGCGGCGGCCGTAGGCGATATAGCGTTCGAGCATGTCGCGCAGGTCGAGCCAGGAATCGTGGCGAAGGTCGCCTT
>JAKEEP010000048.1 GCA_022616475.1 Phycisphaerales bacterium | reverse complement strand
GGGCTGGGGGTGAGGGCGTTTCCGATTCAAAGCCAACTCGTCGCAAAAAGGACTCCGTCCGTCTGGTCTGGGACTCCAAGCCTAAGCGTCCGCCCAGCCCGCGCGACATCGAGTTCCAGACCGCCGAGCTCGTGATCCCCAATCCCGCGCGCGATGCCGGCCAGATTCCGCTTTCGTTCCGTGATGGCACGCTGCACAACGAAGGCCCGGACCGTTCACAGATGAATCGTCTGGTATGGGGTGACAACTTACTTGCCATGCAGGCGCTGTTGGCCTCTGGATATGAAGGAAAGATCGACCTGATCTATATCGACCCACCGTTTGATTCGAAGTCTGATTACACATATCAGATCACCATCGATGGCGAAGAGGTGACGAAAGAACCATCAGTATTCGAACGGCTTGCTTATCGAGATACGTGGGAAGCCGGTACTGATTCGTATCTCGACATGCTCTATCCGCGCCTCTCGTTGATGCGTCGATTGTTGAGCGAGCGTGGCGTCCTGTTCGTACACTCAGATTGGCACTTAAATGCTCCTCTCCGTCTTCTGATAGACGAAGTCTTCGGACGCGACGCGTTCGTCAACGAAATCATCTGGAAGCGCAAACGATCAACCGCTTGGCAAAGCGACTCGTTCGGGGTAACAAATGACACCATCCTGTTTTACTCGAAAACAGGCACGCATTCGTTCAATCCAGAGCACACGAAGGAAGACGAGCAGACGCAGAAGTACATTGCCGAACGATTCACGCATCACGATGGCGACGGCAGGTTGTACATGAAATCGCCTCTCGTAAACCCTCTGCCTCGCCCCAATCTCAAATATGTGTTCCACGGCGTGGAACCACCGCAAACGGGATGGTTGTATTCCAAGGAACGAATGGAAGCAATGTATCGCAAGGGTGAATTGGTGATGCCATCAAAACCTGGAGCACGAATTTATCGAAAGATATTTCTCGACGAATATAAGGGTCAGCCAATTCAGAACATTTGGCTTGATATTCCGATCGTGAATCCGATGGCGATCGAACGGCTCGATTTCGACACGCAAAAGCCCGAAGCCTTGCTTGAACGCATTGTCAAAAGTTGTTCGAGCGAAGGCGATTTGATTGCCGACTTCTTTTGTGGCTCCGGCACGACGCTTGCCGTGGCCGAAAGACTCGGCCGTCGCTGGATCGGCTGCGACTTCGGCAAAGTCGGTATTCAGGTCAGCCGATCGCGCCTGGTCGAAATGGATGCCACGCCCTTCCTACTCGAAAACATCGGCAACTATCAGCGCGAGATGATCTACCTCTCCGGCGGGCGCATCGGCGAGATGCAGCGCATTATCCTCAAACTCTACGGCGCGACGCCCCATCCCCAGCATCGCGACTTGGGGACGCGGCAAATTGACAGCGCCAAGAATGACCTCGAGCTCGTCTACGTCGGTTACCCCGATCGGCCGACTACGGCAAAGAAGGTCGAAGAACTCATGCGCACCGCTGAATCGCTTGATGGCAGCGGGTACAAGCGGCTGATCATCCTGGCATGGGACTATGACTACAACTTTGATGCCGAATGGGATGCGCGACTCAAGGCGCTCAAGAAGAAACCTGACGTTGACGTTCAGCGACGGGTAATCCCGCCGGATGTGTACGACTATCTGAAGAAGGCCAAGACCGAAGCGGACATCGAGAAGCTCGTCGACAAGATTCACTTCCATGAGAAGCCATACCTCAAGATGGCCAAGCCGAAGGTGAAGCTTGCTAAGAAGGACGGCGAAAGCGAAGCGACGATCGCGATTCAACGCTACGTCATCTTTGATCTTCCGGTCCCGGAGAAGGACCGGGAGAAGCTCAGAGAGCTCATCAAGGAGAATTTCGCAGTCCTGATCGACTACTGGGCCATCGACTGGAACTATGACGGCGCAACCTTCCGCAGCCAATGGCAGGCCATCCGCGGCAACGGCAAACGCGCCAAAGTCGTTCCAACCGAAGTCACCCACTCGCTCAAATTGGCGAAAAACCAAAAAATCGCCATCCGCGTCGTAGACATCTTCGGCAACGATGCGGCAGCGGTTATCGACCTTGGTGCGAGTCAATAGGACCGGACCGTCTCTCAAAAAACAAAATCCCAAATTTCCACAAAATTTCACCCTGCAAAAATAGCCCTTTCCACAAAACCGGGTCTCCGGCGCGCGCGCAAACTCCACCTTCCACCCCTCTATATGGAGGCACGAACTTTTTTCGCCCCCCCCGCTGCCCTTGGAACTTTGGACGTTTGGACGTTTGGACTCTTGGACCTTTGGACTTTTGAGTTCCATGCCCACCCTTCCCTCACCCCCAACCTCTCACTCCGAGTTCTCCGCCAACTCCGTGATGAATCTCGGCTCGTGGAATCATGCCCATTTGGGTGAAGTACAGGTCCTTTTCTCGCGCAAAACCATCTTCCCCCTCCAAAACTCGCGGAATTCCGTGTGGTATCATGCCCTTGCCATGCACGTGACCATCGAGCCTGGCAACCTCATTCGGCATCGTGGGCGGCTGTACTTCGTCGAGCAAGTGACCGAGCGGCACAAGGGGCAGCAGAAGCCTGTGATCAATGTCGGCTTGCGCGATGCGCTGGATGACCATCATCGGTTCGAGCGCACGCTTGATGAGCTGGAGCCGATCGATTATGTGCCGCACGCGCTGCGGCCGATGCAATATCTGTACGCGCGCGGGCGGTCGCACGTGTTCCTGGACAATGAATCGTACGAAGAAGTTGAGCTGTCGGGCCCGCCGTTGGGCGGCTTCGAGCCGTTCCTGAAGGAGGGGAGCGACTACAAAGTTTTTGTCGCCGACGACAAGCCGCTGCGGTTGCAGACCGAGCCGGCGGTCGAGCTTGAGGTAAAGACGACGGCGGCGCCGAGTCATGGCGGCTCGTCGGGCGGGGCCGGAGGCGGCGGCGTGCTGAAGGAAGCCATTCTCGAAAACGGATTGATGGTGCGCGTTCCGCTGTTCATCAAGAACGGCGATCTGGTGAAGGTCGATACGCGCAACCGCGAGTATCTGGGCAAGGCGGGAAAGTGAAGGGATGAGCAATCAGAGTCGGCGCTGATGAAGGGCCCCTGCGATTGCCCGGTTGCCAAGTGCGGGTCCAGCACAATGTTGAGGTCTTCGACGTCTGGGGCGGTTGGCGAGGCGGCGTTCAATGAGCGCCGCGCCGGCTTTCGCCGGCGCGGCTGGCAAGCCCACTGATCATTGCTCGCATTTGGCGAGCACGGTTCCATCGCTGGCCCCGCAGAACTCCCAGCTGGTGAAGTTGGATGGTTCACCCGACGAGCCAGGCGTGCGCAGGGTTCCGGAAATCACCACGCAAACCTCAGACGATTTGAAGGGTCCCTGGTCGATCACGCCGGACAAGCATCCTTCGAGCCCCACGAACCATGTGCCTTGCACTGGCGGATCGCTGTTGGGAATGAACGTCACATCAGCGCATTTTTCGCAATCGGGGCTGCAAAATTGATTCGCAGGGCCAATGCACGTAGGCGCACGATGTGAGCCGGTGCCCAGAGTGCCGTGGCCTTGTCCGAAGCCGATCGTGACGTCGTCGACCACGAGCTTCCACTCGCCCTTCCAACATCCACGGAATGGGCACGGGTCATTCTTGCGGAAAATGAAGTCTCCGGTGATGTAGATCGCGCCATCAAGCTTTTCGGTCTCATCGCACTTGACGTCCGCAGCGTTGCCGCACGCGGCGCCGCTGCCGGCCACCGTGAACTTGAGGGTGGCGTTGTTCACCTCGACGGTCTTGCATTCAACCAGCGAGCCATTGATCACGCGAAAGCAGGAGTACTCCTTGATGGCATCTGCGCCGAGACTGCCGTCACAGATGTCCTTGCTCCAGCCGAAAACGCACCATGGTGGATCGGTGAGCATGGCTCGCGGCTCGCCGACGGCCGACTGTTGCTTGAGCCCAAAATACGCCGCGATGGCGCACACGGCGATGATGGCCGAAGCGGAAACAAAACGATAGCGCTTGAAGGATTTCATAATAACTCCTCCATCAAAAGTGGTTTCTATCTGTCAGTTCCCCGCGCTCCCCGAGGCGGATTCCCACTTTCCGGAATCCGGGAATCCAGGAATCTAGGTCTAACGAGACAGTTCATCCCCGGTCGGCGCAGGACACACTGTCCTGCATGGTCATCAGGTGAACACCTCCCTTCCCCGCGCAAACAAAATGAGCGGTCCCGAAAGTTTCATCACTCACTCATCCCCATCAATGAACCTGTTTCGAGTGACTCACCGCGCAATATACCCGGCAAACTGAAATGTCCAGCATAAATGTGGATAACTTTGTGAGGTTAGCAGTATGGTCGTACGTTTCGAGGGTTTTGTGAACAGTGGCGATGCACTCAGCGCAGCGTTGCTCGACTACATCGGCTTCTCGTCGATCGTCCGGTCGTAGACCTCGAGCAGTTTGGATTTGTCGAAGATCATTTCCTGGCGCGAGAGGCCGGTGATTTCGTAGAAGGGGGTCAGCTCGATGGCATCGACCGGGCAGGCTTCTTCGCACATGCCGCAATAGATGCAGCGAAGCTCATCGATGTCGAACTGCTTGGGGTATTTCTCGCGATCGGGCCAGGGGGATTCCTCGGCAACGATGTGGATGCAGTTGGCCGGGCAGGCGGTGGCGCACATGAAGCAGGCAACGCAGCGCACGCGGCCATCCTCATCGCGATTCAGGCGATGCACGCCGCGGAAGGTCTCGCGCTCCTGCCCGCCTTCGGTCACGGGCCGGTCATCGCGTTTCTCTTCGGGGTATTGGACGACCCAGATGTTCTTCTTGGTCTTGCCATCGCGGCCGACGTTCTGGAAGACATGGCGGAGCGTTGTTCCTAGGCCCTTGAAGACAGCGGGCAGGAAGAGCGATTCGGAGCGGCTGACGCGACGCGGGGTAACGTCAATGATGTCGGAATCGGGGATGGGCATGGGGGATTTCTTGATTTTAGATACTTGGATTTGGACAGATACATCCAGGGTGGCGTAGCGACCCGGCCGTTGGTGAGATCGCCTCGCTCAATCGCTTGCATCGATTCAAGAGACCACCTAGAGTGTAGCAGTTTGAGAAACTTTTCACAAAGTCTGGCAGCTCGGTTTGGAGGTCCTATTAGGCGTTGATATAACCGGCTGAAACATGGCCAAAGTATCAGATCAGAACCCTACCGGCGACAAGAACGTTGAGGCTGAGCTCCGCGTCGGCTGGAAGATGGCGGGCATCGGGATGCAAGTTGCCAGCGAGGTTGCGGCGGGGGCGTTGCTGGGGTTTCTGTTCGATCTGTGGCGAGGTTCAGGGCGCATTGGTATTACGGTGGGATCGATCACGGGAATTGCGGTTGGGCTCTGGAGCCTGATCAGCCAGTCGCTGAAGCTCAATCGGCAGTTGGAATTGAGCGCACCGACAAAGGGACGAGGCAAGCCTCTGCCGCCGGAGCCCCTGAAAGAGGATCGCGATAGGTGGGATGAGGATGACGATTGAGCAGGAAGCTCTGTTCGCCGCGCAGAGGCGCGGAGGACGCAGAGGGAAGGCTTCGGAAACAGAAGAACCAAGATCGAGATGAATAAGACGGTGGGACTGGAATGATGAGTTCGGCGAGAGTGGACAACGCGATGGAGGCAGACGCACGGCGCGCGAGTGGCGTTGGCTCCGGCGCGGGGGTGAAGCTGCCTACGGGAATGTTGTTGGGCGGAGTGATAGGAGCAGTGGCGCTGGTGGCGGGGGCATGTTGGGCGATCGATTTGGTCTGGTCGATGGGAGGTCAGGCGGCGATCAGCGGGTTGATTGGCGCGGCGTCAGTCGGGGTGGTTGCGGTTGGCGGCGTGTTGATCATGACGCCTTGGAAGTCGCGGGCGATGGCCGACTGCTTGACGATGTGGCTGGGGGCGACGGTTTTCCGGCTGTTGCTGACGCCGGTGTTGGTGTACCTGCTATACTCGGCGATCTCGCCGGCCTTGGCCGTGAAGCCCCTGGTGCTTTCGGTGGCGTCGAGCTACTTTCTGGCGCTGCTGGCTGAGGCTGCGATCCTGGCTTCACACATTCGACGTTTGTTGCCGTCGGCATAAGCCGCGGTTTGCAGGAGCAATTGTCTTTCGATGTTTTCCCTGGCCAGTTCAAGTCCGACTGATCACGTGGTGGATCTGCTGAATCCCGGCGGCATTCCTTTGTTGACCACGCACACGATCACGCTGATCGTGGTGACGGCGGTTTTTCTGGCGGCGATGATCTACGCAGCCAGGCGGATCGCCACCGGGCCCGAGAGCGAAGGCAACGAGCGATATATCACGAGGGGCCGCTTTCCGCAGATGGTGGAGGCGATCAGCATTTATCTGCGTGATGAGATGCTCACGCCGGTGTTGGGGGAGAAGGCGACGCGGCAGTATCTGCCGTATCTGCTGACGCTGTTTTTCTTCATTCTGTTTATCAACGTGTTTGGACTGGTGCCGCTGGCCGACATACAGCATTTGCTGGGCCTTCCTACGTACTTCGGTGGCACGCCGACGGCGAGCATTACGGTGACGGGCGCACTGGCAATTATTTCTTTCTTTGTGATTCAGATTCACGGCTTCCGCGAACTGGGGTGGAAGGGGTTTCTGCAGCATTTGACGGGCGGGCTGATGCCCGGTCCGATCGCGCTGTTGCCGATTGTGGTGATTGTGTTTGTGGTGGAGGTTGCGGGATTGTTCATCAAGCCGGCGGCGCTGGCGATTCGCTTGTTTGCGAACATGGTGGCTGGGCACACGCTGATGGCGGTGCTGATCGGATTCGGCGCGATGGTGGCCAAGCAGGGCGGGGGAACGGGCAGCATTGTGGGGATTTCGTTGCTGAGCGGTGTGGCCGCGATCGCCATCACATTCCTTGAACTTTTTGTTGCGTTCCTTCAGGCGTTCATTTTCATGTTCTTGACCGCGGTGTTCATCTCGCTGATGTCGCATCATGACGAGCACGAACACGAAGCTGAGGGGCATGAGCATGAATCGCACAGCGCGAAGGGCGCGGCACAGCACGCGCATTGAGATGAGTCAGGAGCGGCGAGGGCGCCGCTCGCTAAACGTGTAGGAACCTTGCAAGCAGTGGGAAGAACATGCAAGCACTTTGACTGATTTTTGGAGAACAAACTGGATGAACAAGCTTACGACTGTGTTTTTCGCAATTTTCGGTGCTCTGCTGATCGCTTCGGACGCCTCGGCTCAAACGCTAACGCTGGCGCAGGAGTTCATCGGTGGCGGCTTGGCAGCGGGCCTGGCGGTGGTTGGGGCGGGCATCGGCATCGGTCTGATCGGCGCGCACTCAAACGAGGCGGTTGCCCGCCAGCCGGAGATGGCCGGCCGCATCTTCATCAATATGATCTTGACGGCGGCGCTGGTGGAAGGCGCCGCGCTGTTTGCCGTCGTGGTCGGCGGCTTCATTCTGCGTCCCTGAGTTTTCGGAAGAAGCGCTTCTCATGTTGAAACTCATTCTCGCTGTTTTTGCTTTTCAGGATCATGCGACTGGCGGCGTGGGTGAAACCGCCGAGCATGGCGCCGCTGCGCACGGCACGCACGCGCAGGTGCTGGATACGGCCAACTGGTTGCCAGGCGTGACGGCGCTGATCGTTTTCGCCATCGCGTTCGCGGTGCTGGGGATCTTTGTTTGGCCGAAGATCGCCAAGGCGCTTGACGAGCGCGAGAACAAGATTCGCCGGGAGATCGAGGCGGCGGAGCTGGCGCAAGAGCAGGCGAAGGCGGCGCTGGCGGATTACCAGCGCAGCCTGGCCAATGCGCGGGATGAGGCCAACAAGATGATTGCGCAAGCCAAGTCGGACGCGAAGGCGGTGGCCGAGGAGCTGCGGTCGCGCAATCAGGCTGAGTTGATCGAGATGAAGCAGCGGGCGACCCGCGAGATTGAATCGGCCAAGCGCGCGGCGATCAGCGAGATTCATCAGGAGGCGACAGGCCTGGCGGTGTCGATCGCGGGAAAGATTCTCGAGCGCGAGATTACACCGAAGGATCAGAAGCGGTTGATCGATGATTCGCTGCACGAAATGGCGGAGGCGGGGAAGGAGTAAGAGATAGTTGTCAGTTGTCAGTTGTCCGTTGTCAGTTGTCAGTTGTCAGTTGTTGGTTGTTGGTTGTTGGTTGTTAGGGCGATTTTTCGAATGCCGAAGCAGACTGATGCACTCGCGAACGTGTACGCCAAGAGCCTGTTTGAGTTGGCGCAGCAGGAGGGCGGTGAGCGCACCATCACTGCGGTGCTGGGCGAGCTGGAGCAGATTTGCGAATTGATGCGGAGCGATAAATCGCTGCGCGAGTTCTTTGCATCGCCGATCATCGATATGGCCAGGCGGTCGGCGAGTATTCAGCACATGTTCAGCGAGCGAGTCTCTGATCTGGTGCTTCGCTTTCTGCTGGTGCTGAACAACAAGCGGCGGTTGAACCACCTGGAGGCGATCGCGGCGGCGTACGACCGAATGGTTCATGAAACGTTCGGCCGGATTGAAGTGGACGTGTACACGGCCGCGCCGCTAGCGAACAAGGATCTGGAGACGATTGAAGAGCGGATCAAGCAGGCGCTGGGGCGGGAGCCGGTGCTGCATCCTTATACAGAGCCTTCGATGCTGGGTGGACTGAAGCTGCGAATCGGCGATCAACTGATCGACGGATCGGTAGTGAGCAAGCTGCGCCGAATGAAGCGCGAGCTCATGTCTTCGGAGGTGAGAGTGCGCGAGCGGTATTCGAGGTTCATCGATGATGGAGGCCGATCATGATGCGCACAACGGTATTGATGATTGCGCTGGGGGCGACGCGCTGGGCTGACGCGAGCGCTCAACAGATGCCGGCGGATGCTGGACGAGGCGATTTGTATAACCCCCTCGGTCGAACGGAACCCGACGCGGTTCCTTCTGAAGATGAACTGATCGCGTGGACGGTCCAAGCACCTCCGAAGACGACCGAGTCGGTCCGCAAGGACAAAGACGTTGTCGCCACCTTGACCGTGACGGGCGAGGCGGAACTTCAGAAGCCGGCGGATCAGATGCGAATCGCGCTGGGCGTGGTGACAGAGGGCGATGATGCGCAGGCGGCGATGGCGGAGAATAGCAAGCGGATGAATGAGGTGATCGCCGCGCTGAAAGGGACCGGGTTGACCAAGGAGGAGTACGAGACCGGACAGTTTCAGATTCAACCGCGGTATTCGCGACCACCGCGGCGAGAACAGGCGCCCGAGGATTGGAAGCCAAGGATCATCGGGTATCAGGTCACCAATCGGCTGAATATCAAGACCAAGAAGCTGGACAAGGCGGGCGACTTGCTCAAGGCAGCGAGTGAAGCGGGCGCCAACAGCGTTGATTCGATCAGCTTTGATCTTGCGGACCGGCGAACGTATCGGGCCGAAGCGATCCGCAAGGCCACAGTCAACGCAAAATCGGATGCATCGGCGCTGGCTGAAGCCGCTGATCAGCGTTTGGTGCGTGTGATTTCGATCAATCTGGATCACGCCACAGCGCCTCCCCCACCGCAACCGTTCATGATGGAGCGCGGCATGGCGGCGGCCGACATGATGGAGACACCGCCGATTCAGCCGGGCGAAATAACGATTCATGCGAATGTGACGCTCGTGTATGAGATTGCGCCGTTGCAGTGAATGACGTACGGGTCCAGGGGATGGCAATCCCCGGGCTTCGATACTTGGAAGCGTTTTCAGAAGGAAGGTTGGTTCCGTGAAGATCAAGACCGACGAAATTACTTCAGTCATCAAGCAGGAAATCGAGCAGTTTGCCGCGGAGCTGGAAATCTCCGAGGTCGGGCGCGTCGTTGAGGTGGGCGACGGCATCGCGCGCATCTACGGCCTGTCGAAGGCGATGGCCGGCGAGCTGCTGGAGTTCGACACCGAAGAAGGCGCGGTCATGGGACAGGTGATGAACCTGGAACTCGACACCGTGGGCGCGGTGATCTACGGCGACTATCTCAAGGTGAAGGAAGGCGACACGGTCAAAGCGACCAACCGCTTGCTCGAGGTGCCGGTGGGCGAGGCTCTGCTGGGACGCGTGGTGGACCCGCTGGGTCAACCGCTGGATGGCGGGCCGGCGATCGCCACCAATCAAACGCGCAAGATGGACATTGTCGCTCCGGGAATTGCGGCCCGGCAGCCGGTGAAGGAGCCGCTGCAATTCGGCATCAAGGCGATTGACGCGATGATTCCCGTCGGCCGCGGCCAGCGCGAGCTGGTGATCGGCGATCGCAAGACCGGCAAGACCGCGGTGTGCATCGATGCGATCATCAATCAGAAGTCGTGGTGGGGCACGCCGGATGCGGTGGTGTGCATTTACGTGGCGGTGGGCCAGAAGGAATCGACGGTCGCCGCGACGGTGGAGACGCTCAAGCAAAACGGCGCGATGGAATACACGATTGTGGTGAACGCGGGCGCTTCGGATCCCGCGCCGCTGCAGTACATCGCTCCGTACGCGGGATGTGCGATGGGCGAGCACTTCATGTGGCAGGGGAAGAACGGCAAGACCCCCAAGCACGTTCTGTGCGTGTACGACGATTTGTCGAAGCAGGCGATTGCGTATCGGCAGCTTTCGCTGCTGCTGCGGCGTCCCCCCGGACGAGAGGCTTATCCCGGCGACGTGTTCTATCTGCACAGCCGGTTGCTCGAGCGCGCGACGAAATTGAACGACGCCAACGGCGGCGGATCGCTGACGGCTCTACCGATCATCGAAACACAGGAAGGCGACGTCTCGGCGTATATCCCAACCAACGTGATTTCGATCACGGATGGCCAGATTTACTTGCAGCCGGAGTTGTTCGCGGCGGGCGTGCGGCCGGCGATCAACGTGGGCATTTCGGTCAGCCGCGTGGGCGGCAACGCGCAAATCAAGGCGATGAAGGAAGTCGCCGGCTCGCTGCGACTGGACCTGGCGGCGTATCGCGAACTGGAGGCGTTCGCGCAGCTGGGCACCGAGCTTGACCCGGCCAGCCAGCGCCAGCTCGATCGGGGCGCGCGAATGGTCGAGCTGCTCAAACAGGGCCAGTATCAGCCGTTCGATGCGATCGATCAGTGCATTTCGATTTTCGCCGGCTCGAAGGGATTCCTGGACGATCTGCCGCTGAATCGGGTTCACGCGTTCGAGGAGGCTCTGCTGGATTTCTTGAGCGGACCCAAGCGCGAGCTGAGGCACAAGCTCATGGAAAAGAAGTCGTTCAAGGGTTTGGAAGACCAGTTCATCGCGGCGCTGCGCGAGTTCAAGGCGACGTGGAAGGCGGAGTGACGCGGGCTTGAACCACACAGAGACACAGAGAAGTCTCAGGGCGCTTGGTGGCTGAATTGTGGCGCGACCGTTTAACCGCCGCACTCACGTCTAGCGCCGAGGGTTGAGCGCCGGATACACTTCCGTCATGGATCAAGATCGGAATCACAACGCTGCCTTGAATGCGGTGCGAAGCGCGTGCGGTATCGCTCGCGCGGTGCAGAGCGATCTTGAGCGCGTGCGGCAGATCACCAAGGACGATAAGAGCCCGGTGACGGTGGCTGATTTTGCGGTGCAGGCAGTGGTGGCGCTGGCGTTGAACGAGGCGTTGGGCGAATCGCCAATCGTGGGTGAGGAGCATTCGCAGGCGTTGCGCACGGCCGAGCAGCGTCCTGTTTTGGATGCGGTCGTTGAAGCTGTGAGTCAATATCGGCCGGGAATTTCAGCCGAGCAAGTGCTGCGAGCGATCGATCAATGCGATCACGACGCCAGCGCGGAGTCGTATTGGACGCTCGATCCGATCGACGGCACGAAGGGATTCCTGCGCGGCCAGCAGTATGCGATTGCGCTAGCGCTCATCGATCGTGGGCGCGTCGTTCTGGGAGTGATGGGGTGCCCGAACCTGCCGATTGATCAATCCAAACCCTTGGATCAGGCTGATCCCAACGGGGCCATGTACTCGGCAGCGTTGGGGCGGGGTGCGTTTGAACATCGATTGAACGGGAAGGCCGGCTCGCCGCGGCGCATTCATGCGTCAACATTCAAGCCTTCGAATCCAATTCGGGCGTGCGAATCGGTGGAGGCGGCACATTCCAAGCAGGACGAGACCGCAAGAGTTCTGAGCGAATTGGGAGCGGCCGCAGCCCCGGTTCGGCTCGATAGCCAATGCAAGTATGCCGTTGTCGCGCGCGGGCAGGCCGACGCGTACCTTCGGCTGCCGACCAAGAAGGCGTACGTGGAGAAAATCTGGGATCACGCGGCGGGAATGATCATCGCATCGGAAGCCGGCGCGGTCGTGAGCGACATTTCGGGCGCGCCGCTGGATTTCACGCATGGGCGACAACTGGAAGCGAACCGCGGCATCGTGTGCGCGAGTGCCGGGCTGCATGGGCGGATCATTGAGGTGATCGAGCGGCTGGGGCTTGGGGCAACGGTTTGATGGCCGAGACTCAATCAGGCGAGCGGTCGATCGGGAGAACTACAAAGAACGTCCTTGCGCGCGGGGTCTGGCTTGCCTGTTGGACTCTTTCGGCTGTGGCGTTGCTGATCGTGGTCTCGTGGTTCATTGGGCGGGTGGCGACGGATCGGTACGCGTGGAGCCAGTGGTTGTGGTGGA
The DNA here is from genome assembly GCA_022616475.1 of Phycisphaerales bacterium. GTDB lineage: Bacteria > Planctomycetota > Phycisphaerae > Phycisphaerales > SM1A02 > JAKEEP01. The sequence goes on along the minus strand of JAKEEP010000048.1, from coordinate 8,808 downwards.
TTCCAACGCCGGCGGTGCTCCTCGCGAGCGCGGTTGGTTTTGCGGTCGCGCTTCGGCCGGCTGGCCGAGCCGGTCGGCGGCGAAGACGCCAACTGTTCTGGGGCGCAAGCGGCGTCGCCATTCTCACTTACTTCGCCACCGTCGAGCACCGGCTGCTTGGTTCAGAGCCGATATCAAGCGCGACGTCGAATACGATCAAGGTCGTTCACTGGAACATTTCGCATCGGCCGCTCCAACCAAATATCGAGCAGATCGTCGCGCAGCTTGTTGAGCTCGATGGTGATGTGACGGTGATCACCAATCCGTCGAGCGTTCCCTGGCAACCGGCGATGATCGAGAAACTCGGCGCCGGTCAACAGCCGATAAGCATCGGCACGTTTGGGCTGTCGAGCCGGTTTCCGATTCTGTCGACCCGAGCGTTGATCGCAATGGATGGGATTTGGATCGTTGAGGTTGAGATCGATGCCTCGGCGAAGCTCGGGCGTTCGGTGATCGTGTATTTGGTGGATCTTCCGTCGAATCCACGCATTCCCCGGATGGAGCAGGCGCGACGGATTCGGCGATCGCTTGACGATGCGGCCAGGCTGGGCGGAAGCGCGCCGCCGCGGCCGCCGGACCTGATCGTGGGCGATTTCAACATCACGCGCGGGAGCGCTTCGCTCGATTGCATGTTTCCGAACATGGATCATGCGTTTGATCAGGCAGGCCATGGGTATGGGGCGACGTTTCCCAGGCAGCGGCCGATGTGGCACATCGATCACACCTTGGTGGGCGCATCGGTGAAGGCGCTGCGGTACAAAATAGACAACCCAGGGATCAGCCGTCACCGAACTCAGATTGCTTGGATTGGCCTGCAGTAGGCGGCGTTATCTATGCCCGAAGGGTTCTCTTCGGACGTTGCCGTTCCGCCGGGTCGTATTCAAGACGGCGTACTTCCCGCCAAGAATCCTGCGGCAGTAGTTCCTTTGCAGCGCTTACAAATGCATTGCGGTGTTCGGCTCGGTGAACCTCAACGTGATTTGGTTATCGTTCCGTCTCCACTCCCCTTCGCCGGTCCCGCCCCATCCGATCTGTGGATAAGGTTGACCTCGCTCGGCGAATTCACACAGTGCACGAAGGCAATGGACGACCGCCAAGTCATCAGTCTCGCAGGTAATGCTGTAGTGAAACGCTTCATAGTCTTCGTCAGCCATACTTTTCACTCCTTTGTCGAAGCAATCCCTCCTCGAAGCTCGTGGTCGGATGATATCCCAATTCCGCCTTGCTGCGCGTGATATCGGCCCAGGTGCGCTCGACGTCGCCGGGCTGCATCGGCATTGTTTTGATGCGCGGCGGTTTGCCGACGACACTGGCGATGGCGTCGATCATTTGGATCAGCGTGATCGGATGATCGCTGCCGAGGTTCCAGATGCGGAAGAAGCCGGCGGGTGAATCATCGGCGGGCAAACTCTTCTCCGCCGCGATCACGCCTGCGATGACGTCGTCGATGTACGTGTAATCGCGCGAGGTCGAGCCGTCGCCATACATCGGCACCTCGCGTCCTTCGGCGATGAGGCGCATGAACTTGCTGATGGCGAGGTCGGGCCGTTGAGCGGGGCCATACACCGTGAAAAATCGCAGCGCGGCAATACGCATTGCAAACAAGTGCGCGTAGGTCTGGCAGATCAGCTCGCCGGCGCGCTTGGTCGCGGCGTAGGGACTGATCGGCTGGTCAACCCGGTCATCCTCGGAAAACGGAACCTTGGCGTGGTTGCCGTAGACGCTGGAGCTGGAGGCGAAGATGAATCGCCGGCAATTGACGGCCCGGGCGGCTTCGAGCACGTTCACCAGGCCGTTGACATTGACGGAGACGTATCGCTGGGGCTGGGCAATGCTCGGGCGCACTCCGGCCAGTGCCGCGATGTGGAAGATGACATCTGGTGTGGCGCGCTCCAGAATGGCGCGTATCGCCTGGCGATCGCAGATATCGGCCTCGATGAACTGGAAGGCGTCGTGGCGCTGAGCAATTTTAGGTTTCACCGCTCCGATGCGCTCAAGGTTGGCTTGCTTGGAGGCGCGTTCGTAGAACGCATCAAAATTATCGATGCCCAGCACGGATCGTCCCAGACGTCGGAGGGCCGCTGACAGGTGCGATCCGATGAAACCGGCGGCGCCGGTCACGACCACGGTTCGACGAGATTTCATGAGACTTGGCTGCCGAACCATGCGATTGGGTCATCGACGAAATGGCTCAGTGCTCTCAACAGGGCCACGGTCGGGCGCGCTGTTGATCGTTGGGCTCAATGAGCGCAGATGTCATCCCAAATGGTGGTGTAGGTCTCAGGCGCGCTCTCGAATTCATCGGCGGGAAGCTGCGCCATGATGCTCTGAACACCTTCGCGCCAGCGAACCGAACCGTCGCCTCGCAAGACGTTCATGCCCAGAATGTGGTTGACGTCTTGAGCGGTGCGGAGTCCATCGGTCGCCAGAACGAGGCTGTATCCGTCGAGCAGGGAGCGTTTCAATGTGCTGTCCCACTCGATGTCGCCAGCGAAGTGGTAATTGGTGAATATGGCCGAAGCCCCGTACGGGTCGCTCCAATCCTCGACATACCGGTCGAAGGGATGGCGGCCGTGGTGGCTTGGACAGTAGTAGCACTCGGCCAGCCCGCAATAGGATTCGGAAAAGAGCAGGCCGATGCCATCCCACCGACCCGGCTCACCGGAAAGCCTTGATGCCATCAGATCTTGCGGCGCCTGGTTGTAATGAAGGGCGACGCTGTAGGGCAACCGTTCTGCGTAATCGCCGCCATACAGGAGAAATCCTTCGCCAATCTGCTGCAGATTGGAGAGGCACATGACGCGATGGGCGTTCTCCTGCACCTTCTTGAGCGCGGGCATCATTAATCCAGTGAGAACGACGGCGACAGCAATGACGACCAGAAGTTCAACCAGACTGAAACCGTGGCGCAGGGAAGCTGTACGAAGAGAACTGGTGGAACTGGGGCGTGGCAGACCTATCATCATTGGATCAGTCATGGTCCGTGGACGATTCGATGCCCCGGCGGGACCTCAGGGGCTATCCGGGACTCTGCTTCCGCGACCGACTCGCGGCTTTGACGAACTTGAGACTACCTCTGCGACTACTAAATCCCCCAGCTGGCATAATCGTACCAGGTGTACTTTACCAGTAGGGAGGCCCATTCGCGACAAAAAAATGCGTAAATCGGCATTCCGACGGTGTGCAACGGAAAAAAAACGCTCATTTTGAGCTTTTGCCACGTTCTGGATCAAATACGGTGAAAACCGCCCGCGGGCGGAAACCATGGGGCATCGGATTGCGGATAACAGCACGGCAGGAAGGGGCAGGCAAACCATGAGCCAGCAGGACTGGGTGCTCATGCATCGGGTGGCCGCTGGCGAAGACCAAGCAGTGGCGGAGTTGTATGACCGCTTCGGCTCGCTGGTGTACAAGGTTGCCCGCCAATTTCTGCCGACACAGGCCGAGGCCGAGGACGCAGTGCAAGAAATATTTGTGCGTCTGTGGCAAACGGCCGATCGATACGACCCGCGCCGCGCCAAGTTGGTGACGTGGGTCATGTTGATCGCCCGGCGGCACTTGATCGATCGGATTCGTCGCAGCGCGGTGCGGCCAGGCGCTTCGGCGTTCGATGGCGAGATGGCATGCGACGCCCCGGACAACGTGCCGGACCGGCAGAGTCAGGTTGATGAACGAAGCGTGAAATTGCGAAAGCGAATTGCCGAACTTCCTGAGTTGCAGCGTGTGGTCATCGAGCGTGCGTATCTTCAGGGCTTCACGCTTCGGGAAGTGAGCGAGCAGTTGAACGCGCCGCTGGGGACCGTGAAGTCGGCGCTCAGCCGCGGGCTGGAGCGATTGCGAGAACGAGCACAGGCTGATTGGGCCATGTGAAGGAAATGAAAACGTGGATGTGAAGGTTGGTAAAGTTTGTGTATGCTAAGGACTGTTCTTCGGGAATTCACCGCAACTTGAGATATGGAACGTGATTCAATTGGAACATCTGCCATGACTTCTCCGAATCCAATGTCCAGAGAAGAACTTCTGGAGTCGGCGGCACTCGATGCCTTCGGACTGCTCGATGAGTACGAAGCATCGCTGTATACGCGATCGTTCCACCACGCCCCGACCGCCGTTCAGAATGAGCTTATTGAACTACAGGGGCAACTTGTGAGCGACGAAACACTCCTGCCATCTGACCTACCGAATCCGCAGTTGCGTCAGCGCGTGCTGGACGCCGTGACCGACGCCATCGATCTTGAGGCGCCGGGTTTGGAGCCGTTGGCGACCATCGGCCGGGGCCGGATTTCCGCTGTTGAGCCCGTCGGGCGCGAGGCGTTGAGCGCGTCGGGCCAGTTCTGGCGGGCCGCGGTTTTTGCGCTGGCGGTGGCCCTCATCACGGTATTGTATTTTGCCAACCATATGTCGCGGCAAAACAACATTATCGCGACCCTGGCCTTGAGCGCGAACACCGATGAGCAGTTGGAGCGGCTCATTGGGCCGACCGCGAAGGATTACATCTTCGATCGAACGACCGAGCGGGTTGTATTCGATCGAATGTCGCCGGGCCTGGCGGCCCGGGCCGCGCTGTATGTGCGTGAATCGACCGGCGAGGGACTTCTGATCATCGATGGCTTGCCGGCCAGCGCCAACGCCGTGTACACCCTGACCATCAAGGACCGCAAGACCGGCGAGCTGGAGCAGGTGCGCGATTTCGCCAGCACTGGCCGTCTGGGCGGCATCAACCTGGCGCTGAACAACATCGCGATCGGGCTTCAGAACGCGGTCTGGCAGATTACAGACGAAACCGGAACGGTTCTGCTGGCCAGCCTCTAACCATTCACTCACTCTTGACGCATCAATGAAAGGCACGGGCATTCGCCCGTGCCTTTTTTGCGACGTGGCGCTGCACGGCCGGGCCACTGTCTTTCGGACGCAGCGGTCACGGTCCCTCAGCGCGCCTCGCCCATTCGTTTTCCAGCGGCCCAAGCTCGCGTTCCAAACGAGCGCGCTGCGTTTGCAACTGCTTGGAGCGCGGCCCGTCGGTGAACACAGCGGCATCGAGCATCTGCTGATCGATCGATGCGATCTGCTTTTGAAGCTCTTCGATCTGTGATTCCAGTTTCGCGAGCGTGATCGCCGCCAAGCCTGAACCAGTGGCGCGCGGCTTCGCTGATTTCGCGCCGGCCACTGCCGGTGCCGTGCGATTCGTTGGTGGTTTGGCGGCCGGCGGCTTGGCGCGATCGGCCTTGGCCTGTGGCTCGGAAGCCGTCCGCTTCTGACGCTCGGCCCAATCGGAATACCGCCCGGGGAAAACTCGCACATTCCCGATCCCATCGAGGATGACGAGCTTGTCGCAGGTGTCTTCGAGCAACTGACGATCGTGGCTGATCAAAAGCATCGTGCCGTCGTACCCGCCGTCATCGGAGGAGAGTGCTTGCTCCAGTCGCTCGGCGGATGGAATGTCCAGATGGTTGGTGGGCTCATCGAGCACGAGCACGTTGTGAGCGCCGGCGACCAAGCCCGCCAGGACAGCGCGGCTGCGCTCGCCGCCCGACAGAAGCGACAGAGTCTTTTCCTGCTCGATGCCGCTGAACAAGAAGGCGCCGGCGAGGTCGCGTGCCTGCTGTTCTGATGCCTTGGCTTGGCCATCGAGGCCGACGATCACCGATTGGAGATATTGCCAGACGGTGAGCGACATATCGAGATGGTCGTGAAGCTGGCGGTAGTAGCCGACGCTGAGGCGACTACCTTGCCGGACCGCGCCCGAATTAACGTCGACCTCGCCGAGCAGGCACTTGACGAGCGTGGTCTTTCCCGAGCCGTTGGGGCCGATGATGCCGATGCGGTCGCCGCGCATCACGATCAAATCCAGATTGTTGAAGAGGGCTTTGTCGCCATAGGATTTGCCGATGCCTTCGACGGCGAAGACTTGCTCGCCCGAGCGCGGCGCCGGCGGAAGCTGCAAGTTCATCACATCCAACTCGATTGGCCGATCGACCAGTTCATCGCGCTTGAAGCGCTCAAGCCGCGCTAGACGGCCCTGGGCCTGGCGAGCCCGCTGGCCGGCGCGATAGCGATCGATAAACCCCTGCTCCTGCCGGATGCGATCGACCTGCTTGTCGTAGACGCGCGCCTGGGTCAGTTGCCGCTCGCGGCGCAGCTCGATGTACTTGTGATAGTTGCCGGGGTATTCGCGGATGACGCCGCGCTCGACTTCGATGATGCGGCTGACCACGCGATCGAGCAGCCAGCGGTCGTGGCTGACGACGATGACCGCGCCGCGATATTCCTCGGCCAGGAAGGTTTCGAGCCATTGACGGCCACCGATGTCGAGGTGGTTGGTCGGCTCATCGAGCAGTAGCAAGTCAGGCTCTTCGAGCAGCAGTCGCGCGAGTCCGAGTCGGCCCTTTTGGCCGCCGGAGAGCGCGGTAACTTTGAGCGAGAATTGTTCATCGGTGAAGCCCAGGCCGTGCAGCATGGCATCGATCTTGTGATCGATGGCGTACCCCCCCGCTGCTTCGATCTGAACATCGAGCTTGGCTTGCTGTTTGAGCAGGCGATCGAGGTCGTCGCCCTGGGCATGCGCCATCTGTTCATAGAGATGATGGGCCTGCACGTGCAGTTCATGCAGTTCAGCAAACGCGCGCTCGGCGGCATCGCGAACGGTGTCATCGGGATCGAGGTTGGGATCCTGGCTGAGGTAGCCGCTGCGGGCGTTGCGCTGAAGCGCGACCATTCCGGAGTCGGGCTTGAGCTGGCCGAGCATGACCTTCATGAGCGTGGTCTTGCCACTGCCATTGCGACCGACCAAGCCGACCTTCTCGCCCGCTTCAATGGAAACGGTCGCGCCATCGAGAACGGCGTGCGAGCCGTACGAGTGGCGGATGTTGGCGAGGGTGAGGAGGGACAAGGGAATTGACGATTGACGATTGACGATTGACGATTGACGATTGACGATTGCGCGACGAACGTAGCGCCGAAGTTTAGCGGGCGGGCTCACCCGCCGTTGCCGCGCCGCTTCGCCGATAGATCACTGCCCCGCACTCCGGACACACTTCCCCCGGCGTGCTCCGAAGATCGTAGCCGCAGGCCACACACCATCCGTTTCTCGCTCTGCGACATCGTCGTACAGCGCCCGGCGCCACCAGCAGGACCAACCACAGCCCGCCCCAGCCGACCGCGCTGGTCGCAAAGTTCGGCCAAATCGGACTCATGGGTATCGTGCGCGGGAGCGTGCCACTCCTCGAAAGCAACCAGAAAGGCATGTGCGGCGTCGAGCCCTGCGCGCCCGGCGTCTTAGAACCAACGGCGTAGCGCGAAACCATCGTGACCACCGGCCAGCCCCGCGCATCTTCAATCATCGTGCCTCGAATCTGCAACTCCTCTCCACTGGGAGGCTGATGCACACGGCTCCACGAAGGGATTTGCGGTATCGGCTCGCCGTGCCACAGCGTCAAACCACTGGGTCCCGTGAGCAATTTTGTCGTGCTGCTGGGTCGCATTGGAGTTCGCTGCACAAGGACTGCGCCCGACCGCTGGAAGATCCAACATGACCATGAGTCGGAAGTGTTGAATTGGAACGAACCGCTCAGCTTGCCCGTCAACGGCTCAACCAGGAGAACACAGTTCCACGCCACTCCTATGGTGGTCAACGCCCCAAGAACTAAAGAAACCAGCACGCGCTTGATCACATCTGACATACGTCGCTTACGACTGCAATGATCGTGACGGCTAACGTTCATTTCACCCTCCGCCACACCCACTCCTCCGCCGCCGGCGACCCTCGCTGCAAGCCCTCCGCCCGCGCATGCATCACATCGCCTTCGCGCCGATAAATCACCCGCTGGGGAAAATCGTGCTCGGGATTCTCGAACACGGCCATGTTCTGGTCGCTCTTGACCAGCTTGAACGGCATGGGCGGGTGGCGGCCCTTGGGGCTGGCCAGGTAGACGATGCCGTCGGGCCCGCGCTCGATTCGCAGGTACTCGAAGAACACAGTTCGCCCATCGCGGATCGTTCGATTCATTCCGATCATCGTTCCGCCCGAAGGCTGCGTCCAATGCTCTTCCGAGCGCGATTGGCCCTCCTCGCTGCCCCAGGTGCCGGCCAGCCAGCTCACCGCATTCAATGACGGATCGTTGGCCGCCAGGAGCGGCGGACGAGACGGGCTGCCGCACCCGGCCAAGCCCGCGCCCAAGACGCCCGCCAAACAAAGTGAGACCAGCGTGGCGTGCACGTGCATGGAATGACCCTCGTTGGGCGATAATCTGTCGGCAAATTCTATCGTTTTACAGTTTTCGATTGGCGGCGGCGCTTTACACTTGCTTGGAAGGGCGATGAGTTACCTCAGCAGCGCGTATCCATGGTTGATGATGTTCGGCGTGCTGGCCGTGAGCGGCGTGCTGGTGTACATCGCGCGCTGGGCGCTGTTTGCCGACCGGGCCAACGGCCGGCGCCGGTGCCCGCGCTGCTGGTACGACCTGGCGTACACGACCGGCATGACGTGCGGCGAGTGCGGATTCTTTGCGTCACACGAATCGCAATTCGGCAAGACGCGGCGCCGCTACGGAATCGCCGGCGCCGCGATCGCCGCAGCTGTGGCGATCACTCTTTACGTTCAACAGACGATCACGCAGCGCGGGCTGGTTTCGCTCCTGCCGACGCAGATGTTACTTTGGCTGATGCCGCTTTCAAGCGAGCCGCGCAGCGCGATATTCTCGGAATTGAATAGGCGCGCCAGCCAGAACGGACTATCGAGCGGCCAATGGGAAAAGCTCATCGATCGTTGCG
>JAKEEP010000047.1 GCA_022616475.1 Phycisphaerales bacterium | reverse complement strand
CGTGAAACGCGCCACCGCCACATCGCGCAGCAATCTCCCAAACAGCGGACTCTTCAGCTTCAGCCGATCGACCTTGAACCGGTTCGCCGGAACATTCACCCACGCTCGCCACGCCATCGCGCCGCCCAGAATCGCGATCACGCAAATAATCCAATAACTGCTCAAAAACGCCGCAAGGCTCAAGAGAACCTGCGTTGGCCAGGGCACGCGAAAGTTCGCCTGCTCCATCAGCGGTCCAAGCAGCCGCGGGACCAGCACCGTGATGAGAATCACCGCGCTGGCGGCAATCAGCGTCGCCACGATCATCGGATACAGGGTCGCGCCCAGCACCTCCCGTCGCAACTCCACCGATCGCTCCAGCAAATCCGCCAATTGATGAAGGACCTCGCTCATCTTGCCCGAGGCGTCCGCCGCTCGCAGCATGCCCACGATCATGTCGTCAAACGGCCGGCCATAATCGCGCGCCGCCGTGTGCAGCGGGTCGCCTGCCTCAACCCGCTCAATGAAATGATCCAGAATCACGGGCATCGCTTTTCCGGACGCCTGCTTCCGAACCGTTCGCAGCGACTGCATCAGCGGCAGTCCGGCTTCGAGCGCCGTTGCCAGTTCGCGCATCAGCTGCGCCATCTCGGCACGGCTTAAAGAGGGATTGCCCCGACCCATGAGAATCGACCCGAACGCCGAAGCTTTTTTGGCCTCGATCTCCACAATCGGTCGGTGACTTGCGTGGCCGTTTCGCGAGGCCGTGCCCCCCGCCTTGCCTTCCGGCTGTGCCAGGTCGATCGTGGTCGCCGTTTCCCCTCGCCCCATCAGTTGGCGCACCGCGTCCGCTCGATCAGCGGCGCTGACCACTCCGCTTCGCGTCTGCCCAGCCCGCGTCAAACTCTCATAGACGAAATTCGGCATTGCAAAAAACCGCAAAAAGTCCCTGCCGACTACGACAAGGGTACGTACAGCCATCAAACGCATCAAATCCCAGGAAATTTCGGCACACTCAGGGAATTACACGTTGCCAGGGCTTAACCCTTGGCCTTTAGAATGCTCGATTCCTCGGCATCCTGAGTCGCTCGCAGCACTTCCTCGATCGTCGTCAATCCCTCGGCCGCACGATCGATGCCGTCCTGCCGCATCGTCCGGAAACCCTCGCCCGCCATCACAGCCAATTCACTCATCGGGCGGTTCTCCGAAATCGCCTTCCGCAGCGTCGGATTGATCACCAGCATTTCGAAGTACCCGATTCGGCCGTAATAACCTGAGCCCTTGCATTCATCGCAGCCGGCTCCTCGCCACACCTTGCCCTCAAACAGCCGCAGCTCGGCCGCCGAAAGCCGATGAGAAATATCCTCGGGCATTGGAACCTGCCGCGCGCATTCCTTGCAGATTCGCCGGCCCAGCCTTTGCGCTAAGATCGCCTCCAGCACCGACGCCACCAGATACGGCTCGGCTCCCATGTCGATCAATCGGCCGATCGAGCTCACCGCATCGTTCGTGTGCAGCGTCGAGAAGATCAAGTGTCCGGTCAACGCCGATCGAATGGCAATATCCGCGGTTTCGCTGTCGCGGATTTCGCCCACGAAGATCACATCCGGGTCTTGCCGCAGAATGTGCCGCAGTCCCGTCGCAAAGGTCAAACCGCGCTTTGGATTGACCGGAATCTGGTTAATCCCGCTCAGCTCGTACTCCACCGGATCCTCGATCGTGATGATCTTCTTGCACGGGTCGTACAACTTGGACAGCGCTGCATATAGCGTCGTCGTCTTGCCTGACCCGGTTGGACCGGTCACCAGCACCATGCCGTGCGGCTTGGCGATCAGCCGATCCATGATGGTCCGCAGCGATTGGCGCATCCCAAGATGCTCCAGGTCCAGCGGCAGCGAACTCTTGTCCAGAATTCGCATGACCACCGATTCACCATACAACGTCGGAACCGTCGAAACGCGGATGTCAACCTTGCGCCCCTCAAATCGCAGCGTGATGTGACCGTCCTGCGGAACGTAGCGCTCAGCGATGTTCATCGCCGACATGATCTTGATTCGGCCGATCAACGCCGGCTGGAGGTGCTTTGGAGGAGGTTGCTGCTCGACCAACACGCCGTCAATCCGGTACTTCACCTTCAACTCGTTCTCAAACGGCTCGATGTGCACGTCTGAGGCACGCCCCTGCACCGCCTCCAGCAGCAGCAGGTTCACCAGGTTGATCAGCGTCGGCTGCTCAGCCATCCGATGGATGTCATCAGCCTCAATTGCGTCGAGGTTGGTCTCCAGGTCCGCGCCGTCGGCCGCTTCGCCGGCCAAGCTCTCGGCCATTCGCGCTGCCGTCGTGCCGTAATGCGTTCGCATCAATTCTGAGAACGCTTGTTGCTCCAACCCGATGCGCGTGACTGTTCGCCCGGTCAAGGCGGCGATCTCATCGGCCGAGGCAATGTCCAGCGGATCGACCATCGCCACCACCAGCCGGTTGTTCTCGACCCGCACGGGAACGACTCGCAGGCGCACAGCCACGTCGGCCGAAATGGTGGCCACCGCCTCGGCCGATGCCTCGGGTGCTTCATCGAGCCAGGGGATCCCAAGCGCCGTGCACCGTTGCCGCGCCGATGCCCCATCCAGACCCGTCAAGCTGCCCAGGCCTGACGAGGACTGACCGTTGGCGCGAACGTCGCGCGCGGCCTGCTGTCCAATCGCCGTCTCGATGCTTTCGGTCATGATGGTCTACCCGGCCACGTCGCTTGGCCATGTAGCATATTCTCGCGACTCGGCGGGCGACAGTTCATCGCCCCGGCCGCACAATTCCCCGCTAGTCCGGGTGCTCCTCGGGAGCAGTGCCCGTAGATGATGGCTTGGATGCGGGATCGCGAGGCTTGACCTTCGCACCGCTCATTTCTGGGACCGCTGCTCTTTGAGCTTCCGAGCCCGAGCTGACCCATCGGGCAGAACCCGGTAGTTGTGCGAACTGCTCGGCGGTCAGCAGCGATTGAAGCTGCTTGGCGTAGCGCTGGCCGAGCTCATCGCGCTCCCCGAACAGCTCGCGCGTTGGGTTGGCCTTCGGCTCCACAGCCTCGCCCGACATCCGCTTGTTGAAATCCTCAGCTCGCGCCGCCGCCTCCACCGGGTCATGCTCGCGAACCGCTTGCTGCAGGCGTCGATTCATTTGCGCCAGCTCATTCAAATAGAGCGTTTCGGTTTCGGCGATCGAACTCAAGGTCGCCGCTTCCAAGCCTTCGAGTTCCTTAGCCTTATCAAACAGACGTGCCACCGGCGTCTCGCGATACACCGCAGGAAAGGCTCGCGACAGCGCCGCCTGACGGAATGACGCCCGCAGTTCCTCAGGAAGAGCCGCCTCGATCTCACCAATATACCGTTCATTCACATCGCGAACCGCAACCTGCAGCGTGATATGCCGCTTCAGCACGTCCATGCTCTTCTTGGAGTCCTGTTCCGAGATCGAGTCGATCATGTCGTTCTGCAGCGCGTTGTTGCCGGCGCCTTCGCGCTGCTTCAATGCCTCATCCAGCGCCATGCTGTAGGCCGTCATGGTCGGCTCGATCCTGGCGCTGGTGGCCTCGTCCAAATGCATCTCCCGAATCACGATGAACAGGTCAAGGTTCTCGCCAGAAAGGCTCCCCTTCTTCAACTTGCGCTCGCGATAAAGCCTTCGCTCCACGGCCGGCCACAATTCGATCTGTTCATCGGTCAGCACCACCTTTACGTTCTCCAGGAATTGCTCGCCGATCTTGGTCTTCTCGGGGGCCCATTCCTTGAACGGCTGCATCACCAGCCGCAAGACTCTCCGATGATCATCCGTCTGAAACTGATCGCGCATCTCTTCAAAACGGCCTTTCATCTTTTCGATGCCCTGGTCAATCGACGCGGTGTAGTCTTCAAACAACGCATCGACGATCACCCGTTGCGTGCTGTCGAGCTTCAACTCCTGAGCGATGACCGTTACATCGCGCTTGAAGTAGTCAGACTGCATCGCCTCGGCGATGCCGGCCGCCTCGCCGAATTGGGCCCGCACCCCCCCAGAAATGCTCATTGCCGCGCCAATGGCTGCAGCGATCACTCCTCGCTTCATCGATCGAATGTCAAAGGCACAAGTCATGGTCAGTCTTCTCCTGATCAGTATCCGTTCTTCATGATCCGCCCCAACCACGGCGGCGCCGCGGAAGGCCCGGATACGAACCGTCCAACGAACCATTTTGGTCCTTATTGACCGCGAAGGCTCAAAAAAACTCTCAAATTCGGCGTTGTCGCCCATAAGCAATCGAATTTGCCCGCAAAGACTGCATCATCTTCGTTCCGCCGGCCTGGAACTGACGGTGCGTTGCTCGATTCGTTTTTCCGACTTGGTCTGAACGACTCGATGCACGAAAATCGATGGCGTGTGGACGCTGTCAGGGTCCAGCGCGCCGATTTCGACGATGCTTTCGACCTCAGCAACGGTCACTTTGCCGCAACTGGCGACCATCGGGTTGAAATTCCGTGCCGTCTTTCGGTACACCAAGTTTCCAGCCCGATCCGCTCGGTATGCCTTGACCAGAGACAGGTCGGCCACGATTCCCCGTTCCAGTACGTAGGTCTGTCCATCAAATTCCTTGTGTTCCTTGCCTTCGGCGATGATCGTGCCCACGCCGGTCTTTGTGAAAAATCCCGGAATTCCCGCTCCACCAGCGCGCAATCGCTCCGCCAGCGTTCCTTGCGGCGCGAACTCCAGCTCCAGCTCGCCCGACATGAACTGCCGTTCGAATTCCGCGTTCTCTCCCACGTATGAACTGACCATCTTCTTGATTTGCCGCGTCGCAAGCAGCAATCCCAGGCCCCAGTCATCAACCCCGGCGTTGTTCGAAACCGCCGTGATGTTCCTCACCCCGCTATCGCGAAGGGCAAGAATCAGTTGCTCCGGGATGCCGCAAAGTCCGAACCCCCCGACCGCCATGGTCATCCCGTCAAACAGCAACCCGTCAAGGGCTTCCCTGGCCGACGTGTAGACCTTGTTCACCATTGCTACAGCTTACCGGAACGATCGTCCGGTTGGCTGCTTGCCCACTCGTTGCGGCCAACCATTACCCTCACGCAAGAAGCAGATTGATTCGTCCGCCAATCCGACCGCGCCGATGGTTGCCGACGCAATTCCACATCGTGGGAGGGGACATGAGCACGGCAAACAATGAGGATTCACCGAGTCGGCCCGGGAGTCGGTCCACCCCGCCAACTCCAGCCGGCCTGCCGAGCCAGCAGAAGCAGGCTTACTTTGGCGAGGGTGGTGGGCGCGTCGATGAAGGCCGAAACGATGGCTTGAAACTTGTCGTCGTCGCCCTCCTTATCATCGGAGCCATCGCCATCAGCTTGGCTTTGATTTTCCGGTCGGTTGACAAGTCTGCAAATTCAAACACTTCTAACGTCCCCAGCGCACTGGCCGAGCACAATCAGTTGATGCGCGAGGCCATCCAGATGGCACGTGAAGCGCAGGAATTGAATCGCCAGCGCATGGCCCAGATGCGCCAAGCCATGATGGAGGCCGAAGGCTATGCCGAACACGGCGAATACCCCGGCCCTGAAGATTACGTCTCCGATCCGTGACGCTTTCTCCGATCGATTCTCCACGTTTCTTTTCGAGCGACCCATGTCCGGCAGCCACGACCATAAACCGCCAAGTCAACAGGTCTCGCCTTCCTCTGCCCAAGTCGTCCACGTGGCGCCAGCAGCCGACCGTCCAGTCTTCGTCAGAACCCGCGCCGGCGACTACTACGAGCAGGCCGCCGGCGAACAGCGCATCGGCGCGCACTTCAGCGAATCCCGATTTGGCGTCATCAAGCTCATTGTCGTGTTGGTTGTGCTCATTGGCGGAATGGTCATTGGCTTCAGTTACATGTTCAAAGCCGGCGACACGCTCAACGACAAACCGGTCGATCCCAGCCGCATGCATCACCAGCTCCAAATGATGCGCCATGCGTCCGAAATAGCGAATGAAGTGCGGGAGAACGAACGCCTGCGCATGGAGCAGATGCGCCGCGTGATGCAAGCGGGAGAGCAGTTCGGCGCGTATGACGCCGATGAGCGCTTCTTTCCAGAAGACGATTAGGCCGGGCCAACCCGAGTCTCCCAGCGGCACTCCTGAGGTCCGATATCCGTGCACCCGATGTGAAGCCTTGCCTAATCCGAATCGCTGTCCACCCGCGCATCAAATCGCGATCCCCGCATCTGTTGTGGTCGCTGGGCCAAGCCGATTCCCAATGGCACCTATTCGTTGATCCGTTTGTGCTGAAGGGGAGCGCATGTCCGCAGAAGCCGATCGGAACGTTCAAAGCCAGGCCAAGCCACCGGCTTCAGCCGCGCCCGCTCCGCAGGAGCAACCGAATCAGCGGCCATATTTCAGCGTCAACGAGCCGCACTTCCTCCACGAGTCCGGTGGCGTCGAAGAAGGCAGAACCAACGCGCTCAAGCTCGGGATCCTCGCCCTTCTCATCATCGTCGCCATCGCCATCGGCTTGGCCTACGTATTCCGTGCCATGGACAAGACCGCCGGCGGCCCACGCACAATCACCGAGCGACACCGAACGATGATCGAATCCGTCGAAAGGGCCAAGGAAACACGCGAGCAGGCCCGCAAGCGGATGAATGACTTGCACCGAACGATGAGCGAGGCTGGCGTTGCTCATGGCCATGAATGACGACCTGCGTCGCAGACCCGTGAATACTCCAAGCAAATCGTCGTGACTTGCGCCGCTCGGCGTCGAGCATCAGGGCTGTTTCAGACGCGATTCCAGATACTCCAAAACGGCCTTTGCCTCAGTCCCGCCCGCCTTCGCATGAGCAATCAACGGAATGCCGTGTGGTCCGCGCACATTGATTGTTGATGGATACGCCTCAACCGCGGCGCTGACGATCTCCAGCTTTCCCAGCATCGCCGCGGCAAAGACATCCATTCGCGCATTGTGCTCAAGGAGAAACAGCGCAATGTCTCTACGCCCCATGTGCGCCGCTGCCCCCAATCCGCTCTCCCAATCGCCCGCGCCCCAATCCATCGTCGCATTCACGACCGCCGGATTCTTCGATACCAGTCCCTTCACCCGGTCCAGATCGCTGTGCGCGTAATACACAAATTCGTGAACCAATCCTTCATCCAGCGCCGCGCCCTTCTTGGCGCGGTTGCCGATCACCGCTTCGCGCACCGGATCAGCCGAATCATCCTGGGGTTGAGCCTTTGACCCAAACGATTGAAGCGTCGCACCAAACAGCACTCCACCCACCGCTGCTACGGCGCAGCTTTCGGAACCGGCTTGGATGAACTTTCTTCGTGACACGAGTGATCGCATAAGTGAGTCCTTTCAGGTTCTCTGCTGACGCTCCCTCAAAGTTGTACCGCATTGGCGAAACCCACGTTGCCGCCGCCCAACAATTCCTTGCCCGACGCTGCTTCAACGCCGGTTTCCTTCAATTCACCGGAAAGTTCTTGACCGTTGGGGTCCGACGTGGAATCGTTTTGGGCTAGTCTGGAATCAATCGCCCGAATTGAGCGACTCGAGAGGGTTGAGAAATGTCCAATATCGCTTCCGCGACATCGCTGTGTGCGCTTCTCACGATCACCCTGGCGGTGACCGCCGACAATGACTCAAAGTGCATTGAAGTTTCCGAGGATGGATTCCAAACGATTGCCGTCGTCAATCAGCCCGACGCCAACGACGGCGGCATCGCCACCGGCTCGTCTGTCCCCTTCGGCACGATGCCCGATTGGCAGAACGACATTCGCCGCCAGGTCGCCGCACTTCAGTTCGCTGATATGAACGATGACGGTCTCCTCGACTTGGTCGTTGGCTGCTTTCACTCGTCATCGTTCCCGCCCTACGACGATTGGCGCAACTTCATCCACTACAACATCGGCGGCCAGCTCCAAATCGAGCCGTCCTGGTACTCTTCAGATCAGGTCCACACCACCGACATCCAGATCGGCCATCTCAACGGCGATGACTATCTCGACATCTTCGCCGCCAACGGCGGCAGCGGGCTCTCGCCATCGGTGATTTACTTCGGCGGGCCCGCCGGTCCCGATCCCACCCCCGATTGGAGTTCCGTCACCCCAATTGCAACCTGGGCGGTCACCGCGGCGCTCTTCGACTTTGATCATGATCGCGATCTCGACATCGTCACCACCAACCAGAGCTTCGCGCCCAATCCATATCGGCCGCTCTATATGTTCCGCAACAACGACGGCGTCATCGAGAATACGCCGTTCTGGCAATCCGACGACGTCATGATCTCCAACGGCATCAGCGTCGGCGACTACGACAACGATGGTTGGGAAGACATCGCCGTTGCCAAGTGGGTCAACTTCGAGGCCGCGATCTACAAGAACGATGGGGGCGTCCTCCAGGGTTCCCCGATCTGGACCACCGGCGACACCGATCCGGCGCGGGGGGCCGCCTTCTACGACTTCGATGGCAACGGCTGGCTTGATCTGATCTTCGGCTACGATCCGACTCGCCTCTACAGCAACACCGACGCCACGCTCACCCAAACCTGGAGCTCAACCGCTCCCTTCGCGCCCGCTCAGGAACTCCGCCTTCACGATGTCGATCACGATGGCGACCAGGATCTTGCCGAGGTCTACTTCTCCACTGCCGTCACACACATCTATCTCAACAACAACGGCGTGCTCGACGCCTCTCCCACCTGGAGCTACGACGCTCCCACCGTCGGCAACGCCCTTGCCTTCGGCGACATCAACGGCGACGGCTGCGATGACCTGGCCATCGGTTACTCCGGCGACATCTCCATCCGCGTCTTCTACGCTAAGTGTCCCAAAGAGTGCCCCGCCGACACCAATGGCGACAACGTTGTCAACATCAACGACCTGCTCGGCGTGATCTCCGCTTGGGGCTCCAATGATCCAATCTACGACATCGCCCCACCCGGCGGCGATGGCGTTGTCAACGTCGCCGACCTCCTGGCCATCATCAGCGCCTGGGGCGATTGTTGAGTGCACTTGCGTCAACGAAGAATCGATTTCACGCAAAGACGCAAAGACGCAAAGACGCGAAGGCGCGAAAGGCCGAAGGCAAAGAATCATTACACGGCGCTTTCGCGTTTTTGCGCCTTTGCGTGAACATCTCTTATGAGCGAGCGGTGCGCATCACCGATACCTCAAC
This sequence comes from Phycisphaerales bacterium, assembly GCA_022616475.1. Taxonomy (GTDB): domain Bacteria; phylum Planctomycetota; class Phycisphaerae; order Phycisphaerales; family SM1A02; genus JAKEEP01. The sequence goes on along the minus strand of JAKEEP010000047.1, from coordinate 8,348 downwards.
CACCGCAGCAGCTCAACCGGCGACGGCGGCTTGCCGTACATCAACACCCCAACCCGGAAAATCTTCGCCGCCATCCAAATCATCCCCAACATCGATGCGTAACCCACAAGGATGCTCGCGACAATCTGCCAGGTTGCGATCGGCTCGCCTCCGGTCAGTCGCAAAACCATCACGAATGGAATCAGCGGCGGAATGAAGCTCGTCACCGTCGCCAGCATCCCATTCGGTGAATCGCTGATCGGCAGCCACAGCATCAACGGAATCATGAGCAGCACCATCGCCGGCGTCATCAGCGATTGCGCCTCGCGCAATTCGTTCACCGCGCTTCCGATCGCCGCCATGATCGACGCGATCATGAAATAGGCCATCACGTAAAAGACCGCGAAATACACCAAATCCACCCACTCGATCAAGTCCATCAGCGCCAGCCCCGTCAGCGCCGCCAACCCCAGCGCCAGGTACATGCCGACCATCACCATCCCCACCATCGCCTGCCCGATGATCTTTCCGCCCATTAGCTGCATCGGGCTGACGGCGCTCAGCAGCACCTCCATCACCTTGTTCGATTTCTCCTCAATCGTCGTCGTCAGCAGGTAGTTCGCGCTCACAAAGGCGCCGATCCAGATCAGCATCATGAACGCCATCGGCACGATCATCTTGAACACCTTGGCCCCCGTGTTTTCCGGCTTTTCTTCTCCTTCTCGCGAAATCCGGATCGTCGTCGGATTCGGCGGCCGCGCCAGGCTTCGAACCGTCTCCACCTCAAGCCCCGCTTCCGCGATCTTCGCCCGGCCGATCGAAGCTTGAACCAAGTCCTCGATCAGGCCCGTGTGCTTGGGATTCATGTTCGATGGCACGTACAGCCGTGCCGGAGTGGCCTTGGCCCCATCCGTCTGGCTGCCTTCCGCAGGCCCTTCGAACGTCGTGACGATCGCCACCAGCCCGCCTTCTCGAAGCTTGAATTTCAGCGACTCCAGGTCCGCAGGGCCCAGGCTGGAATCCAGCGACAACGCCAGATCGAAAGGACGCACAATGCTGCTGAGTCCTTCGCCCCGTGCACCAGCCTTTTCGCTCAGGCTGGACATGTCCCCCACCTGCTCGGCCTGCTCCCTAAAGCTCCGCTCGATCCGTTTTCGAATGTTCTCCGGCTGAAACTCGATCTTCGCCGCTTCCGTCAGCTTTCCACCAGGGTCAACGATCGCAACCGTGCCCGTGAGTGGGGGAGGAGTCGGATTGAACAGCACCGGCCCCAGCGCCGCCAAACCAATCATCAGCACCGGCACCATCACCGCGCCAAAGATGAACGCCTTGGTCATCGCCGTCGCCTTGAATTCCCGCCACGCTACAACCAGTGTCTTGTGCATTATGTCTCCTGTTCGAACAGGGCCGCGCCCTTCTCCCTCTCCCTCTGGGAGAGGGTCGGGGTGAGGGCAGGCTCTCCTTGTTCACACAGCCTTAACTGGTGTCCCATGGCTCAGCTCCTCCTTCGCCACCTGCGCGGCTCGCTCGCCCAGATCGCTCCGAACCACGCGCACGAACACTTCCTCCATCGAAAGCCGCCGCAGCTCGATCGAGCGAATATCACAGGTCGCAACAATCTGCTTGATCACCTGCTGCGGCTCGCTCCTCTCATCAATCTCGATTTCCACCGACCTCGAAGAGCCCATCGGCCGTGAGCTTCGAACCCCGCGAATCGAAGAGAAATCAACCGCTCCGTTCAGCGTCTCAACCAACACCGTTCGAGGGTCGAATCGAACCCCAATCTCCTCCAGCGTCGCGTCCAGCACCTTCACCCCGCGATTGATCAGAAAGAATCGATCGCATATTTGCTCAGCCTGGTGAAGAACGTGCGTCGAAAAAATGATCGTCCGCCCTTGCTCGTTCTGCTGCTTGATCAGGTGATTTAGCAGCTCGGCATTAACCGGATCGAGTCCCGAAAACGGCTCATCCAAGATGATCAGCTCAGGCTCGTGAATGATCGCCGCCAGTACCTGGATCTTCTGTTGCATGCCCTTGGAGAGTTCCTGGCAACGCTTGCGAAGGACCTGCGGCAGCTCAACCCGGTCCAGCCAATCGCGCACGCGCTTGGCCAACCCCGGCCCTCCAGCGCCCTTGAGCCGCGCCATGTAATCCAGGAAGTCACCAACCCGCATCTTCCGGTACAAGCCCCGCTCCTCAGGCAGATACCCGATCCGATCCTTGTTCGAGAGCGCGTTGCCCCCCAGCACCTCGATCCTCCCCGCGTCCGGGTAAATGATCGACATGATCATGCGGATCGTCGTCGATTTGCCCGCGCCGTTGGGCCCGAGGAACCCACAAATGCTCCCGCGCGGCACATCCAGATCAAGATCGCGCACCGCTCGCGTGGTTCCGAAAGTCTTGCTCACCCCGCGAATCGAAATCGAGGAATCACCCATTCATTCACCCATTGAGCCGCCGGCCGATAGGCATATCGCGTGATGATAAACTCATCGAATCTGTACCTACCAACCCTTTCAGACCTTTAGCCGCGAGCCGTTAGGCGAGCGCTTGGTCACCAAACGCGATCTCAATTCGGTGTCGGCGGCGCTTCCGGCTGCGTGGTCGGCGTCGCGGGCTTGGTCGCCGGCGGCGCCGGCTGTGTCGAGGGCGCGGTCTGCTGACCCTTGAGCAGTTCCTTGACCTCCGCGGGCAGCTCAAACGTCGGTGCCTCAACGTTGTTGAATTGCACCTCGGTGTACGTGATGCTCGCTTCCATTCCCATCCGCTGCATTCGCACCTTGGTGTACAGCTTGATCGAATCGAACTTCTTCCAGTCCGACATGATCATCGCCGTTGGAACCGCGCCCACAGGCGATGGAATCGATCTCTCGATCCTCGCAAGCAGCTTCTCCTCCACATCAAAGAACCAGAACTGCTCGCTCTCAGGCTCGTCTTTCAGCAGCATGCGCACCTTGTACGCCTCTTTGCCTTCCAGCGGCACTCGGTCCACGGTCTCCATCGTCTCAAAGTACTTGGCCGGATTGCTCGCGACTCGGAAAAGGAAGACGTCAAGCTCCTTGCGAACATCTTTCAGATGCTCAGGCGCAACCAGCTCATAACCGTTTGTATCGCGCCGCCAGCCAGTTTCACCATCCGACCCGACCGCGCCTTGTCCCATCGGGCTCTCCTGAACCACCAGGAATCCGTCTTTCTTGTTCGCCTTGATGTCCATCGAAGATTCGCCATACGGCGAAACCGCAACGATCTTCACCGACTGTGTATCGATGGCGTCAAAAGCCTCCCGGCCTCCCATCGCTTCCAACGCCGCCTCGACCACCAGCTTCGCTTCGGGCAAGTCCTTTCGAGGCGCCGTGCTCGGCTGCGTCTGGGCCGGTTGTGTGGCCTGCCCCGCCGCCCCAACGCCGGTTTGACCCAGCGCCAAACCGCTCAGGAACAACACCCCCGGGATTCCAACACTTCCTAACACGGTCGCGCGCTTGCAAAGGGAGTTCATGATTGATCCTTGTTCTGAGGTTCTCCCCACCAATAATCCCGGAACTCCGGCCCGCCGGAACTCAAACTCGTGCTGCGATCATACCGGTTTCGCCTGGGGACAGGACCATCCATTCGCCCTGATTGGGGACCAGCCGTCTATTCATCCATCTATCCGGATATACGAATTGACCACCCGGTGCCCGCTGGCTACCATCGCCCATGCCCAGCCGGTTCCTCCAAACCCTCAACCGACGTTCCGGGGGTCGCGATTCCGCGGGCCGTTCCGGGGACACCATCGTCTTCGATGGCTCAATGGGCGCGACCATCCAATCCATGTCACTGGATGTTCAGCGCGACTACCTCGGCCGCGAGAATTGCGTCGACATCCTGGTTAAGAGCCGACCCGATGTCGTTGCAAGAATCCACGAGGACTTCCTCGCTGTTGGTTCCGACGCCGTTGAAACCGACACCTTCGGCGCCAACAAGCTTGTCTTCGCCGAGTTCGATCAGGAGCTCGTCGGCTGGACTTTCGACATCAACAAGCAAGCAGCCGAGATCGCCCGCGCTTCATGCGACAAATTCGCCACGTCCGACAAGCCGCGCTTCGTGATCGGCTCGATCGGACCCGGCACCAAGCTCATCACCCTTGGCCAAACCACCTGGGAAGCCATGCTCGACAGCTACACCGAGCAAGCCCGCGGTCTTCTGGCCGGCGGCGTCGATGCCTTCATCATCGAAACCTGCCAGGACCTCCTGCAAACCAAGTGCGCCATTAATGCTTGCCTCGATGCCCTCAAAGAGCGCAACGAGACCCACGAAGACGTGCCCATCATGGCCAGCGTCAGCATCGAAACCATGGGCAAGATGCTCGTCGGCAGCGACATCACCGCCGTCGTCAACGCGCTCAGCATGTTCCCCATCTGCTCGCTCGGCCTCAATTGCAGCACCGGCCCCGTCGAGATGGGTGAACACCTCGCCTACCTCAGCCGCCACTGGGGCGATTCACGCGGTCCCAAACCCATATCGGTCATGCCCAACGCCGGGCTGCCCATCCTCGTGAACGGCAAAACGAACTTCCCGCTCACCCCCGATTCCTTCGCCGCCTCCATGGCTCGCTTCGTCGAAGAGTTCGGCGTCTCCATCGTCGGCGGCTGCTGCGGCACCACTCCCGAGCACATCCGCCAACTCATCGCCGCGCTTTCCCAGAAAACCGCGATTCCCCAGAAAAAGGTGCCAGGCGCGTTTTCCTCGTCAACCCATGCGACACTCGTGAAATCCCCAGAAAAGGTGCCTGGCACCTTTTTTTCGCGCCCAATCACCCCACTCAAATCCGGCTGCTCCAGCCTCTACAACTCCGTCGATTTCGTCCAGGAATCCTCCTTCCTCATCGTCGCCGAACGCACCAACTCCAACGGCTCCCGCAAATTCAAAAAACTCCTCGATGAGGAAAACTGGGATGGCTTGGTCTCCATGGCACGCGATGAAGTCAAAGACGGCTCGCACCTGCTCGATGTCTGCGTCGACTTTGTCGGCCGCAACGGCGTTCGCGATATGTCCGAAGTCATCTCGCGCTACATCCGCCAGGTCAACGCGCCGATCATGCTCGATTCCACCCAGGCCGACGTCCTTGAAGCCGGCCTCAAGCGCGCCGGCGGCAAGTGCATCGTCAATTCCATCAACCTCGAAGACGGCGAAAAGCGCTTCAACGATGTCTGCCCGCTTCTCAAGCGCTATGGCGCCGCCTGCGTCGCACTCACCATCGATGAAGACCCCCAGGCCGGAATGGCTAAAACCGCCGCGCGAAAACTCGCTATTGCCGAGCGCATGCACGATTTGTTCGTGAACAAATGGGGATTCGATGACAGCGATCTGCTGTTCGATCCCTTGACCTTCACCATCGCCACCGGTGTCGAAGATGACCGCCGCCTCGGCCTCGAAACCTTGAGCGGCATCGAGCTCATCGCCAAGCGCTTCCCCAACTGCGGCATCATCCTCGGCCTCTCCAACATCAGCTTCGGCCTCAAGCCGCCCGCCCGCGCGGTCCTCAACTCCGTCTTCCTTCACGAAGCACGTCAGCGCGGCCTCACCGCCGCCATCGTCCACGCCAGCAAGATCCTCCCGCGCAACAAGATTGACGATCACAAGTGGCAAGCCGCCCAGTGGCTCATCTTCGATGCTCGCGGCGACCGGCGTCCCGAAAACCGACCGGAGAACTTCGACCCGCTTCTGTACTTCATTTCCCTTTTCCCCGAAGGCGAAGAAGCCGCGCCTCAAGCCGACATCGAAACCCTCTCCATCGAAGAACAACTTCAGCGTCACATCATCGATGGCGAAGACAAGAACCTCGATGCTCACCTGATCGAAGCGATGAAAACCTACTCGCCCCTGGCGATCATCAATGATCACCTCCTCGCCGGAATGAAGGTAGTGGGGGACCTCTTCGGTTCCGGCCAAATGCAGCTTCCCTTCGTCCTCCAATCGGCTCAGGTCATGAAGAAGGCCGTCTCCTTCCTCGAGCCGCACATGGAAAAGACCACTGACGCTGCTCGCAAGGCCAAAATCGTTCTCGCCACCGTCCAGGGAGATGTCCACGACATTGGCAAAAACCTCGTCGATATCATCCTCACCAACAACGGCTACGAGGTCCACAACCTTGGCATCAAACAGCCCATCACCCAGATCGTCGAAGCCCTCCGCGAAGTCAAGGCCGACGCCATAGGCATGAGCGGACTGCTCGTCAAGAGCGTCGGCGTCATGGAAGAAAACCTCCACGAGCTGAACCGCATGGGTTTCACCGTGCCGGTCCTAGTCGGCGGCGCGGCCCTCACTCGCCATTACGCCGAGTCCCACCTCCGTGGCGTCTATAAAGGCCCGCTCTACTACGGCAAGGACGCCTTCGAAGGCCTTCGAATCTGCGAACACCTTGCCGATAATCGCCTCATCGCCATCGATGCCGAAATCGAAAACCGCCTTGCCAAACGCGCCGAGGTTGAAGAAAAAGTCGCCTGCATGACCGAGCGTACCGCTGCGCGCAAGTCTGACGAAGGCGCGACGACCGTCGCCGCGCCTGTGCGCTCCAAAGTCGCCACCGACGTCAAAATCCCCCAAGCCCCGTTCTACGGCGATCGTCTCGTCGAAAACATCGACCTCGACGAAATCTACCCCTACATCAACACCGTCGCCCTCTTCCGTGGTCAGTGGGGCTTCAAAAAAGGCTCCATTTCGCCCGATGACTACAAGCGAAACCTCGCCGAAGTCGTCGAACCGCTCTTCGAGCGCATGAAGCAGCTCTGCAAAGATGAGCAAATCCTCCGCCCCGCCGTTGTCTACGGCTACTTCCCCTGCAACTCCTCGGGCGATGATTTGATCATCTACGACCCAGAAGACCACGATAAGGAAATCGAACGCTTCAAATTCCCCCGCCAATCCAAGCGCGACCGCCTCTGCATCAGCGACTTCTTCCGCCCCATCGAATCAGGTGAGAAAGACGTCGTCTCATTCCACTGCGTCACCATGGGAGTCGAGGCCAGCCACCGCGCCAAGCAGCTCTTCGAGCGCAACGAATATACCGAATACCTCTACATCCACGGCATCGGCGTCGAGACCACCGAAGCCCTCGCCGAGCTCTGGCACAAGCGCATCCGTGCAGAGCTCGGCATCGATCACGAAGACTCGCCCCGTATTCGCGAGCTCTTCACCCAGCACTACCGCGGCTCACGCTACTCCTTCGGCTACCCCGCCTGCCCCGACATGTCCGACCAAGAAAAACTCTTCAGACTCCTTAACCCCGAGCGCATCGGCTGCACACTCACCGAAAACTGGCAGATCGTCCCCGAGCAATCCACCTCCGCCATCATCGTGCACCACCCGCAAGCCAAGTACTTCAGCGTTTGATGTCACTCCGCCTGCGGCTGCGCTGCCCGCGCCGCGTTGCGTTTGCGGTTCAGCTCCTCATCAATATTGTCGTGAATCATCTGCCCTCGCTCGGGAGTTTGCACAAGCAGCCGTTGTTTCTTCTTGTCGAGTTTCCCGCTGACCCAGCCCTCTTTCAGCATGACCTCCAGGCACTGCAGCGCGTGATTGACCGCGAAACGGAGGTTTGTCCCAGAAAACTGCGCCGAAAACACGTTCCGCAACTCGGTGAAGATCCGGCCGACGTCGCTCGTTTGAGCCAACAGGTCCACGAGCACACGGTACATTCCCGCCAGCGCCAGACGGTGCTCTCCGCGGATGTAGCACGGCATCGGGTAGATTCGACCATCGTGATATGACGGCACGCTTCCTTCGGTCGCCCCATCGAGGTTCAGCGAGAGAACGTTGTATTGGTTGAGCGTCCATTCCGAATCCTCGGCCGTGAACAATCGTGTGATTTGCTTGATCGCGCTCAAATCAACCCCTCCAATCCCGGCCTGACCGAGAAAATCGTTGGCAAAGCCACCCCGCGCCAGCCACGCCCAAGCGCCCTGGCTTGTCAGCCGCAGGCCTGCATCGCGCGCAATCGCCTTGCAATGATCCTTCAAGTCAGTGAACAAGCCGTTGGATGCATACCAGAAATCCGCAAACCGAATGTGCTGAATGACGCGCGCTCGCTGGTTTACGTCGTAGCTGCTCTTGAGCCATTCCGCGTCGTGCTCGCCTTGGTCCAGCGCGATGATCGTGTACGCCAACTCTCGCGCGCCGGTGTGCGTCAGCGTCAGCCCCGCCGACAGAATCGGGTCGGCAAAGCCGGCCGCTTCGCCCACCAAAAACCAGTTCTCGCCGTACGTGCGCTCCGCGCAGAAAGACCAATCCTTGGTCGTTCGAATCGTTCCGCTGGCCTTGCCTTTGGTGATCAGCTTGCTGATCCGGTCGCTCTGACCCAAGGCCTGGTAATACAGAGACTCGGGTGTCTG
>JAKEEP010000322.1 GCA_022616475.1 Phycisphaerales bacterium | reverse complement strand
CCTCACCAATGCGCACGGCGGCGCCAAAGCGGTTGTCATCGCTTCGCTCCAGGAAAGCCTGATCATCGCGCGCGATCTGGGCAAGTGTTTGAGCATCCAGGAGCACCGAGCCGGCTCTGGTGTCGGCGCGTAGCTCGCGTCCATCTGCGGAGAACAGCAATCGTGTCACTCGCCGCTCATGAGCACTGCCGGTGAGGTTGTGGGATGTGGTTGGCGTGGGCTCGGGAACGCGCCAGACACGAATGTGTCCGCCGGATGAAGCCGACGCGACCATGTGGCCATCAGGACTCACTGCGAAACACTGCGGCCCCAAGTCGAGGTTCAGTAGCATCAAGCTGTCATCGAGTCGGCTGCTCAAATGATCCCATTCCCAGCCGCGCAACTCTTCCGGGGCGGCGTCAAGGTGGCGCTGGGCGTCGCTGGTTTCGTGGTAGCGCAGGGCGGATGAGGCGGCGACGAGACTGGCCCGGTACGTTTGGCGCCGTGCATCGGCGGCCGCGGCTCGGGCCACGATTGCCTGTGTGATTGAGACGGCAGTACCGATCGCCAGAGCCGCGAAGGCCACGGCGACACCTGCGACAATCGCCTTGTTTCGCCGCGCAAACTTTCGAAACTGGTACAGGCGCGAGGCCGGGCGCGCCGCAATCGGCTGCTCGCTGAGATACCGTCGTATATCGGAGGCGAACTCGGCCGCAGACTGATAACGGCGATCCTTCTCCTTCTCCAGCGCTTTGGCGATGATCGTTTCAACATCGCCGCGAAATACGCGGCTGATGGAGCTCAGTCGCGAGGGCTCATCATCGCGAATGATGCGCACCGCCTCGTGGATCAACTTGCCCTGCACGTTGTAAGGCAATCGGCCCGAGAGCAGTTCGTAGGCGATCACACCCAGGGCATACACATCGCTGCGGATGTCGAGTTGTGCCGGATCGCCGGCAGCCTGCTCGGGGCTCATGTAGGCGATCGTGCCCAGGAGGTGCCCGACATCGGTTCGAAGCGTCACGGTTTGAATGTCGGCCTCGGTGGCGCGGGCGATGCCGAAGTCGAGGATCTTCGGTTGGGCGAAGGCTTGGGATTGCAGAATCTGAGTCTGGGATGATTCATCGACAACGAGAATGTTCACCGGCTTGAGGTCGCGATGAATCACGCCGTTGAGGTGCGCGTGATGAACGGCGTCGCAGATGCGTGCCATCAACTCGAGCCGTTGCCGCGTGCCCAGCCGATGCGCCTGGGCGTAATCGAGCAGCGGCCGGCCGGTGACCAGCTCCATGGCGAAATAGGGCTGGCCGCCCTCGCCCTGATCGGCAGTTCCGGCTTCGTAGATCTGGGCGATCCCGGGGTGCTTGAGCTGGCCGAGCATCTGGGCTTCGTGGCGGAAGCGGCGCAGCAGGCTGGCGGACATCATGCCCGGGCGAATGACCTTCAGCGCGACGCGGCGGCGCGGCTCATCCTGCTCGGCTTCGTAGACGACGCCCATGCCGCCCTCGCCGATCACCCGCACGATGCGATAATGCCCGATCCGATCCGGAAGCTCGCGCGCCGACCGCACTGTGGATTCGACCTCGGCCACGCTGATGGAATCGCCGAGCGCTGGCTGGTCGAGCACACCTGGCGGCAACTGGTCGGCGCGCAAGAGAGCGCGAAGTTGAGCCAGCAGTTCCGCATCGCCGCCGCTTTGCTCAATGATGAACGGCTCGCGCGCTTGTAAATCAAGCCTGGCAGCGGCCTGAAAGACCTCGCCGGCGCGACGGAAGTTGGCCGCGGTTGTGCTCACCGGCCACCATCGTGCAGTTGCGTATACAGCCAGGCGCGAGCCAATCGCCATTCTTCTGCGGCCGTGGAACGAGCAATGCCCAGGGCATCGGCGGCCTGGTCGGCGGTCAATCCGCCAAAGAAGCGCAGCTCGACCAACTTCGCTTTACGCTCATCGAGCTTGGCCAGGCGCGTCATCGCTTCATCGATCGCCAGCACGGTCGGCTCATCGAGCTCGGCGGGGGTTTGGTCTGCGTCGTTCAAAGGAACGCGGTGATGTTCGCCGCCGCGCTTCAACGAGCGTTTGGCCCGGGCATGATCGACCAGGATGCTGCGCATCGCCTTGGCGGCCACGACGAAGAACTGATTGCGACTCTGCCACTCGATCGACTGATCAACGAGCTTCATATACGCCTCGTGCACCAGAGCGGTGGGCTGGAGCGTGTTGCCGGGTTTTTGATCGCGGAAGAAGCCTGAGGCAAGCGAACGCAGCTCGTCGTAAACCAGTGCCAACAACTCATCCGCGGCCGAAGGTTTTCCCTGAGCGGCACGATTGAGCAATTGTGTGACGGTTTGCTGCTGCGTTGTACGCCCCTTGATCGGATTTGCGCGATTCCAGCCAGTCGATTCTAAACGAAAGATGTCCCACTCCAACGACTGTTTTGCACAGCCAGGGCGGAAATCAAAGGAAAATCACGACATTGCCGGGCGCGCAGCGGCTGGATTTCGTCCGTTGCTCCGTCGCACTCTTCTTTTCGCTTGCCCAGGAGCACGCTCATGAAACCGAAAACTCACCACATCGTTCCATTCGCGCTCGCCGCAGGTCTTTGCGGCACAAGTCCATCGTTGTCGCTGGCGACAACATTCGCAATCGACTCAACCACGGGCAAGATCAACAATCTGGCCTCAGGCGATATCAACGGCGTGCAGTTTGCGTTTGCCGGGAATGTCGGTGGAGGCACCATCGCTCAGTTCCGGGTGTACGGCGACCTGGAGCTCTTACCGGGGGATCTTGTTACCGGGTCGGGCAACCGTGGCATCTCGATCCTGGTCGCGGGTGATGTCAGTGTCGCCGCCGGCGTTGAGTTCCGGTGCTCAGCGCTCGTCAATGGTCCCGGCCCGGGGGGCGGAGCGGGCGGACCCGGACAATTGGAGGTGGGTGAACCAGGAGAATCCGCACTGATCTTTGG
>JAKEEP010000321.1 GCA_022616475.1 Phycisphaerales bacterium | reverse complement strand
GTCTCGCCCCTCACCATTACCCCTCGATGCTCCAGCGTCCAGTCTCAGTCATCAATCCTGATGGCCGCGCTTCGATGGTAGCAGGCTCACGGCCATCACCATCGCCAAGAGCAAGCCCATGATCAGCAGCCCAAGCCACACGGGCGGAGCATTCCGCAGCGATGGTTGCGGCGCGGCCGCCTGCGCCATGGCCACCGTCGGCCAAACGATTGCCCCCAACATCATCATCATGATCAATGCCCGGATTGATAGTCTCTTCATATCCCTCAGCATACGACTCCCCTTTCCGAATCGCAAGACCTAGCTTTGCTCACGGGCGCCAGGTCTTTTGCCGAAAACGGCCGGCTGATCCGTGCAAACTCCTCCCCCGACACGTGCACCGTCTGCCACCGCTCTGATCGCTTGACCATGGCCTTGCAGTACGCATCCAGTAGCACCTCACGCAAGGCGTACCACCGTTCGCCGAAGGCAAACAGCTCTTCGAACAACGCGTCCGGCGGCTGCTGCCGCAGGCAATACGCGAACACAAACACCGCCTCAAAATCACTTCCAAACAACCTCTGCCAATGCTGCAGGCTGTCGACGTCGTCTTGCGTCACCCAACTCTCAAAACGCCTGCTCGAGTGCGGATTGAGGCTCGCGGCCGAGCCGAACATGCGCCCCTTCACATCCACCAGCAAGCTCCGCCGCGGCGTGTACACCACAAAATCAAACGACTTCAGCGCGCCGCCAGAGTCGGTGGCACGGTCGTCCCGCCCGTGCAACTCGTCGGCCTTCGCCTTGCCGCGCTTGTCCGACCGCGCCGGCAGCAGCGCCTTCTTCGCCTCATCGACCGCCACATACGGCACCCGATTGGCCCGAAGAAAGTGCTCGAATGCCTGCTCGTAATGAAACCGTCGCTGCGCCATCTCTCAGAAAAGTCAACAAGTCAACAAGTCAAAATGTCAAAAGCGCCAAGACAACTGATTGCCGCGCATTGTATCCGCAGCTCGCAACGCCGATGTTGCCGTCAAGCGCTCGCCGCCCCTATTTTGACGTTTTGACTTGTTGACTTGTTGACTTTTGCCGCTGCGGAGCTAGCGCCAGCGTCTGATAGATCTGCATCGTCGCATCCGACCGGTTGAGCGTGTAGAAGTGAATGCCGCGAACCCCGCGGTCGATCAAATCTCGACACTGCTCAGTTGCCCAGTGGATACCGATCTTCTTCACCGCCTCCGGATCGTCCTGCCTCTGATAAATGTTCTTCAGCAGCCGCGCCGGAAAATTCGTGCATCCCGAAAGCTCCGCCATCCGTTTCATGCCGCCGATCGATGTAATCGGCATGATGCCCGCCACCAGCGGCTTTTTGATCCCCGCCAGCTCGCACCGCTCGCACCAGTCGTAAAACGCCGGGTTGTGGAAGAACATCTGCGAGCAAATATAATCGGCCCCCGAATCGACCTTGGCTTTCAAATGATCCATCAATTTGAGGCAGTTGGCGGTCTCCGGATGCCCTTCGGGAAACCCCGCCACGCCGATGCCGAAACCCCGGCGGTCCTTGTGCTCGCCGAACCCGTTGAACTGCCGTATGAGCTTCACCAGATCAGCCGCGTACTTGAATTCGTCGTGAGCGCGGTTGTACCCCGGCAAATCCCGCGGCGTATCGCCCCGCAAGGCCATGATGTTCGAGACCCCAACAGCAGAATACCGCTCCAGAATCTCGCGCACCTCATCGTGCGTATGCCCAACGGTCGTCAAGTGCGGCACCGGATCCAGCCGCCCCTGGCTCTTGAGCTTCACCACCAGCTCGTGCGTGCGCTCGCGCGTCGACCCGCCGGCCCCGTACGTCACCGAAACGAACGAAGGCCCCAGCGACTCGAAGTCGCTGATCCGCTCGAACAGCTCATCCCACGCCTCGGCCGTCTTAGGCGGGAAGAACTCGAAGCTGAACGTGGTCGAATCTCGCTGGAAAATGTCAGCGATGTGCATACGAACATCATCCTAGTCCCCAGGCTACACTGTCGGCAAAGAAAGGACCCAAACCACTGAGGGACAGGGAACAGTTGAAGAAAATCGGTCAAGACCGACTAGCCGCGAGCCAACGGCTCGCGCAGTCCGCGTTCCTGTGTGAAAAAAGCTGCGCGACTCATTGAGTCGCGGCTAAAACGGCTCTGCTCCTCCGTCCCGCTGTGTCTGGGTGGTTCTCATTCCTTTTCATGCCTAAGCCTCGCGTCCCACGCCCAACCGCCAAGCGCCTGAGCCTCTACCTGCGCGAGCTTGAGGCCCAGCAGGATCGCGGCCAGCCCACCAGCAGCTCCAAGCAATTGGGCACAGCCCTCGGACTCACCGATGCGCAAGTCCGCAAAGACCTGGCCATCTTCGGCCAGTTTGGCCATCCCGGCATCGGCTACAAAATCCCCGAGCTTATTGCCCAGCTGCGCAAGATACTCGGCACCGACCGCAGTTGGAACGCCGCCATCGTCGGCGCCGGCAACATCGGCCGCGCCCTCATGCCATACGCCCGCTTTCGACGCAAGGGCTTCGAAATCGTCGCGGTCTTCGACAGCGACCCGGCCGTCATCGGCTCGGTCATCGCCGGCCACAAGGTGCGCCCGATGAGCGACCTTCCGCAGCTGGTGCGCGAGCGCAACATCCTCATCGGCATCATCGCTGTGCCCGCCGCTGCCGCCCAACAAGTCGCCGATGCCCTCATCAAGGCAGGAGTCAAGGGCATTCTCAACTTCGCCCCCATCCGGCTTGAAGTCGATCACCACGTCAGCGTCGATAGCGTCGATTTCCTTCTCTCGCTCGAGCAACTGGCCTTTCAGGTTTCCCTCGGCCTGGCCGGCTCCCTCGATGAACGCGATGGCGAGTAGCCCCCCGGCTCGGTTCAGAGCGACCCATTGCTCTTGCTGTCCAGCGCCTGTCTGTAAATCAGGTGCGGAAACTGCGGCCAGCAATCGAGCTTTTCAGCCAGATCAAAACATGGCGTGCGAATCGAAGGATGCTTTATCCCCAGCGCCAACAGCAGTGGTAACTTTGTCGGCGTGCGTGTGCGCAGATCGCACACCTCCTGAGCGTTCGGAGCCGATGGCGACAGCAGCCACTCAGCCATCCGCTTGTTGACGTGCCCTCCCTCCTTCTGCAAGTCAGCTGCCACCTTTTCCAAACATTGATCGCCGAGGGTCCGATCCCCGGCCGCCAGCGCGGCGACGGCAAGCACAAGATGCCCGTCGCCGGCGTCATCAATGCCCGCCAGCGCATCGAACGCCTCGCGCAGCCTGCCTGTCGATATGAGCCCCGCGACGGTCCACC
>JAKEEP010000320.1 GCA_022616475.1 Phycisphaerales bacterium | reverse complement strand
TAGATGTCTTCGGTGTTCTCGCGGAAGATGACCATGTCGACGTCTTCGGGCTTCTTCACCGGGCTAGGCACGCCCTTGAAGTACTTCACCGGGCGCAGGCAGACGTAGAGATCGAGAATCTGGCGGAGGGCGACGTTGAGGGAGCGGATGCCGCCGCCGATGGGCGTGGTGAGGGGGCCCTTGATGCCGACGAGGTATTTCTTGAAGGCGTCGAGTGTTTCATCGGGGAGCCAGTTGCCGGTGAGGTTGAAGGATTTCTCGCCGGCGAGGACTTCCAGCCAGTGGATTTTTTTTGAGCCGCCGAAGGCGATTTTGACGGCGGCGTCGAAGACTCGGACGGAGGCGCGCCAGATGTCGGGGCCGGTGCCATCGCCCTCGATGAAGGGGATGATGGGTTGATCGGGGACGTTCAGCCCGCCCTCGCGGGTGTTCATCGTGATGGGGGATCCGTGTGATTTTCCGGGGGCGGAAGTTGGCATCGAGGGAAACTCCGATAGAGAAAGCACTGGTGCGTCGAAAGTTCGACAGTATAGCGGGAGGTGGGTCGGCGACCGAGGATGCTTCACCCACCCTCGGAACCCCGGAAGTGGATGAAGCATGCCACCCATAGCCACTCAAGTGGCTGGCCCTCGGAAGCGATTCAGTCGGGCTCATCCATCAGCGGCGGAGGCGGCGGGACATGCGGTTGGGGCGCGGGCGCTGGTTCCTGGCCGGGCTTGCCGCCCAGGACCTTCCAGACTTCATCGAAGTATCGCTCGGCCTCGTCCCAGGCATGCGCGGGCACGCCGAGCTGCCGGCTGGTGAAGCGCACAGTGGGGGGGTCGCGCTCCTCGAGGGTGGCCTGGAGTTTCCATTCGCGTTCTTCGTGGAGAGGTTGCGAGCGCGGCCGGTGGAGCATTCGCTCAAGGCGACGGAAGATCTCAATGCGCTGGTTGGCTTGGTCGACCCAGACTTGATTCTCGCGCACGGTCCAGCGCTGGGTGTAGTCGTCGGGAGCCGAGTAGTCAGGCGTGCGGGCTACGGCAATCATGGCGGTCCACACCTGATCTGGATCGCGGCCGTCGAAGGTTTGGCGGACGGTGGTCCCACACCCCGGCAGAGCCAGAAGGGCTGACACGAGAACCAAGCGGACTAGGTTCATGATGTTCATCGATCAATTTGGGGAGCAGCAAGCCGGAAGATCAGACTATGGGGCGCAACGCTCACGGCACGAGAGCGGCGCTCAATCTCTTTCAATCGCTCGAACGCCAAAGCCTGTGAACTCCGCGGTCGCGGGCTCGATCTGCACCTGGGCGTCTTGGATGAAGCTGTCCATCGATTGCTTGATAGCCCCCACGAAGCGATCGAGGTCGCCCTGATCGCCTTCGGCAATCATGCGAACGTTGCCATCGGGCTCATTGCGCACAAAGCCGGTGACCCTGAATTTGTGTGCCAGGTCGACCGTGGTGTTGCGGAAGTTCACGCCCTGAACGTGGCCGGTGAAGGTGACGGTGTATCGGACTGACATAGTGGTTGCAGCGGAAACAAGGGTGCCTAGCACGGAGATCTGACTTGATCGGTCGAAGGTCAACCGGGGCTTCAGCCGTTTGGCCGCGCATTCTAATCGTTTATGCGGGTTGTGTGGTCATGGGCGATCGCAGGCTGCGATCAAGGTCATCCAGGTCCTTTTCGAACGCTTTTCGGCAGCTTTTTGCCATGAGTTTGCCCAGCGGCGCCAACAGCTTGGCCATGAACGTCAGCGGCTGGGCGGCGAACGACATTTCGACAAGGGTGGCGTCGCCGTCGGCCTTGCAGGTGATGGTCGAGCGATATCGGCAGCCGCAGGAATCGCAGCCGAGCGTGTAGCTCACGGGCGGATTCCATTCGGTGATTTCCATGGTTTCGGTGGCTTGCCGGCCGAACATCACGCGGGTTTCACGGAAGCGCGTGCCCTTGCCGACCGGGCCGGGGCTGAGGATCTCGCACTTTTTGATCGATGTGATGGTTTTGGGCGCGTTAACGAAGTCGGTCACGACCGCAAAGACCTGATCGCGCGGTGCGCTGATTCGGCGAGTGGTTGAAACCTGCATGAGATGACCTCCGAGCTGGCGGGGCGGGATTCGCGTATCGAGCTATGCCAGGCATTCTACTGGATTGGGTACCGAACCCGATCTGTCGAGCGACGTGCACTGGAAGGTGGCGAATCTCCAGCCGATAAGAGACGGATGGAGCCAGGTGATACATCGGCAACCATTCAGCGGGCGAGGCCGTGCACGCAGTGCGGGTACAACCTGTACAACCTCTCTAGGGAGGGTTCGTGTCCGGAGTGTGGGCATGCGTACAAGAAGCGGCGACAGGATGGATCGCCGAAGAATCCGCGGCGGCAGCTGCCGCAGCTTCGGCGTGTGCTGCTGCGGCGGGAGTCGGAGTTGCGATGGCTGCCGGCGTGGTGGTGCACTGCTGCGGCGGCGTTTGCCGCATGCTACTTTCTGAGAGTGCCGTGCTTCTTCTGGGGCGTCGCGTCGATGGTGACGTTGGGAGCGGCCGGGCATCATTTGGGCGCTGTGCTCAATCATCGTGATGTCAAACAGAAGATCGAAGGGCTGGACATGAACAAGGGCGCTGAGTGAGTGGCGTGTCTACTCTGCCTCCACTGGGTCCGCAGCGAGCAGGTCGTTGGGATTTACTCGCACGCGCCCCAGTTGCCGATGAGCTGCAGCAGGTCGGTCACGTTCGTGACGCCGTCGTGATTGAGATCGGATGGGCAGACCGAAGGACAGGGATCGCACGGGCCCCAGTTGCCGATGAGGTTTAGCAAGTCGAGCACGTCGGTGACGCCGTCGCTGTTGAGGTCGGACGGGCAAGACGAACATGGAAAGCCGGTGTTGCTGATGGTCAGCTGATTTCCAAAGAGGGGGCCACCATTGCGGCCCACGCGAATCTTGTAGCAGGCGCCAGCGGCCGCTGCGAACGTAATCGATGATTGCAGGCCGCAGGAATCATCATCGCATCCAATTAAGTTGGCGTCGCTGAGTTCGCACGTGCAGCCGTCATACACCGCCAACTCGGTGTCGTACTCGGTGCCGCAAAGAGAAACGGTGACATCACCAGTGCACGAAGCCGTGTAGTCGTACCAGATGTCTTCATCGACTTGTTGGTTGCCGGCTCCATCGTCGCAGGCCGCGTGTGGCGGACCATCGGTAGTGGATACGTGCCAGAACGACATTTGGCACACCTCGCCAATCGCGAAAGCTTCATCGCAGTCGCCATTGCCAGAACAAAACTCACATCCGCAGCCGATGGCGTCCGCTTCGTTCGCGCAAATGCGATCCCATGCAACGTCGCAGCAGAACGGGTCAATCGAGCACACGGTGCAGCAGCAGGTGGGATCGTCGCAACCTGGCCCGCCGACAGTGGTGCAGTCGTGGCCGGCAGCTCCACAGACCGAGGGCGGATCGCAGTCATGCGGGCAGTTAGAGCAAGTCTCAAGCGGAGCATCGCAGACGCCGTCGCCACAGTCGATCTGCAGGGCTTGGACGGTGATGACATAGTCGCCGGTTGCGCCAAACACTGGATCGTGCAGGATCGGGTAGTACCAAACGCCGGCGGGGAGATCGTTCCACATGATTCTGACGTTGCCGTCGGCGCAGTCGAACGCAAACGACGAGAAGAACGTCAGCGCGTCGCACGGGCAGGCGCCGGTGAACACGATGTACGCGTTGCCCCAAACGCCAGTTGAGCCGCAATACGAGATTCGCACCGGCGAAGCCGCGGTGAGTTCAAACCTGGCCCAAGCCTCGCCAGTGCCGGCGGTAAGGAGCGGGCAGTCGAACGTCGCACAATTCATAGTGCCGGCGAAGACAACCGATCCGCCTGGATTGAGCAGGCCGCCGTCGGTGGCGTTGACGCAATCGTCATTGGGCGTCGGCGGATCGCACGGACCTTGGAGGCACTGCTCGCAGAGCAACGCAGCGCCGCAGCCGGGAACGAATCCGGTGCCCGCGCAGAAGGCGTCCCACATCACGCTGCAGCAGTACGGGTCGCAATCGCAGATCATGTTGCAGCAAACATCATCCTGACAACCGGGGATACCCGGGGATGCGACGCAGCAGTCGGGATTGCCGCTGGCGACGCCGCAAGCCGGATTGGCGCCCTGGATGCCGCCGTCGTTCTGGCCCCCAGTGGAAGCCGCTCTGGCGCGAGCCGGATTAGCTTGGTGGTGCTTGATCGTGATCGGCGCGACGGATCGGGTCATGTGTTGCCGCGTTGGAGCTGCTGACTTGCCGGAAGGCGGTTCCGACCTG
>JAKEEP010000046.1 GCA_022616475.1 Phycisphaerales bacterium | reverse complement strand
ATTGTTTGGCCAGCCCTTGGATTCAGTTCAATGGCTCGAACGAGTGTGCCATCCTTCAGCCGAATTTGGTGTTGAACCGTCTCGCCGAAGTAGACCGAGCTCATCAGTTGGCCAGCCAGCGAGTTGCCCGTTGATTGGCTAGTCATTTTCATAGCTTCCGGCCGAATCGAGCATGTCACCCGGCTGCCCGGCGCCGGTTGTTCTTTCGACAGCCAACCTGTTGCGCGCAACGCGCCCGCGCCAGTCTCCAGTTCAATCGCATTGCCGTTGGTCGCGCCCACGACCGCCGTCAGAAAATTCGTTTCACCCAGAAAGTCGGCCACGAACCTGGAGATCGGCCTCTGGTACAGCAAGTGGGGCGGACCAATCTGCTCTATGGCCCCGTTCCGCATGACCGCGACTCGGTCGGCCATCGACAGCGCTTCTTTCTGATCGTGCGTCACGTAGACCGTGGTGATTCCCGTTTGCTTGCAGATGCGCCGAATCTCGGTGCGCATCTCCAGCCGCAGCTTCGCATCCAGATTGCTCAGCGGCTCATCGAGCAGCAGAACCGTCGGCTCGATCACCAGCGCCCGCGCCAACGCCACCCGCTGCTGCTGCCCGCCCGAAAGCTGATTCGGCTTGCGGGCGGAGTACTCAACCATGTGGACCAGCCGCAGCGTCTCATCCACCCGCCGCGCCAGCTCATCGGCGGCCACCTTGCGAACCCGCAAGCCATACGCCACGTTGTCGCCAACCGTCATGTGCGGCCAGAGCGCATAGCTCTGAAACACCATCCCCGAGTTCCGCCGGTTCGGCGGAACGTTGGTCACATCGCGATCGCCAAAGTGAATCGATCCCGATGACGGCTCGATGAACCCGGCAATCATTCGAAGAAGGGTGGTCTTGCCGCAACCCGATGGACCAAGCAAGAAAAACAACTCACCGGACTCGATGAGCAGATCGACATTTCGGACAGCGACCGTCGCCCCGAATTGCTTGCCCAGGCCCTTGAGCGTGATGGCGGTCATAAGACGGAAGATAGCAGGGGGGCTGCGGCTTGCGAACCGCGCAGAGAGCGGTAGTACCTTTTGAAGGTGGCACAGGCGTCCCTCCTGTGCGAATCACTGGACAGGCCAGACGCCTGTCTCACCCTTTTCAAACTGTACCAGTACCGCGCAGGGCGCGTAGATTATCGCTCGCTACCATACGGCGATGTCCAGATCGCTCCAGCAGCTGCAGGACCTGCTCGCGGCCCGCACCCGCCCGTCCAGGAATTTGTCCATCGCGCCCGTTATCGCAGCTACGGCCGACAACGCCTCGCGAACGCACAAGAAGCTCGGTGAGCTGATCGAGATCTGGGAAACGGTGGTTCCCGAGCCTCTGGCTCGCCACACGTCGTTGACCGGTCTTCGCCGGGGCGTGTTGCAGGTCACCGTTGACTCCTCATCATCGCTGTTCGAATTGGACCGCCAGCTTCGAAGCGGCTTGACTGACCAGCTGCGCCGCGAGTTCCGCGGCACGCTGGTGCGCGTGAAAACACGCATTGCCGGCGCTGCAACCGCCCCCGCCCGCGTGCCCCGAGCGCGCTCGCCCGGCGCCCGGGCCTGATCGGCTCTGGCAACCCCCGTGCACAGCCCGACGAGGGCTGATAATTCTCAATTGCCGCCATGCGCATAAGCTTCCCGACTTCGCCCCATGAATGCGACTGTCCCGGTTGTGTCTTGATTTGCGACGTCGAACCACCAGTTGATTGGAATATCCATGAAATCAGTTGAACGCATTAGTTTGTATACGTTGCTTGTGGTGCTTACAGCCGGCAACTTCCTGTTCCTTCTCAGTTCGCCGGGACGGACCGCCATCGCCGACGCTGCCGCGTGGCTCGGGGAATTGGGGCCCGCCGAGGCGGTCAAACTTACCGATGGCGAAAAGGAACTGGCCCTTCGCACCAAGTCCGGCCGCCTGGCTTGGGGCGATGGCGATTTCAGGCAGTCGTACACCGTCGGCTTTGTCGATATCAGCCGCGCGCTCAACCCGCTGATGGAAACTCAGGCCTTTACCGATGAGCGAGAGGCGCTGCGCGCCGAGTTCGAGTCTGCCGAAAAGGACTTCCGCGCCAAGCTCGAGGCCCTCGATCAGCAGATTCGCTCGCTCGAACGCGAGAGCCCCGAGGCCCGCGAGAAGGTTGAGGAGTTCAATCGCATTCAGGAGGAGGCCCGCGAATGGTTCCGAGGCGCCGTCACGCGCCGCAACGAGCTGGATGTCAAGCATTACCAGCAGGCTTATCGCGAGCTGACTTCCGCCGTCAACGTGGTCGCCGACAAGCTTGGCGTCGATATCGTGCTGCGATTCATTCCCACCGACAAGGAGTTCAAGTCGCTCGACGCCGAGCAGGCGCTCACCGAGATCCGCTTGCGAACCGCCGTGCGCTACCCCGAGAAGCTCGACATCACCACCGATGTGCTCAACGAGCTTTCGCTGCAAGACACCGAGCGCTGAGCAGTTCATGGCACGAGTTGGTGGGTGGGGGGGTGGGAGATGCGGCTGATTGATCGTTACGTTGTGCTGCAGGTATTGTGAATGGACTATGCGAGCCACCATGCAGCAGCGCAGCGTCGGTTCTTTCACAATACTGTTGGCTCTCGCCATTGCGTTGATCCTCATGGGTTCGTGCGGCAGGGAGTTTGCCAGCAGCGAGGCCGAGTCGGTCGAACCAGATTCGCAATCGCCCGCGCAGACTCAGGCCGCCACGATTCCGCTGGTTCACCTCTCGCCGGTTTTCAACCGGCTCAAGTTCGAGCGTCCGGTCTTCATCACGCATGCCGGCGATGACACCAATCGCATCTTCGTCGTCGAGCAGGCTGGCCGCATCCTTGTCTTTGAGAATCGCGACAATGTCGCCGAGGCAAAAACCTTCCTCGACATCGCATCGCAAGTGCGCCGGCGCCACAACGAAGAAGGCTTGCTCTCGCTGGTCTTTCATCCTGACTACAAGCAGAACGGTCAGTTCTTCGTGTACTACTCGGTGTCGAACCCCAAGCGCAACCGCATTTCGCGATTCAATGCAAGCCCAACCAACCCGGATTCCGCCGACGCTGGTTCCGAGCACATCATGCTCGAAGTCGAGCAGCCCTGGGGAAATCACAACGGCTCGACTTTGCTCTTTGGCTCCGATGGCTTTCTGTACGCAAGTTTCGGCGATGGCGGCGCGGCCAACGATCCCGACCTCACGGGCCAGGACCTTCAATCGCTTCTGGCCAAGATCATCCGCATCGATGTCGATCGCGCTGCCGACGGACGCAGCTACGCGATTCCATCCGACAATCCCTTCATCAGCCGGTCTTCGGCTCGCCCTGAAATCTGGGCCTACGGCCTGCGCAACGTGTGGCGAATGAGCTTTGATCGCCAAACCGGCGAGCTGTGGGCCGGCGACGTCGGCCAGGACGCCTGGGAGGAAATCGACCTCATCGTTAAGGGCGGCAACTACGGCTGGAATCTGCGCGAAGGGAAACATGATTTTCCCGATGGCATTCGACGCCTGAACGCCCAAGGCAAGTTCGAGCCGCCCGATCCGCTGATTGAACCGGTCATCGACTACCCCCATCGCGATGGCCTCTCGGTGACTGGGGGCTACGTGTACCGAGGGCAGCGGAACAAGCGGCTGCAAGGCGTTTACGTGTACTCCGACTATGCGAGCCGCGCAATCTGGGGCTTGCGATACGAAAACGGGGCGATGACCGCGCACCGCAGATTGACCGGCGGCGCCAACAGCGCGCACATCACATCGTTTGGCGAAGACCAGGCGGGTGAGCTGTACGTGTGCGCGTTCGAGCGCCTCGATAGGGGCCCGGGGAGAATCTATCGGATCGTCGAGAACTGATGAGACGGTGAGGAGGGGGCAGCGCAACCACGGATGAACACAGATGAGAGGTAGGGGTGAGGCGGAGGGGGATTTGGGATTTTGGATTGTGAGT
>JAKEEP010000319.1 GCA_022616475.1 Phycisphaerales bacterium | reverse complement strand
GCCTGCTTCGCATCCATCTCGTACATGCCCACGTGCGCGATCTCGGGATCGGTGTACGTGCACCACGGCATGACCAGGCGGCTCGCCTTCGCGCGGCCGAAGAACAGGGCGTTCTTGATCACGATGCGGGCCATCGCGTCGGCGGCGTGGGTGAACTTGTACGGGGGTGTGCTGCACACATCGCCTGCCGCGTAGATTCGTCGATTACTCGTGCGCAGGTGGTCGTTCACCTCGACGCCCTTGCGAGGATCGAAACGAACGCCCGCTGCTTCCAGCCCCAGGCCCACGACGTTTGGAGTTCTGCCGACGCCAACGAGAATCTCATCAACATGAAGGTCGATCTTCTCATCGCCACATTGAAGCGCGACGATGCGATCGCCGGTGACGGCGTTCGTGGTGATTGTGGCCGCCCGGCCGCCGCAGACGATGCGCACGCCATCACGCTTGAGTGATGCTTCGACGAAGGCCACCGCCTCTGGGTCCTCGCGTGGCATGATGCGGGATTCCGACTCGATGAGCGTGACGCTTGATCCAAAGCGGGCGAAGCTTTGCGCCAATTCGCAGCCGATGGGCCCCGCGCCGATCACGGCCAGGCGGCGCGGCAATTCGGT
This sequence comes from Phycisphaerales bacterium, assembly GCA_022616475.1. Lineage (GTDB taxonomy): Bacteria > Planctomycetota > Phycisphaerae > Phycisphaerales > SM1A02 > JAKEEP01. Next base: position 5,292 of record JAKEEP010000319.1, on the reverse strand, counting down.
CAGGTTGAACACGGTTTCATTTGTGAGGTAGCCGGTTTCGTTCAGGCCGGGAATCGGCGGTGCCGAGGCGCGTGCACCGGTGGCGATGCACGCGCGGGAGAATCGCAATGTTTGACCAGCCACTTGAATCAAATCCGGCCCGGTGAACTTCGCCTCGCCGATGAAGACATCAATGCCCAGCGATCGGAATCGCTCGGCGGAGTCATGCGGGGCGATCTGGGCGCGCAGGCGTCGCATCCGCTCCATGACCGCGCCGAAGTCAACGGTGACGCTCCCGGGGACAGCAACGCCAAACTCCCCAGCGCTTCGCGCGTCGGCAGCCGCGCGAGCGCATCGGATCAAAGCCTTACTGGGCACACACCCGAAATTCAGGCAGTCGCCGCCCATGAGTTTCCGCTCGATGAGCGCGACCCTGGCGCCCAGTCCTGCCGCGCCCGCAGCGGTCACCAGACCAGCAGTGCCTGCGCCGATCACGACGAGGTTGTAGCGTCCGGAAGGAGTCGGATTGACCCAATCAGGAGGATGCGCAGCGCGAAGCAACCGCTGGTTGTGCTCATCGAGTGGCTGGAGGTCATCCAGAATTCGATGATCAAAGCCGGTGCGAGATTCTGGCGTCACGATCGATCGGATGACGTTTGCCTGCGCGCTCACTGGTTCTCACCCCCACTGGCCGTGGGGCGATTGGCGATGTCGTTGAGCGTCCAGTCGTAGTCGAGAAATCTCACACGAGGATTCTGACCGGCATTGATCATTCGCACCAGTTCTGGTGAGAACTGCGCCGCGTAAGCAACGACCGAAGTGGCTGATTGTTCAAAGTCGCTCGCATACCAGTCATAGAGCGCCGTCAGCTCAACCTCGTTGCGCTCCGGGTGAACGCGGAACCAGCGTTCGTGCGAATGGACGTACTTTGCCTGATCGGCGAGCTGCTGTTCTAACCTCGAACCGACATACGCCTCATTCCGAAGCGGCGGGCAGCCGATGGCGGCGCACACCAGCGCGAAGTGAATGCGCGGTTCGGCGAAATTCGGCCGGATCAGCTCGTGCTCGATCTGATTGAGACTGTAGGTCTTGCCAGCAATGTTCCATCGCTTGGCATCCCACCGTTCGGCGGCAGGAATGTCCTTGATCGACTTGAGTGGATAGTGGTCGATGATCAACCGAAGCGTGAAGGCGTTGTAGGCATTGATCAGCAGTGCCAGGCGCTCGTCGCGGCCAAGCGTCTCGATGGGCGCGGAACCGATCGCCGCAATGTAGGCGTCGAGTTCCACGGGGTTCGTCTTGATTGCCGCATAGTCGATCCATCCACCGTCCGACACGCGCTTGTGAAGCAGCGCATCGAAGCGCGCGTGGTCAAACGTCGGCCCATCGGACTTCGTCGCATACGCCTCTCGTAAGGCGACACGCGGAGGTCCGAACAGACTGCCCAGGCGCGCCCGATTGACCTGGGCGCACGCCGCCAAGGTCGCGAGCACAATCGCTGTGGTCATCACGGGCCACAGGCGGCTGCCTCGCGACTTGTCGGCGTGCGCCAGATCACTTCCTGTTTCGGGCTCCACTTTATGTGCTGGCGTTTCTCTCAGTGCCTTTCGCGCCATCCGCGTGACATAGATGGTGACAACAACGGTCGCCAAGAGTCCCGCGCCGAGCAATACCCATTGCCACGGGCTCTTCTCTCCTGTCCCCGCGCCGGCCGCGCTTCGTCCTGCGTATCCCAGATAAACATACAAGAATGTCCCCGGCAGCATGGCAATCCAACTCGCGATCAGATACGGCCAGAATCGAACAGGCGTCAGGCCGTAGAGGTAGTTTCCGATCGAAAACGGCACCGCCGGCGAAAGCCGCAGCAGCGCGATGATCTTCCACCCGCCCTGTTCGATCGCACGGTCAATTGAGCCGAATGTCCGATTGCTTTCAGCCATTCGGCGAACACGCTCACGCGCCAGGTATCGCGCGATGAGGAACGACGCACCTGCCGCCGAGGTTGAGGCGATTGACACTGTGACCGTGCCTTTCCATAGCCCGAAGATAGCGCCGGCCGCGAGCGTGAGCGCGGAGCCAGGGACAAAGAGCACTGCGGCAAGGAAGTACGCCGCACCGAAGGCCAAAGGCGCCCACGGCCCGAGCGTCGCAACCTTCTTCTGCACAAGGTCAAGAATCTGCGAAGTCGGCAGCGCGTTGAGAATCACCGCCGCACTACCGAGGATGACCAGCCACGCGATCACGCGCAAAATCGCACGAAACCAGGGTACGTGCGGTCGATTGATGTCGCGCGCAGGCTCTTTGGCAGCATTCATGCGATGGACCGTCAATGCTTCTGACTTGTGCTGACTCATGGACACCAACGGAATGGCTCACGTGGGATCAGTATTCCCTTGAGAACCCTTCGCGGTGCGGCGTGAGCGGCGCAGGCCGGAAGACCTGCGCCGCTGCGGGACCGCGTCCGGCGGTTACCTCGTGACCCTCTCCTGCATGAACGTACGGATCTTCTGGGCAATTTCGCCGCCCATCTCCTCAAGCGCGAAGTGCCCGGTGTCGAGCAGGTTGTAGTCCAGATTCTTGAGATCACGCTTGTACGGCTCTGCGCCCTCGGCCGGAAAGATGACGTCGTTCTTGCCCCATACGATCAGCGCCGGCGGCTGGTGGGTGCGGAAGTACTCCTGCCACGTGGGATACAGCGGTGGGTTGGTGCCGTAGGACATGAAGAGCGTCAACTGGATGTCCTTGTTGCCTGGTCGGTCCATGCCGGTCTGGTCCAGCGTCCAGGTGTCGGGACTGATTGTCGAGGCGTCCTGCACGCCGTGCGTCCACTGCCACTTCGTGGCGGGTAGTTCGAAGAAGGGTGTGAGCTTGGCCTTGTTCGCCTCCGACGAGTCCTTCCAGTACGCCTTGAAGGGCACCCAGAAGTCGCGGAGGCCGTCCTCGTACGCGTTGCCGTTCTGGATGATGAGGCCGCGGACGCGCTGCGGGTTGCTGCTCGCGATGCGGAAGCCGACGGGCGCGCCGTAGTCCTGGACGTACATCGTGAACTCCTTGAGACCCACCGCAATGGTGAACTTGTCGATGACCGCCGCGAGATTGTCGAACGAGTACTCGAACTCGCTCACGCTCGGCATCGAACTCTGGCCGAAGCCTGGGTAGTCGGGCGCGATGACGCGGTACTTGTCGGCCAGTGCCGGAATCAGGTTCCGGAACATGTGCGACGATGTCGGAAAGCCGTGCAGCAGCAGAATGGCCGGCGCGTCCTTCGGACCGGCTTCTCGGTAGAAGATGTCCAGCCCGTCGACCTTGACGGTTTGGTAGCACACGGCGATGCCAGCGCTATCGCGCGAGGCGTCACGGGTCCCGACCATCATCGCACCGGCCATCGTGCCGACGAGTGCGAGGAGGGCGAGTGCGGTGCGACGGCGAACGGACGCGGATTGGGAACGGTTCAACATGAGTATCTCCTTGAACGGGGGTTTGTTTGTGCAGTTACGAACGGGGATTAACAAATCGCATCAGAGGGCGGCGGGGAGCGCTCTCGCGGATGGTCACGCGGCGGGTCGCGAGTCCCCGCGGAGCGCCGGGCCGCCGAAGTTTCGATGTCTCGTCAGTGCGTGCATTCACAGGCTGCACTGCAGGTTGGCCTGGACCATTTGGCACCGGCGAACGCAGCATCCAACGGCGTGCCCGCGAGATGGTTGGCGTAATTGGAGAGTGTCTTGACGCCCACGCCCAGCACGACTTCCAGGGCCTGCGCCGGCGAGTAGCCCGCATCGGTGAAGCGCGAAACGACCTCAACCGAAGGCCATCCACGGGTTCGAGCCGTCTCCGCAGCGAACTCGCGAAGGGCTTCGAGCCGGGAGTCGTCGATGGACGTTCCGTCACGTAGCGCGCCGACCACAGACGGGTCAACCTTCTGCATGCCGGCGATCGCCGTGTGGGCCGCCATGCAGTATTCGCACCTGTTCTCGAAACTGACGGCAAGCAGTACGATCTGGCGCTCCGTCGGCGTCAGCGAGGTCCTGTCAAAGATTCCGGCGAGGGTCATGTACCCTTCCAACAGTGCGGGCGCATTGGCCATCGTGCCGAGCAGGTTGGGAACGAAGCCGTACTTCGACTGGGCCGCTTGGAGCAGGCTGCGTGAACCAGCCGGAGCGGTGTCGCTGGTCTGAACCGGGATGTCAACTTGAATGGTCGTCATTGAAGAACTCCTGAAGCGTGAGGGTGTGCCTTGTTTGGAATACTCGTTCCAAATCAGAGCGTGAGTAATTCCCGCGGCGATCGCGGGGGCTTAGATCATCTGTTTCACCTGTTGCGCGATCGACCCAAGAACCTCGGGCGACGCTCCTGATCGGGCCAATACGCGCATTCCGAGGAGCATGCCGAGCAGCGTTCTCGCTGTTACTCGGGCATCGATGTCAGTGCGAATGACTTTGCGCGCCTGTCCGTCCTCGATCGCCGAGCAGAAGAACCGTTCGATTTCCTCGATCGCAGTCCGGACAACTTTCGCTACGGCACTGTTCGATCCGGCGAACTCCACCGTGGCGTTGGTAAGGAAGCATCCTCGCTTTCCCTTGCGTCCGCATGCTGCCTGGCGCACACCTTCGAACAGCGCGAGGATTCGATCCCGAGGGCCGAGATCGCGCTCAAGGTGCAGGAGCATCGTCCGGCGGTGCACCAGGTCATACTGCCGAAGCGTCTCGGTATAGAGCTCCTGCTTGCTCCCGAACGTGTCGTAGAAGCTCCCCCGGTTGATGCCCATGCCAATCAGCAGATCATCCATCGATGTCGCCTCGTAGCCCTTTTCCCAGAACATGGCCTGGGCCTTCTCGCGGGCGGCTTCAACATCGAACTGCTTCTTCCAAGGCATGATCGGCTCGCAAAGGGTGTTGTGCTGACCGGCCAAGCATACACTATCTGGAACGATCGGTCAAGACATTGGCGGTGATATTTTCCGACTGCCGAAACGCCGCATTTCGGGGCTACGCCAGTGCCAGGGCAATACCAACGATGATGACCAGCCAGAGTCCGACGCGCGCGATTCAGCGCATTCGCATTGGCCGATAGGCAGGACCATCTTGAACTCGCGTTGTCGCTGTCGTCATGAAGGGTCCTCAGCGCGCGATTTGTCAGCCAGCCGTCTGATTTGCGATTCAATCTCGCTCGCACTTGGCATCCCTCCGGGATACATCCGGCAGCCCATGCCCGGCCCTGTCGGCTCGGGCAAACCAAACAGATCGCGGCCGTTGACGAGAATCGTCGGAGTCGGATATCCACGCCGGATGTCGTTCTCTGGTAACTGCTCCTGGT
>JAKEEP010000318.1 GCA_022616475.1 Phycisphaerales bacterium | reverse complement strand
GCAAAGCCGATGACTTCGTCCATTTCGTACACCACGCCGCGCCCGAACGCGCCGCCTACACCCGCGCCAGCCCGCCCAATGGTCGGAAACACCGCGTAGCCGTGCGCTTGGGCGATTCGGTCTGAAAGCGTCGGATCGCCGGCGCGGAATCGGTCCACCGTGCTATCGGCTTGGATGATCAAGTCTTCCTGCGCGCCTCCGCCGCGAGGCGCGGTGGAGCAACCAGCGAATATACAACACAGCATCAGGCCAAGGATGTTAAGGTTTCTAGTCATCGAGACTCCTTCTGAAAATTCTGTCAGTGCATGCTCGCCTCTGACATCTACGGTGGTGAAACGGTCTCCAGGCTCCTCGAAGCCGAGCGCAGGAATGCCGTCGACGGCTAACTTTCAATCGTCGCCAAAGCCACCGCCATGCGGCAGCCGTCGGCGAACTCGGGTAAATCCACGTACTCCTTCACGGTGTGAATCTCGTGCTGGCCGGCGCCGAAAGTGACGCTTGGTAAGCCGTGGCGGGCGAACCAGTTGGAATCCAGGCCGCCACGCGAGAACTGCGTCGTGGGCTTGAGGCCAATGGATTCGGCGGCATGCTTGGCGTGCACGACCGCGGGCGCATCGTCGGGCAGGCGGAAAGGAAAGTAATCGGCGCGGCCATCGAACTTGGCTTGGGCGGTTTCGCCTTTGTCGTCCCTCACTTGCGCGGCGGCTTTGGTGAACGCATCTTTGAAGGCCGCGGTGATGGCGGACGTGAACTGCTCGCTGTCGCTGCGCGATTCGCCGTTGATGCGGACGTAATCGGTGACGACGTTGGTGGCGTCGCCAGCGGAGCGGCCGTCCTTGCCGCCCAGGACGCCGACGTTGCTGGCGAACGACGCGGCCAGTCCGGCCAAGGGGTGTCGGCCCACACTCATGAATGCTGCCACGCCCGAGTACATGAAGCGGATGCCCTCGGCGCTCAGCAGGCTCTTGGCCGCCGTGGTCTTCATCTCGACGTCATGAGTCTCGGCGTTGATGGATTCATACGTGACGCTCGCGCCGGTGAGGTAGACGATGTGCGAGAGCACAATGACCAAAAGAATGAGCGCAACAAAAATGATGACCGGATGCGGGACTTTGTTTCCCACCCGCTCAACGCCGTCGAGCAGCCGTTGCATGAATGTTTTGTGTTCTCGATGAGGTTCATGCTTGCCGGCTGTAATCGCAATGGCCATGGGTCAGCTCTCTCTCGGTTCACGCGGAGTGCTCATAGTGAACGCCGGGCCAGCCCCATCAGTCACTTGGGAGTTTTGCCAATTCCAGCACAGAAGAGAGAGGAAGAACGCCCAAACCTTGCTGTTGAGCCCGATGGGTTTGCGGTTGGGGCCGCCATGTGCTTGAGGCACGATGATGCCGGCAGGCGGCGCACCCCTCATTGCGAGCAATTTGCTAATCGTCGAAGCCGCTGGCCCGGACAATACTCTGAATATTGATCCCTACCAGGAGGTGTTTCAATGACCGCAACCTTGGCGATGAGTGATTTCTGGAACACCGTGTGGCTTGTCATTTCGACGTTCTTCTTCGTTGCGTATCTGTTCGTGCTCTTTCAGATCATCGTGGACCTGTTTCGCGACAGCGAGCTGAGCGGGATTGCCAAGGCGTTGTGGATCCTCGGCCTGATCTTTCTGCCGCTGCTCACCGCGCTCATCTATATCATCGCACGCGGCCGGGGCATGGCCCAACGGCAGCGGATCGCAGGCGAGCGATACCGTGCTGAGACCGAAGCGTACATCAGGGACGTTGCGGGCAAGTCGCCCGCCGAGCAGATCAGCGGCGCCAAGTCGCTTCTGGATTCGGGCGCGATCGACCGCAACGAGTTCGAGAGGCTCAAGGCCAAAGCGCTGGCCTGAGCTTGACGACTTCCGCCAGTCTTGTCGAGACGCAGCGGCCGAACGGCTCGAAATCGTTCAGTCTGAGCGAGAGTTGCTTCGCTACCGGCGTGATCCAGCGATCGACGCCCTGACCTCTTCGAGGGGCTCGTACCGTTCTGCGACAAAACCGCGACCAGGCGTGTCGAAATCGAAGACCATCATCAGCACCACCACCATGAGGATGAGCACGATCCCCCACAGGATCGGAACTCTGCCCTTGTCCTGACCGGACGAGAACCCGATGAGAAATCCAGCCACGACGATGCCGATCAGCACGACGTATTTGACCGAATGCGGCACGCGGATTTGAGTCACCGAATCGCGCTCGCCCATGCTGTCAATCACATCATTGGCCGACTGAACCAGCAGCAAATGTTTCTCGGGTTCACTGGAGCCCTCAAGTTGGCCCACGGCGAGCGACCACAGCTCGCGTTGATCGCTTGCGACGCGCTGGGCCGCCTCTGTGGCGGCAGCCGAACGGGGTGGATCGCGAGATATTTCCAACCGCGCATCGACCATCGATCGAATCGAGTCACGGATACGTGAACGGGCGGGCTCGGCGGCCAAATCGGCCCTAAGCCAGCATGCTTTGAACGCCTTGGCCTCCCTGATCACGGCCTGCACGCGCTGGTCGTAGTGCCCGGCCGCCATCGAGTAGGTGAACGCCAACAACAAGCCGACCAGCGCCAAGACCGACGCCTTCACGGCCGAAGCGCACGATTCGCACGCCAATTTGGGGCGGCCGATCCGAAACCCCAGCTCGACCGCTCCGATCATCAGAGCCGTGACGATTAACGCGATTGCCCAGAGGGGAAGTTCAACAGGCACGCGCGAGAACTCCGCTGTTCTTGCGGCAGGTTAGAGGCCGGTCACGCCGATTTTGGCGTTCGGCTGTGCTCGGGGGCCGCCCATATGATTCTTCCGTTTCACGCGTGCATTCCTCAATAGACTCGAAACCCGAATCCTGAGCGCCGGACGCAAAAGAAGGCGGAAACCGAGAGGGACTGCGGCGGCAGCTGGACCCGAAATCTCGTTGACGCCGAAGCCCTTGTGGCTCTACCATTGCTCCCGACACGAGTCCCAGCCGCGCGAGAGCGCGGTTGAAGGAGGTTTCGCAGCATGCTCCCTAAGGAGCCCCCCAAACAGGGGCAGATCGGCTTTTTGTACGTGCCCCCGTACCGCGTGCAGGGGATCAGCATCGCCGGCGAGCAAACCTGCGTTCAGGTGCCGGAACTCGATGTCGCGTTCGATATCGGTTTGTGCCCGCGTCCTGCTCTTTCATCGCCCTATGTCGCCATCAGCCACGGCCACATGGATCACATTGGCGGCCTGCCGTACTACTTCAGCCAGCGGATGTTCCAGAAGATCGGCGTGGGCAAATGCGTCTGCCACGCGGCCATCGCCAAAGTCATTGCCAACATGATGCAAAGCTGGGCCCCGCTCGAGCAGCAGCGCACGCCTCACGAAATCATCGGCCTGGAGCCCGACCAGCAAGTCCAGATCAAGAACAACGTGTTTTTGCGCGGAATTGAGGTGAGCCACACCGCCGGCTCGCTTGGCTACGCGGTCATCGAGCGGCGCAGCAAGCTGAGGCCGGAATTCGCCGATCTGCCGCAGGAAAAGCTGCGCGAGCTGAAAAATTCCGGCGTCGAAATCACCCGAACGCTTGAAATCCCGCTGGTCGCCTACACCGGCGACTGCGAAATCGGGCCATACCTGTTCCGCGATGAATTCGCCTCGGCGAAAATCGTCATCTGCGAGTGCACGTTCCTGGAGGAAGATCATCTGTCACGCGCCGACATCGGCAAGCATATGCATATCAACGACGTTGTTCGCTTGTTGCCGGTCTGGCAGGCCGAAGCCGTCGTGCTCATTCACCTTTCGCGCCGCACCAATATGATGACCGCGCGAGAGAATCTCATGAAGCTGCTGGGCCCCGAGCAGGCGAGCCGAGTTTTTTTCCTCATGGATTACCGCACCAACAAAGAGCGCTACCAGCGACAACTGGCCGAAGCAGCCGCGAACGGCGGCACCGTCGCGGCGCCGGCGCGCTGACGTGTCCCGCAAAATTCTTTTTCGCTGTTGACGATCAATTTGCCGCAACGTACATTGCCTTTCGTTGTTCGTGCCAGCGCGTGTGGGAACACCGGCGGTGGGCTGCCGGACGCTGCACGACAGGAATGAATTACTTTTTCGTTTGCGCTGAACGAGAGGCGATAGACTGATGGGGCGAGTTGACCCGCAAATCAGGGACGCGATGCTTGCGCACCTGAGACAGCATCATCCGGAAATCTCGCGACACTGGTTCGATGACATCGAGCCGCTTGAACTCTCAGGCGGCACGCTCACGCTGCTGGTGCGCGAAGCCGTGCAGCTCAAGTACCTTCAACATCGCTGCATCGGCCAATTCACCGAAGCGGCGCAGATCGCCAGCAAGCATCTGCTGGCCGTGCGATTCGTCGGTGAGGACGACATCGGTGACGATGGTCAAATCATCCAGGCCGAGCGCCCGGCTAGCGCGCCCTCAACCAGGACGCATGTCGCAGCGATTCGAGACATCGGCCCACTTCCACCAGATGACGACATGCTCATCAGCCCCGACTACTCGTTCGACAACTTCGTGGTCGGCCCGGGCAATCGTCTGGCGCATGCTGGCGCCTTCGCGGTCGCCCAAAAACCAGGACGAGCCTACAACCCGTTCTTTATTCATGGCGGCGTTGGCCTGGGAAAGACTCACCTGCTGCAGGCGGTCTGCCAACTGGCCATGCGCAACAACACCCGCCTTCGCATCTACTACATCTCCTGCAATGGGTTCATGACCCAGTTCCTCGACTCGGTCCAGGCCGGCCAGATGTCTGAGTTCCGGCATCGCTTCCGCAACGTCGATTTGCTCGTCGTTGATGACATCCATGATTTGTCCAAGCGCGACCGCACCCAGGAAGAGTTTTTCCACACTTTCAACAGTCTTTTCCAGTGCGGCAAGCAGATCGTGCTCAGCTCAGATGCCGCGCCGGGCGAGATTCCCGCGCTGGAGGAGCGGTTGATCAGCCGGTTCAACTGCGGTCTGGTCGCGCAGATCGAAAAGCCATGCTTTGAGACCCGCATGGAAATCGTCAAGAGCAAGGCGGCGCTGCGCAACTTCAGCGTGCCCGATGATGTTGCCTGCTACATCGCCACGCGCATCGACACCAACATCCGCGAGCTTGAGGGCGCGATCACCAAGCTTCAAAGCCTCTCGCTGTTGGACCAGTGCCCCGTTGACATGGATCTGGCGAAGATCGCCATCGGCGATCACGCCTGTTCGAATGGCGCCCCCACCCTCTCGATCCAATCCATTCTCGATGCGATCAGCGAGTTCTACGGAGTGCGGCTTCCGGATCTGCTTTCGCGCCGTCGCCACAAGTCCGTCACCAGGCCGCGCCAGGTCGGCATGTGGCTGGCGCGCCGATACACCCGCTACAGCCTTGAAGAGATCGGAAGCTACTTCGGCGGGCGCGATCACACGACTGTTCTCCACGCCATCCGCATCGTTGATTCGCGGCGCGAGTTCGATCCGGGAATGCAACGCGAAACGGCGCGAATACAGGAGCGCCTCGCCGTGGGCGAGCACACTGACACCCCCGTGACGGCCGTTGCCTAGAAATTCTGGCCGTCGCGGACCATCGACCCAAGCAGCCTGCCGCGCCCTGCATCACACACCGGCATTGTTCATAGCCTGACGGCTTGGTACGCCAACACACGGCCGACGCGCCTGCTTACAAGGAGTGCTGACCGCATAGGTCAGGTTTCCGATCACCCGGTGGAATCAGCCGGTTCCAAGCGTCAGGTCTGATATCAAGTTATCCACAGCGGAGGACTCGCCAAACTCGCCGTTCTCGTGGCAGTCTCGGCGGATTCCCACGAGTTATCAACAATTTGTCAAGACGTACTATCGATGATGATGACTTGTTTTGTTCATCTATTCATAACACCGCGTTAATCCGTCACGCTTATGGGCTTGTCGAAGTCAACATCGATGTGAGCTGTATCGGTCTGTCAACTGACTCCCCCAGCCTCCGCTGCGATCATTCTCCATGGTCGCAACCACCCAAACCAAGCCAAAGGCTCCTTCAGCTCGCGCCGATGCGATAATGCCTCCCATGAAGCCCTCCCCGTCCCCGTCCCCGCCCCCGGAAGCATTCGACCGCGAACTCGAAGAGCGCCTGGTGCGCTACGCCCGCATCGATACCCAGAGCGATGAAAAATCCACCACATCGCCCAGCACCCAGAAGCAATACGACCTGCTCAAGCTGCTCGTGGGTGAACTCAAATCCATCGGCGCGCAAGACGTCCAGCTCACCGACTACGGCGTCGCGCTCGCCACCATCCCTGCAACCGCTAAGGGCAAAGACCTTCCCACGATCGCGCTCCTCGCCCACGTCGACACCGCGCCCGCTTACACCGGAACCAACGTCAAGCCCATCGTCCATCGCAAATACGATGGCAGCGACATCGTTCTTCCCGACATCCCAGGCGACGGCGCCGGTAGCACCACCATCCTCTCGCCCAAGCACTTCCCCTACCTGGCAACCAAAATCGGCGAAGACATCATCACCGCCAGCGGAGCCACCCTCCTGGGCGCCGATGACAAAGCCGGCGTCGCCATCGTCATGACCGTCGCCCGTCATCTTCTTCAACATCCGCAAATCCCGCACGGCCGCATTCGCATC
>JAKEEP010000317.1 GCA_022616475.1 Phycisphaerales bacterium | reverse complement strand
GCGTGGCTTGCCAGCTTGCTGGGTGCTTTCACGGCAAATGCGGAAGTCGCCGAGTTCACCAACCGCGCTGAGTGGGTCAGCGCGATTGGCGGATTCGAGCAAATGCAGACGATCAGTTTCCTTGAGTATCCGCAAGGAAGCCTGCTGAATGATCAGTACGCGAATCTTGGCGTCACCTTTCCGGATGGCAACGACTTCATAATCCACGCCGAGTCCTTTTTGCTGGACGGTGCGGGAGCGACGAGTGTTTCCGGGCCCATGACACTTGAATTTGACGAGCCCCGCATGTCAATCGGCGTGCATTTCCCCGGGTTCTTGATCGTGAAGTTGTATTCGGAAGGTACCCTGATTTATACAAGCAACGAATTCGGAATCGGCGGTGCTGGTTTTTTCGGCGGCTTGATCTCCACGCAGCCATTTGACACGGTACATCTCATTGATCCGGCTGGGATTCCTGATATTGACACGATTCACTTTGGTCTGCCGGTTCCAGCGCCTGGAGGACTTGCATTGCTTTCGATTGCGGGCTTGCTCTTGCGGCGTTCGCGCCGACATTGATGAATCATGACAAGGCGATCAGGTATGACCGTTGCGGTCTTTTCCAGCCTAACAGCGGTTTTCGCGGCGAATGCTGAGGTCGCCGAGTTCACGAATCGCGCCGAGTGGGTCAGCGCGATTGGCGGCTTCGAGCAGATGCAGACAATCAGTTTTTTTGAGTATCCTCAGGGAACCTTGTTGAACGATCAGTACACGAATCTCGGTGTCACCTTTCCTGACGGAAATGACTTCATCATCAGCAGCTCTGCATATCTCTTGGACGGCGTCGGAGCTACTAGCTTGTTTGGTCCTATCACACTCGAATTCGATGAGCCCCGTATCTCGATTGGCGTGCATTTCCCAGGGTTTCTTATTATCAAGCTGTATTCGGAGGGCTCTCTGATCTATACAAGCAACGAATTCGGAGTCGGGGGGGCAGGATTTTTCGGAGGGTTGATTGCGACGCAGGCGTTCGACGCTGCGGAACTCATCGATCCGGCCGGCGGAGTCTCCATCGACACAGTCCATTTTGGGCTGCCGGTTCCCGCACCGGGGGGACTCGCGCTTCTTTCGATTGCTGGCTTGGTGATGCGCCGCTCGCGCCGACGTTGATGAATCATGACAAGCCAATCGCGCTCACCCACTCCGCACGATTCGTGAACTGCGGCAGTGCATAGTATTGCCGAACGCGCGACCGGTTCGAGATGCCCTTCGGGCGGGCGGCGATTGAGGCTGAGATCGGGTGAAACTTCGGGATTCAGCTCTATCGGCTGAATTTCCACCAGCGGCGCTCGGGGGGCTTGGGGACGGTGGTGGCGGAGATGCTCAGGGGCAGGGGGTGGCGCTCGCTGAGTTCGCGCATTTGCTGGGCCGAGGCGCTAAGGGTTTGAAGGGCGTGGTCGCGGAGCTGGTTGAGTTGATCGAGTTCGCTGCTGTAGCGATGGCGCTCGAGGGCGGCGGCTTCAAGGGCCTGGGCATCGGTCTCGTGCGCCTCTTCCATCTGCTGGTTGACTTCGACCCAGGCGACTTCGATCTGGGCGAGTCGTTCCTGAAGCTCGGCGACCTTGCGGGCGGCGAGGTCGAGCGATTGGGCCTGGCTGCGCAGCTTGGCGAGGGCGGAAGCAGAGTATTCGGCCTTCTCGGCGGCCAGTTGGCGTGCGGCTTCGAGGGCCTCGGTCTGTTCTTGCAGCGTGGCCTCGTGGGTGCGCAGGCGCTCGATCTCGAGTTGGGCCTTCCGCAATTCCTGGCGCTGGAGCTCGGTTTGCTGGGTGCGCTGAGCTTCGAGTTTGTCTAGGCGCTCCCGCAGGGATTTGTTGGCGGCGAGGTATTCATCGATGCGGGCGGCGGCGGCCGCCGTTTCTCGCCGGGCGGCCGTAACCTGCTCTTGGGCTTGATTGACTGCGGCTTGGAACCGTGAGTTTTCGTTGGCGAGACTGTCGCGCTCGGAGCGGAGCGATTCGCCGGCTTGGGCCAGTTCCGTGACTTTGTAGTTGGCTGTTTCGAGCTGTGCGCTGAGAGCCGTAATGCGCTGGGCATCGGCAAAGCGAACCAGACGCTCGGCTTCAAGCTGGCCTTGCAACTCGGCTACGTCGGGATGGGGTTGAGTCGGCGCTGCGGCCGCGGCTGGAATAGGCTCGTCCTTGAGCGATGGCGGCGCCGAGCCGCGCATAGTGGCGGCGTTGACGGGATCCTCGAATACAAGGTCGAACGGACCAACGGCGATTCGGTCGCCGTGGTAAAGAACCGTTTCGGTGATCCGCGCGCCGTTGACATAGGTGCCCCCATGCGACTTGAGGTCGCGGATGCGCACCGAGCCGTTGACGGATTCGAGGATGCAGTGCTTGCGGCTGACGTGGTTGTTCGGGAGCGGCAGGTCGCTGGATTCGGAGCGGCCGATGGTGAAGGGCCGGTCGCCGACATCGTGCTTGGAGACGAACTTGATTTTTCGCAGTTCCAGGCGCGGCAAAGCAACCTCCAGCTCCGCCGCCACAACTGAGGGACATCATAATGGAAACATGCGGAATCGAAACCACGATTTTGGCCGGGTGGTCGCGAGTCGTGGTCAGATAACAGGACCCGTTTTCGAGGCGTTAGCCGTCGAAATTCCCGCAATCGGGGCAGAGAGTGTGCGAGGCTCCGCGGAGGTCATACCCTAAGGGGCAGAGAAACGTCGCAGTGGAGGCTGTGATATCAGCCGTTGCGCGAGGCGAAATCCTTCATGAAGTCGGCGAGGACTTTGCAGCCTTCCTTGGGGAAGGCGTTGTAGACGGATGCGCGCATGCCGCCGGCGTCGCGGTGGCCCTTCAGCCCGTCCATCGCCAACTTGGCTGACTCGGCGACGAATTTTTTGTCGAGGTCTTCGCTGGCGGTGCGGAAGGTGATGTTCATGTGCGAGCGGCTGTCGGGGCGCGCGACTCCCTTGTAGAAGCCGCCGGACTGGTCAATCGCATCGTGGATCAGCTTGGCCTTGTCAGCGTTGCGTCTTTCGAGAGCTTGCAAGCCGCCGTTCTTGATGATCCACTTGAAGACCTGGCCCATGACATAGATGCCGAAGGTGGGGGGCGTGTTCAGTCGCGAGTCGTTCTTGGCGTGGTTGGCGTAACTGAACATGCTCGGCAGGTCTTTCTTGCCGCGCTCGATGAAGTCTTTGCGAATGATGACCAGCACGACGCCGGAGGGGCCGAGATTTTTTTGCGCGCCCGCGTAGATCAGGGCGTGTTTTTTGACGTCGATGGGGCGGCTGAAGATCTCGGAACTGGCATCGACGATGAGCGGCGCTTTGGTGGTGGGGGGCTTGTTGTAGCGGGTGCCGTAGATCGTGTTGTTGGAGCAATAGTGCAGATAGACGGCGTTGGGCGATTGCTTGATTTCAGCATCGCTGGGAACGTGGGTGTAGCCGATCTTGCTGCCTTCGAAGGCGACGTTGACTTTGCCGAAGTACTTGGCTTCCTTGATCGCCTTGGTGGTCCACACGCCGGTGTCGGGGTAATCGGCGACGGTTTCGGGCGAGAGGTAGTTCATGGGGATCATGGCGAACTGCGTCGTGGCGCCGCCCTGGAGGAAGAGGACTTCGTAGTCGTCGGCGATGGAGGCGATGGCGCGGCAGTCGGCCTTGGCTTCGTCGATGACCCGATCGAAGACGGGCCCGCGGTGGCTGTGCTCCATGATGCCGATGCCGCTGCCGAAGATATTCCAGATGTCCTGTTGGGCCTGGTGAATGACCTCTTCGGGCAAGACCGCCGGACCGGCGGAGAAGTTGTAGATCCGATCGGATGACTTGGTTTTGAGCGGCGGCGATTTGGCAAGGGTGGTCATGGCAGTGGATTCGCTTCAAGAGGATGGGGCGCGGGGCGCCTTGGGATCACCGTGGGGCGGCAATGCTCGTCAGCGCCACGCTCAGCACGCTTTCGTTGGCGCCAATGGCGGTGAGGTGCTCTTGCCGGGGCGCTTGATCAAGCTGGATGCGTGCGCAGGCGGCTTGCGTGCCTTCGTAAATGATATTCTCCATCTCCTCAACGTTGATGCCGGCCTGACCGAGCGTATAAAAGATGTGCGCCAGCACGCCAGGCCGGTTGAGGTGGCGAACGGTGAGTAAGCACGTGGCGGGCGTAGCGGCAGCACGATTGACGCAATTCAGCACGCGTCCGGATTTGACATATTCGGCGACAATTCGCACGGTTTCACGGGCGATGGCTTGCTGGGCCTGATCGGTGGAAGCGCCGATGTGGTGGGTGCCGTACACGCCGCGCTCCTTGGCGATTGGATCGGTAAAGCTGCCTTCGCCGCCGGGCGGCTCGCTGGCGAAGACGTCGAGGCCACAACGAACGCCCTTGGTGCGGATCGCGTTGGTGAGCGCGGCTTGATCGACCACGCTGCCTCGGCTGGTGTTGATGAAATACGCGCCCGGCTTCATGGCGTTGCAGAACTGCTCATTGATCAGGTGCTTGGTCTCGGGCGTCGAAGCGACATTGACGGAAATGACGTCGGACATCTTGGCCAGGTTGATAATGTTGCTCACGTAGCCGACATCGAGGGCGTCGGCCTTTTCTTCAGTGAGGCTGCGCGACCAGGCGACCACGTTCATCCCGAACGCCCTGCCGCGGGCGGCCACTTCCTGACCAATCTGCCCCAAGCCGACAATTCCCAGCGTGCGGCCAAACAGTCCTGCGGCTTTGGCGTATTCCTTCTTGCTCCACTTGCCGGCGCGCAGGTCGGTCGTTTGATCGGGGACGCGGCGATCGCAACTCAAGATAAGGGCCCAGGCCAACTCGGCGACGGCAATCGCGTTCTTGCCCGGGCAATTGGCGACAAAGATGCCCTTGGCCGAAGCGGCCGCGACATCGATGTTGTCGAAGCCGGCGCCTGCCCGAACAACCAGATTCAGTTTCTTGGCCTTCTCAAAGACCGCTGCGGGAACCTTGGTAGATCGAACAATCAGGATGTCGGCTTCGGACTCAGCCAGGGCGGCCGGAAGCGTCTCTGGAGCCAGGTCGGGGTTGACTTTCACTTCGCAACCGAGATTGGTCAATCCTTCGACGCCGGCAGACTCAAACTTGTCGGCGATGAGGACGCTGGTGGTTGTCGTGGGGGTTCCCGGCGAGTTCCGCTTGAAGGGGATCGAAGTTCGCGTCGGCGTGGTGGTCATACGCGAGTAGTTTATCGTACCGCTGCCGCGTTTGGCGAGGGTGTGGCGTCCAGGCTCAATCCAGGCTGTGAATCAGCAAACCGCTGCGCAGTTTGGGCTCAAACCAAGTCGATTTGGGGGGCATGATGGAGCCGGCGTCGGCCACGGCGATGAGTTGATCCATCGTGGTTGGGTGCATGGAAAAGCCGATCGCCATTTCGCCTGAATCGACGCGGCGCACCAGCTCGGCGGGACCGCGAATGCCGCCGACAAAATCAATTCGCTTATCGGTTCGCAGGTCGCCGATTCCGAGAATCGGCGCCAGAATGCGGTTCTGGAGGAGCGAAACGTCGAGGGAGTTGATTGGCTCGGAATGGTCGATGGAGGCCGGGTCGAATTGGAGCGAGTGCCAGGATCGATCCAGGTAAATGCAGACGGCGCCGGGACCAGGCGGTTGAGTGCTTGAAGTCTGGCTGAGCCGCCCGACGGTTTTCAATTCTTTTAGGACTTGACCGGCGTTCTTGCCGTGCAAGTCGCGGACCAAGCGGTTGTAGGGGAGGATTCGGAGCTGGCTGGCCGGAAACAGAACCGTGAGGAACCAGTTGTATTCCTCGGCGCCGGTGTGACGGCGATTGGCCTTGCGGCGTTCGGCTGCTGCGCGGGCGGCGCTGGCTGAACGGTGATGCCCATCGGCGATATACGCGACCGGGACGCCGGGATCGGATGCGAACGCATCGACATACGCCTGCGAATCGTGAACAGGCCAAACCGTGTGCGTCACTCCGTCCTTGGCAATGAAGTGGAAGAGTGGGCGATCGTTCATATCGACCCTCACCATGCCGTCGATGCGGGGCTCATCGCGGTAGGCGAGAAAGACTGGCTCGGCGTGGACGTTCAGCTCGAGGATGTGCCTGGTTCGGTCATCCTCCTTGTCTTTGCGGGTCTTCTCGTGCTTCTTGATGACATCATTGAGGTAGTCATCGATGTGGCAACAGCAGACCAAGCCGACCTGGCTCTTGTGATTCATGACTTGCCGGTAGAGGTACATTCGCGGCCGGCTGTCGCGAATCAGGACCCCATCGTGCAGGAATCGCTCGAAATTCGTTCGGGCCTTGGCGTAGACAGCGTCGTCGTACGAGCCGGTCTGGGGAGGCAAATCGATTTCGGCCCGCACGATGTGAAGGAAGCTGTGCGGCAGACCCTGGGCCAATTCCCGGGCTTCAGACGTGTTGACGACATCATAGGGAACGCTGGCCATTTGGGCCGCGTTGCTGGGATGTGGGTGGATTGCTGCGAAGGTCTTGATTCGAAGCATGTGCGCGGAGTTGCAATGTGAACGAGCGTCCGGTCGTGGGGGCTCAGTGTAGCGGGTTATTATCGGTTTGGTCTGGCGGGTGAAGGGGTCCAGCGATGGTCGTCAAGCCAGAGGGGTGGGGCTGCCGCCGTTGACTGGCGAAACTATGCCAACTTGGGGGGTGACACCATGCCGTTTCTGATTGGGGGCTGCATCGCCGCTTGTGGATGGCCGATCTGAATCATGTACTTAGATGAAACGGGATTCCTGTTCCGTGGCGTTCAACGGCCACGGGGCCAAGGAGTAGGCTCTATGCGCACGCACATCACGCGAGCTTTTACGCTCATCGAGATTTTGATCGTTGTCGTCATCATCGGCATCCTGGCGGCCCTAGTGATCCCGCGATTCAGCAACGCTGCTGAAGAGGCAGGGAATAATGGCGCTCGCAGCCAGCTTCGGATCATTCGCGGCCAGATCGAGTTGTATCGCGCCCATCACCAGGGCGTCCTTCCTGACATCCTGACTGACTGGACCGACCTCACCGACATGGACCCCACCTTCGGCCGTTACTTGCAGCAAGCGCCGCGCAACCCGATGATTGTCGATCCTGCTCTGACCACACTCTGCATCGCGGGCACCGTGACCGACACCGGCGTAGCGGCAGGCTGGGTTTGGGATGCCGCCGAAGCGCAGCTGTACCCGGTCAACGCGGACGGCGACGTCGAGAACTGGTAAGACGCCGGTCGCGCGACAAGGAGTGCACTCAAGGTGTCGCCTCAATAGATGGCCGACGCGGGCATTTTGCTGCGCGCAAAGACGCCGTGCGCCTTGTTATGGACTGCGATTGCGGTCCAGACTCAAGGAGGGGTTGGATCGTTCCGAAGAGTCAAAACACCGGTCGCCGCGGCGACGCGGTCCGGTGTGTTCAACCTTCTTCATGAGCAAGGAGAATTGATGATCCGGCCACTGACGGACGTGCGGCAAACGGCGCGGCAAACCGCCGATCGACCAGCTCTGCGTTTCGAGCGTCGAAGCGTTGACCGGTGGTCGGTTCGGGCACACGCGACGGCGTTCCGGATCGGCGGCCAATGTTTCGGCCAGTATTGCCATCTTGGAGTGGTGGACTACTGTGATGATGGATTGGGCGCGCTGAGCGATGAAGCGATCGAACCGGGCGCGCTTGTTTCGGTCTCCTTTCAATCGCCTGGATATGGCTCAAAGCGCGGGACGGTCTTGCGCTGCGTGCCGTGCGGCCACGGGTACCGAGTGGCGATTCAATTCGCCGCGCGCATGGCTGCGTAAGCGCGCCGGGGCGAGTCAACTTGTGTGCCCGGCGCCAGCAAATCGGGTGGCAACGACTGGCGAACTTGTGCCGCGTGCGCGGTTCCCGGAAAGCCCAACTGAGTTGTCCGGCTGCATCCGCGCTTGTCGATGCCCGATCTGAATCGTGTATTACACGGGGCGCCGAAAGGCGCACCCAAGATGGCCTGTGCTGTGTGGCCAGGTCCGTCATTTGAGAAGAGCTGAGCTCTCGGTGAGCTCAGCATTGTTTTGGTCGGGGGGCGAATTCCGGGCCATGAAGCGCCGCGGCATTCAACCAACCATGAGTTTAAGGAGTAAGTCACATGCGCACGCAAGTTCAGCGAGCTTTTACGCTCATCGAAATTCTGATCGTCGTAGTCATTCTCGGCATTCTGGCCGCGATCGTCATCCCGCAGTTCACCAACGCTTCTGAAGAGGCGGCCAACAACAGCGCTCGCAGCCAGCTTCAGACCGTTCGCAGCCAGATCGAACTGTATCGCGTTCAGCACCAGGGCGTCCTTCCTGCAATCCTGACCGACTGGACCGACCTGACCGATATGGACCCGACGTTCGGTCGCTATCTGCAGCAGGCGCCGCGTAACCCGATGGTCATCGACCCTGCTCTGACCACGCTGTGCGTGGCGGGCACCATGGCCGACGTTGGCGTGGCCGCCGGCTGGGTTTGGGATGCCACCGAAGAGCAGCTCTATGTGGTTGACGCTGCCGGCGAAGTGTTGGACTGGTAATGCGCCGGTTCGCACGACGATCATGATGTGATCGATTCAAGACGCCGGTGCGGAAACGCGCTGGCGTCTTTTCCTTCCAACCCCGGGGTCTTCCACTTGGCGCGACGAACCGTGACTCACATCAACGAGCTCTCCCTGATCCATCCATCCGTGTGCCGCCGCGGAACCGTGCTGCGGTCTCTTTTGATGGTCACGTGCGGCGGCACGTTTCTGGCCGGCGCCGCCTTCGTTCTCGATCCGCTCACGTTGCAGGCAGTGTCCAAGCCGCCCGAGTCTTCGCAAACCGCGCCTCAGCGCCGGCGAGAGTTCGTGGATCATCTGGCCCGGCTGATCGGCGGATGCGTTGCGGTGCTGGCTGTGCACGATCGGGGCGACACGCCCAACTCGCAGATCGTGCTCTGGGTCGATGACCGCACCAATCCAGGCGTGATCGACGCCCCCGAGCTGGCCATCGTCAGCCAGAGCCAGTTGTTTCAAACGATCACGTTGTACACCATGACCGCTGGCTCGCCGGGGCGACTGTTCGAATCGGCGGCCAGCACGCGCCCCATCGAGCGCGATGCGCCGCTGTCGTGGGACATCACCGGCCAATACGTTCAGAGCCGTGCCGAGACCAAGGATACGTACGGGTTGGAAGAGGTGGGGCAGGCGACATTTTGCGACCGTTGGCGAGCGTTGCCTTCGGTTGTGCCCCACATTATTGGGACGGGCATATCGGACATGCGTGTTGAGCGTCTGAGCAAATCGCCGGCCGAGTTATCCCCCCTGCGCATCTTGCTTAGGTGGGGATTAGATTCGACCGATGGTGCTTGGGAAGCATCGACCGTGATCGATCTGAACCCCCGGAAGCGCCACTCCGGCGCGCAGGAGCAAAAACCATGAGGCAGGGCACTTATCTCAACGTTATTTTGACCGCGAACGCATTGCTGCTGAGCGGCATGTTATGGACCCAGATGGCGGGGCAGCCGGCTCTGGAGCAGCAAGCTTTGGCGCAGACCGCTCAAGAGGGCGGCCAGGGTGTGCCCAACGCCGCAGCGCAGCGCCAGAAGATGATCGAGATGTTGCGAGACATGAAGGTTTCGGTTGATAACGCGGCCAAGCTGCTTCAGAGCGGCAAGGTGCGCGTGGAAGTGACGAACATCGACAAGATGGGCAAATAAGCCCCGGGGGGGTCTGAGGCGGAAGGAGTCAGCCCATGCGCGGTTACACGCTGATCGAGCTGCTGATTGTCATTGCGATTCTAGGGATCGCCAGCGCGCTGTTGGTGCCGCATATGGTCAACAGCGACACGATGAACGGCCAGGCTGCCGTCCGATTGATGATCGGCGACCTGTGCTTTGCGCAATCGGACGCGTTGGCGCACCAGGAGTTTCGTCGCGTGCACTTCTATGAGGATGGGCGCGGCTATTGCCTGGTCCGGCTGACGACAACGGCCGAAGTGAGCGCTCCCTTCGATGAGTCATCCACCACGCCGCCGGATTACGTCACAGATCCGATGCGGGTGGCAGGCGGCGGAGGCGACTACATCATCGACTTCACCGTCGACACCAGGTTCGCCGGCGTGACCATCAGCGCTGTCAACATTGATGGCGGCGGACGAGACGTCACGTACGACTCGTTGGGGGGAACCGTGATGGCCGGAACCGGTGACCAGCCCGGCATGGGTGGAACGATCACGGTGAAGTCGGGGACCGATGACTATGTGATCAACATCCAGCCATTTACCGGCAAGCTGACGGTGAACTGAACGACAGCCGCCGGGTTCCAGGGATCAGGTGGCAGGGGGGTCAACTTGGCGGACGGATTGGCGGCGCCTGATGCTGACACCCCAACGGAGGCATGCGTGTGTTTGCTGGCAGGTTCTCTTCATCGCTTGGGCTTGTTGGGATCGACTTCGGCTCTTGCGGCGTGAAGATGCTTCAGGTCCGTGAGCATGGCGGCAAGCTGGAAGTCGTTGGAGCCACCAGGCTGGATCTGCCGGTTGGGCAGCCAACGCCTCCGCCTGCCAGCGAGCGACCGAGTCAACCGGCCGCGACGTCGACGCCTGAAGATGAAGCCACTTCCGAGGCTCAGCCGCCGAGCGGTCATGACGCGCTGACCGATCAGCTCGGTGCGGCGTTTGCGACCGGCGGATTCGTCGGCCGCAAGTGCGTGGTGAGTCTGCCGCGCCAGGACATTTGCGTGCAATCGATCCGTCTGCCCAAGATGCCCGACGACGAATTGCGGCAATCGGCGGTGTGGGAAGCATCGCAACGCTTTGGATTCGATCGACAGGCGATGGAAGTTGACTTCATCCGCACGGGCGCCACGCTGACGAGCGGCGAGAACCGGGACGAAGTGATCCTGATCGCCGCATCGCACGCGGCGATTCACGCGCGAGTGGAGCCGCTGATGGCGGCCGGCCTTCGGCCGGTGGCGGTCGATACGGGGTTTGCGGCTCTGGTCCGGACGTTCAGCCGGCAAGTGCGGCGCGAAAGCGATTCGAACGTGGTCCGCACCGTCGTTGAGATTGGATATTCGGGCACGACGGTGCTGATCCTGAGGGGCGATCAAATCGCGTTTTGCAAACCCATCAACATCAGCGGCTTTCAATTCACCAAGGCGGTTGCCGAGCATTTGCAGATGAGCGAGCAGGCGGCGGCGGAACTGCGCGCGGCGCGCATCACAGCCGGAGCCGATGGATCGGCTCGCGAGCCGGCCGATTCGGCGACTGATCGTGCCGTGTATGAAGCCGTGCGACCGCTGATGGGGGAGCTGGTCAAGGAAGTCACGCTCTGTCTTCGCTACTACGGCGTGACGTTCCGAGGGCATCCGCCCGAGCAGATCATTCTCACCGGTGGAGACGGTTTGGAGCCCAAGCTTGGCGAGGTCATGGAGAAAGTCTGCAAGATCCCCGTCCTGTTTGACGACAACGCGGCAACGCTGGGCCGACTGATCGGGCAAATTCAGCGCGCGCTCAACCGCACGCCCGGCCCGGCGCCTTCGTGGGCGGTCGCGGTCGGGCTGAGTCTTCGTGGAATCGTCGGACGGTCATCGCGACGACCCAAACAAATCCGGGTTGTGGCGCGGGGGGCGCGATGAAGCAACACCCAATCGATTTGCTGCCGGAATCGATTCGTGTACGCAGCCAGGCAGGGCTGCGGATGAGCCGGTTCATCATCGCCTCTGCGACCGCGCTGGGGCTGCTGACCATCGCGGCCACGCACTCAAGTTTCATGCTCATCGGCGCGCAAGACGAACTCTTCCAGGCGGCAACGTTGGCCGAGCCGGTGTTCGCGACCGAGGCGAGAGCCTCTGAGCTCAAGGCGCTGCTGCAGCGGACCAACGAGTACGTGGAGTTGTACGATCGCCTGGCGCTGCCGATCAACGTGAGCGCGGTGATTGCGACGGTCGTGAACTGCCTTCCCGAGAGCGCGGCGTTGGATCAATTTGACCTTGACGCCGGGGCCCGAGTGGTGGGGCGCACGCCGCGCGCCCGAGGGCTGGATACGCGTGATGAACCTCCGCGCCGCATTCTGAGCGGCGAAATCTCGGGTTTTGCGGCCACCGACCAGCAGATTGCCGAGCTGGTCGGCCGCCTGCAATCCACGCCGCCCTTTCGCGACGTCACGCTGGACTTCAGCCGCACGCGCGACATTCACGGCCGTGATGCGCGTGAGTTTCGACTGAGCTTCAAGATCGATTTGGATGTGCCGTATCAGGTCAGTTACCTCGATGCGGCGAGCGCGGCCGAGCGTCGCGACGCCGGGTGGGCAGGCGGGCCGTTGCGCCCGCCCGAATCCGGCGCAGGCGGGAACAACCTTCAGGATCGGGCCCATGTCAACCACTAAGGCCATGATCCTTGCAACGTTGGCGGTGGTGACGGTGCTTGGCTTGGGCTACGCCCTGGTTGTTCGCCCGAATTACCAGCGCGCTGCCTCGCTGAGAACGCAAGCCGCACAGCTGCACCAAAAAGTGATGCATCTGGCGGCCATGACCGAAGACGTGGAGCGGCTGGCCGATGAAGCCAGCGCCGCCCGACAGCGGGTCGATCGAGATCTCAAACTGATTCCCGACAGCGCCGATATCGCCGGCTTGATTCGCAAACTGTCGCAGTCGGTCGATCGCATTCGGGTGCTGAATCAAACCTTTAATGCGGGAAGTCCCGGCGAAGCCCTGCCCGGGGGCAAGAGTCTCATCGAGGCGACGCCTCTGACCATTGATATCGAGGCGTCATTTGATTCGATCTTCGCGCTGATTCAGAACGCCGAGTCGATCAACCGCCTGCTGCGAGTTTCGTCGGTGCGCATGTCGTGCAAGCGCGATGAAGCCGCGCCGACGCGCGCCCCGATGGTGAAGGCCACGGTGGTTTTGGAAGCGATCTACGAGCCGCCGGTTGCTCAGGCGATTCCGTTGAGCGGGACTCGGCGTGCGGCGCTGGAGGAGCGTTGAGATGAAGATGATGCTCAGACGGCTCTGGATTCAGATCTCGGCGGACCGACGGCGGTTCGCCGCCCTCTGCGTGATGGTCATTGTGGGCTTGCTGTTGTGGGCGCGCCTGATTGTTGTGTCGCATCCTCCCCGGACCGCCATTGCCACTGAACCAGCCGGTGCATCATCGCAAACGAACCTCGA
The DNA here is from genome assembly GCA_022616475.1 of Phycisphaerales bacterium. Taxonomy (GTDB): domain Bacteria; phylum Planctomycetota; class Phycisphaerae; order Phycisphaerales; family SM1A02; genus JAKEEP01. Next base: position 1,168 of record JAKEEP010000317.1, on the reverse strand, counting down.
TCGCGCAGGAAGTGCCCATTCCCAGAACGCGGGCGTCAGTTCCGCTGCCGCGCGCAGCCCATCGCGATCTGGGGTTCCGATACAGCTTTCGGCCGTTCCGCTGAGCGATCCGTTTGTTATCAGTCCTCAGTATTTTCCAAAATCGAATCCGGATTCAACCAACACGATAGATGTTCCCAAGTTGCCCGAAAAAAGCGTCGAAGACTTAGCCCGGCTGGCATACGACCGGACGACTGCCCAAATCCGGTCGATGGCCACCCAGTTCAAGCTGGAAGCGGCTGTGGGCGGTTCCATGGCCGTGATCAACGGCAAGAAGTACAGAGTGGGCGAAGCGATGCTCGGCAAGGAAGGCGATCAGTTTCAGTTCAAGCTCGTGGAGATCAGGCAGCGTTCGGTGATTCTCGAGTGTCAGAATCGCCAGATCGAACTTCAGATGGCGCCACCTGGAACGTAACCAGAACCCAGCACGGCGAGGCAGGAGTAACCCCAATCATGAATGCAAAGAACAGAAAATATGGCAGCAGTAGTTTTGGGCGCTGCGCGGCCGTCTATGCGGCGTGCGCAGTTCTGGCATCGCCGGCGCTCGGGCAAAAGCCCGGCAGTGCAGCAGCGAAGTCGCAGGATCCTTCGGAAGTCAAGGTGACCGATTACGGCACCGTTGACATCTCGGTGCAGGACACCGATCTGGCCACGGTGCTTCAGATGCTCTCGATCGAGAGCAAGAAGAACATCATCACCAGCAAGGGCGTGTCGGCGACCGTGACCGCCAACTTGTATGACGTGACGTTCTCCGAGGCGCTCAAGGCGATTCTCGACGTCAACGGCTACACGTACTATGAAGAGGGCAACTTCATTTATGTGATCACCAAGGAAGAAGCCCAGGCGATGGAGAAGGCCAATCGCCGGACCAACAGCCGGATTTTCGAGCTCGAGTACCTGTCGGCCAACGACGCCAGCGAGTTCATTTTGCCGCTGCTGAGCGCCGACGGCAAGGCCTCGGCGCGGGGCGAAGTGAAGCCTGGCTTCAAGCCCGATGTGAACCTGGGTGGCGAAGACTCCTATGCCTTCACGCCGCGGCTGGTGGTTAACGATTACCCGGAGAACCTCGACGCGATCGCGGCTCTGTTGGGCAACCTGGACACCCCGCCCTCGCAAGTTTTGGTTGAGG
>JAKEEP010000316.1 GCA_022616475.1 Phycisphaerales bacterium | reverse complement strand
GCCCGCCCAAACCCTCCTGGGCCAGGCCATGGTCGAACTGCACCTCAGCGCCCGCGCCTACGACAAAATCCGCCGCGTCGCCCGCACCATCGCCGACCTCGAGTCATCCGACAAGGTGCAAGCGTCTCATATCGCCGAAGCGGTCCAATATCGCCTGCTCGATCGTGTGATTTGACCAAACCTCTGGCCGATTTCGAAGCGATTTCGTGCCGATATTAGGTCTCCGCAATCGTCGCTTTTGTCGGAGTCTCCATGACCCAGCAAGACCCTTTCCAACTCACTCCCAATCCGTACGCGCCCGCTCCGGAAAGTGCGCTTCAATATCCTTCGTACGCGGTCCAACCCACCCTCAAACACTCGGGCTTGGGAATCGCCTCGTTCATCATCTCGATGGTCGTCGGTCTGGGCGAAATCGCCGCGGTCATCTTTGTCGGCGTCATGGAAACTTCGAACCCCGGCGGCGTTGCTGACGACAGCCCCATGGCCGCGATGTTGGGCCTTTCAATGTGCGGCGGCGCGCTGCTCGCCCTGGTCGGCGCCGTCCTGGGACTCATCGGCGCGGTGCTGCGCGATCGCCGCAAGGTCTTCGCCATCCTCGGTCTGGCATTCAACGCCTGCATTATCGTCGGGATCATCGGCCTGATGATCATCGGGATGGCTGCCGCCGGACCGTGATCGACGGCAACTCACCGCTCCAGCTCCGCCGGCACCCCATTCGGATACAGCTCCCGCACCGCCTCTTCAATCTCCTCAATCCTTCTTCCCGGGTCCGGATGCGTGCTGAAGAACTCCGGCGGCGCGCCGCGCCCCTCGCTTGCCTCTCGCAAGACTTCCATCACTCGAATCATCGCGCGCGGATCATACCCCGCCTCGGCCATGAACTTCACGCCCCAACGATCCGACTCAGACTCATCCGCTCGGCCATACTTCATCGTGACCAGTTGGCCGATCAACAGCGCCACCGCCGCGCTTCCCCGGCTCGATGGATCGTCCGGGTTGTACGTCGCCAGCACCGCCGCCCCCGTCAGCCCTTGCGTCAACTGCTGCTTGGCGATGTGCTCCGCTCCGTGCCGCCCCACCACGTGCACGATCTCATGCGACAACACCCCCGCAACCTGCCCATCCGTCTCCAGCCTGTTCAGCAGCCCCGCCGTGATGAAGACCTGACCGCCCGGCAGCGCGAACGCATTGATCGTTCGCTCATCCCCCAGCACGTGAAACTCGAATGGATAGTTGCCCTTCGCCGCTCCGCTCCTCGAAACAAGCCGCTGCCCGATTCGATCAACCCGCTCCTGCGCCGCCGGATCCGGATGTAACCCTCCGAACTGCGCTGCCATCTCACCGCTCGCCTGCAGCCCCAGCGCCACTTCCGTCTGCTGGTCAATGTTGATGTGCTGTGTCTCGCCCGTCACCGGGTTGTACACCCGATACGCGTAGTACGACACAATCGAAATCAGCGCGATCACAATCGCCATGACGATCCGCGGGTTGCACCCCATCGGCCGCCGCCGATATCCATGTGATTGTCCGCCGAAGATACTCATGCTCGACCACCCTTCGCGCAACTGCTTGCGCATCGTAGGGAGCCCCAGCGATGGCGACGCATTCGCGGTATGCAATGGTGCCGGTTTCCTACGAACGGTCAGATGCGGCGAATACGGATCCGATCATTCGTCACGACGATGAAGTTGCCTATGGCGACCTCTTCGATTTGCGGCCAGGCGCTTGAACGCGCTCAAGCAGGCTTCGCGCTGAGCGCGCTCGCAGACGAAACAAGACAACGCCGCTGGCTTTCAGTTGACGATGGAAAACCAATTCGCCAAAGTCCCGATCAAATGTGAGGATGATTCGCTCTTCGCTACGAGCTTGGTCCAAAACCGCGATGTCTTCGCTGCCCCTGGCCTTCTCGACCATCCACACCACATCATGTCCCTGCGAGCGCAGCCATTGCACCAGCGGCGCATCGAAGTTCTCGTCTGCAACAACTCTCATCAGGCCGAGTCTTCGAGAAACACGACCTCATCGGTCGAAAGCGATTTGGACGCGTACAGCAACGCGGCGCGAATGTCTTCCATCCTGATGTGAGGATACGACTTCAAGAGATCGTCGGGATTCCATCCACCGCCCAGCCGCTCCAGAATGAGCTCCACGGTGATGCGGGTTCCCTTCACGACGGGCTTTCCCAGCATCACCTTTGGATTGCGTTCGATGTGATCTTGCCAGCGCATGATGACGATTCTAGCAGCCGAATTTGTTTTGGCATTCTTTCGTTTCTTCGTGATGCAGTGTGCCGTGTCGGTCAGCCTCCATTGTCTTTCGCTCCGCGAAGCCGCGCGTGTTCGAATGAGGCTCAACCCTGCAGCGCCAGTCGCTTTAGGAACTGTTTCAGGTTGTTCTCGTCTGAATCCATGAAGTCATCGAAGAGCAGGGGATCCTCAAGAATCCTGCGGAATAGCGATCGCACAACCCACAGAAGGTCGCTGCTCCTTGCCTCAATTTGCCCGTAGTCGATCTTGCCCCCATGCACGATATCCGATCGAAGTTTGTACAGGTCCAGAATCTCATCGTGCGTGCTGACCCGTGATTCTCTCTGCATTTCACGCAACATCGGGCGTGCGTCTTCTGGGACTGTTGCCTCGTTTCGCAGAGTAGAAGGATGCAATAGCCAAGCAGCCCTGATGGCCAGTTGAAATTGCAGCTCAGAGTGACCCGTGCTCAATAAAGCCTTCAAAGTAGTGATTAGGTTGACAAAGCGATGGGGTTCATGAAGCCGCGATGCGTCCACGAAGATCTGAAAGGCGCGCTTGAGCCGTGTCTTGGATGCGCTGTCTCTGCGCCGGGCCTCAACCGAGAAACGATCCGTTCAAACGTGACCGTGTACAGAACTCTCCGATCATCTGCCCAAGGCGATTGTTTACAAACCAGAACTTCGGAGTCATGCAGCGAGGACAGTAGCCAGTCGGAACACCGCGGCAACCGTTTCGCTGCGTCGATGAAGCCACGCCGCTCAGCCTCCGACATACTCCGAACCAGCAACCCCGGCTCAAGATCATATCTGGCGTGAGTCTGACTCAGGCGCAGCTGTGGAAGTGGACACAAGAATGTGAATGCGGCACCCATGAGCGTTCGTAACGGTTGACTTGCTAGCCCCCCTCAATGCCTGGCGCAAATCCGCGACGCATCGTGTTCTCACAGCTGCTCCGCGGCTCCACGAACTGCAGCAAGTAATCCTTCCCGCCCGCCTTCGATCCCACGCCGCTCATGCCGAATCCGCCAAACGGTTGCCGCGCCACCAGCGCCCCCGTAATCCCCCTGTTCAAATACAAATTCCCCACCCGATACTCGCGCTTCGCCTTCTCCAGATGCGAAGGCTTTCGGCTGAACACTCCGCCGGTCAGCTTGTACACCGTCGAGTTCGCAACCTCCAGCGCCTCATCAAAATCCTTCACCTTCATCACGCTCAGCACCGGCCCGAAAATCTCCTCGTTCGCCAGCCGATGCTCCCGCCGAATTCCGCTGAAAATGTGCGGCCCAATGAACGGTTTGCCTGAGCCCCTCTCCCTCTGGGAGAGGGGTTGGGGTGAGGGCATGTCAGAAACATCGTGCGCACCACCGACGCGCGCCTCCGTGCCTTCGTGCCTTTCCGGCGGTGCCTCCATGCCTTCTTCCACCTCCATCCCCAGCTCCAACTTCCCTTCCTTCTTCCCAATCTCGATGTACTCCCGAATCTTCCCCGCCGCTTCCTCATCGATCACCGGCCCCACATCCGTCCCCGGCAAAACCGGGTCGCCAATCGTCAGTGACCTCGTCGATTCCACCAGCCGATGGAGAAACTGATCGTGCGCGCTCTCCACCACGATCGCGCGCGAGCACGCCGAGCACTTCTGGCCTTGATAACCGAACGCCGAGTTCCGCACCCCGATCACCGCCTCATCCAGATCAGCCGAAGCATCCACGATGATCGCATTCTTGCCGCCCATCTCGCAGATCACCTTCTTCACAAACGGCTGTTCCGCGGGCGTCACGCCCGCCGCCTTGATGATGTCCAATCCCACTGCTTTCGACCCCGTAAAGGCAATCACAGCGATCCGGGGATCGCGCACCAGCGCCGCCCCAACGGTCTCGCCGCGCCCAGGCAAAAACTGCAACACATCAGTGGAACGGGCATTCTGCTCGTTCTCCTCCAACGCCTCCCACAGAATCTCGCACATCACTTTCGCAATACCCACAGTCTGCTCCGCTGGTTTCACAATCACGGTGTTCCCGGTCACCAGCGCCGCCGTCGTCATCCCCGTGCAGATCGCCAAGGGAAAATTCCACGGGCTGATCACCACCGCCACCCCGCGCGCTTGATACCACTGCTCATCCAACTCCCCGACAAACTTCCCGAGGCGCTCGCGCTCAAATAGCGGCACCGCCATCCGCGCGTAATACTCGCAAAAATCGATTGCCTCGCACACATCCGCATCCGATTCCCGCCAGGTCTTTCCCGATTCCTTCACGATGATTCCCGAAAGCTCATCGCGCCGCGCCCGCATGATCGCCGCCGCTTTCGTGAGCACGTTGGCGCGCAATCTCGGGTCAGCATCGCGCCATCCCGCGAACGCCGCCGCCGCCTTTGCAACGGCGGCCTTCGCCTGCTCAAGCGTCGAATCACTCTTCACCACCGGCACGACCGCGCTCTTTACCGCCCGACCAAACGCCTCTCGCTGCTTGGCATCCGCAAAATCGCGCATCGGCTCATTGAAGAACGGCCTTCCATTTCCCACCCCATCGACCGCCGGACTCAAACTATGCCGCTCCGCCGCCATCGCTATCAGCTCAATGCCCGGATCAGCATCACGGCTGTCAACCTTATGCGGCGAAGCCAGCAACTCCTCCGCCGACGCGTTATCCAAGAACCCAGCCTTCAACCAGCTCTCGTTCGATGTGTTCTCCAGCAGCCGCCGCACCAGGTACGCCATCCCCGGAATCATCTCCCCAACCGGCACGTACTCGCGCAATCGCAGCCCGCGCTCCGCCGCAGCTTCCTTCAACTGGTCCGCCATCCCATGCAGCATCTGCAGCTCGATCGCATTCGCCGCCAGCCCGTGCTTCTCCATCAGCGCCAGCGCGAACGCGATCGACCTCACGTTGTGTGACCCCAGCGCCAACTTCACTCCACCTTCACTTTCACGCCTCGGTGCATTCTCAACAAACTGCTGCGTCATCCTCTCAAAGCACGCGTCCGTCTCGCTCTTGCGGCCCCACGTGGGGGCGGGCCACCACCCCATCTGCTCGGCGTGAATCGTCTCGTAATCCCAATACGCCCCTTTCACCAATCGAACCGTGATCTGCTTGCCGGTGCGTTTGCTCCACTCGATGACCCGCCGCGCATCCTCATCACCGCTTCGCAAATACGCCTGCATCGCAATCCCGGCGGTGAGGTCAACTTCCTGGCAACACCGCATGAACAGCTCGAGCGTCAAGTCTTTGAGCCCGTATTGCTCCATGTCGAAATTGATCAGCACGTTGTTCTTCTTCGCCGCCTCCAGAATCGGAACCACCACTTTCATCAGGCCCCGAATCGATCCCTCGAAATCGATGGCATTGGTGCGCGCATACAGCGAACTAATCTTGATCGACACGTTCGTCCGCGGAATCGGTCCTAGATCATCCGTCTCCAGCGCCGCATTCGCCGGCCAACGATTCACTTCCCGCGGCAGATTCTCAATCAAATCCAAATATTTGGCCTGATACGCCCGCGCCTCCTCATCGCTCACGCACGCTTCCCCCAGCAAATCAACCGAAAAGCCAATCCCCCGCGACCATAACTTCTTCAGTTGCGGCAAGGCCGATTGCGCATCCGTCCCCGCGATGAACTTCTCGGCCATCGATGTGATCTGCGACGCGATGGTCTTGGCCATCAACCCCTTGCCCAGCGCGCCCAGACCGCCAGCCTTCAAGCCCAGCCCAAACCCCGGCGGAAGAGTCACGCCCGGCTGGCTCAAGTAATCCGTCAGATGCTCGTGAATCTGCTCCGATGTCCTGAGCATCGGAAACGCATCGACAAACCGGAAAAACTGCACCTTGAATGCGGGGTCCTTCATCGACCACTGCATGAGTTTGTCCGACCAGAACGCCGCCGAAAGCATTCCGGTCTTGTGCCGTCGCGCCTGCGTCAGAAACTCCGAGCCGATTCGAACGACCGCCGGCTCCAACGACCGATCGACCGCCTCGTCCGCCGCTCGCCGGTTCTCTCCTTCAACGCCCTGGCCGTTTTCCGTGCCCCCGGATGCCGCCGCCGATGCAGGCGGTGTTGCGGTCGCTTTCAACCCCGCTGATTTGCTCCGAAAAAACGCCATGTGCTCCTTCTCAAATCATTCGCCAATCACCCACAGAAAAACGCGCCGTTACCTCGATCGCCCGCCAGCCAGTATAAGGCATGCAAAACCTTGCGCGGCATCACCTCGCCAAGCCCAATTTAGGGTACCTTTCCTGCGCCAGCCATTCGTGTCGGAACAATAGCCTCAACCCAGCCGCTGGCTCATCGCCACCGCCTGTTGCAGAAGCTCAATTGTTCCGCCAAGAGCGCTGAGGGAGCTGTTGGTCCGCAAATCCACGTCCGATGGGCGCCAGCAAATGGTAGTAACCAGACATCTCCGCACCTTGGCGATAGCGATCGCGCTGGCGGCGGTCTACTTTGCAGCCGCCAAGTTCGGCCTCTCGCTCGCGCCGCCTGAGCATCCCAGTGCAACACCCGTGTGGCCGCCAACCGGCCTGGCGATCGCATCGGTCTTGCTTCTGGGGTAATCGCATCTGGCCCGGGATCTTTCTTGGCGCGCTGGTTGCCAACCTCACAACTGAGGGAAATCTCGCCGCCGCTTCAGGGATCGCCGCCGGCAACACCCTCGAAGCCCTCACCGGCGGGTACCTCGTCAACCGCTTCGCCGGCGGTCGCGCCGCGTTCGACCGCGCAGCAACCATTTTCCGCTATGTCGTCCTGGCCGCGATTGTCGCTCCGGCCATCAGCGCGACCATCGGCGTGTCTAGTCTCGTCCTTGGAGGTTTGGCGCCCCCTTCGATCTTCGGCAACATTTGGCTCACTTGGTGGCTGGGAGATGCCGTTAGCTCACTCGCCTACGCGCCGCTCCTCTTGATCTGGACGCTTCGACCCTGGCATCGATTCGGACTTTCCAACTCGCTTGAGGCTGTCGCCCTCGTCGCCGTGGTGGCTCTCGTCAGCGGAGTGGTCTTTCGTGGCTGGTTCACCGGCGTCCCTGCTCACATGCCCCTGGCGTTCCTGTGCATTCCACCCTTGCTTTGGGCGGCTTATCGATTTCATCAGCTTGGCGCGATGGCCTCTATCTTGATTGTTTCATCAATTGCCCTTTGGGGCACAGTCGACGGCACCGGCCCTTTCGCGTTTGCCTCCACCAACCTCTCGCTGATTGTCCTTCAGGCGT
>JAKEEP010000315.1 GCA_022616475.1 Phycisphaerales bacterium | reverse complement strand
CGATAGCCAACGGACGGCGGGCATGCCTGCACCGGTTCATCCTCGAGGTAGCGCTGCACGTCCGCTGCAAGGCCACTGGCGCTCTCGTAGCGCCGGGTGCGGTCCTTCTCCAACGCCTTCATCACGATCCAGTCCAGTTCACCGCGGATGATCGTGCCGAGTTTGCGCGGCTCGGTGTGCCGGTGGGCGGCGACGCTGGCCAGTGTGTCGAGCGATTGACTGAGGCGGGTCGAGGGCTTGGGCGGCTCGACCTCGCGGATGATTCGCTGAATTTCCGCAAACGCCGCAGCGCGCAGGCTGGCGCTGTCGAACGGCGTCGTGCCCGTCAGGAGTTCGTACAACAGCACGCCCAGCGAGTACACATCCGTGCGCGTGTCGATGTCCAGCGAGCCCTCAGCCTGCTCGGGACTCATGTACTCCGGCGTGCCGATCAGCGCCTTGTGTTCGGTGAAGAGCGTCTTTTCAGTCAACCGCGCGCTGGTGGCCTTGGCGATTCCGAAGTCGATGACCTTGGCGAAGGGCCGGCCGTCCTGCGTGCTCACCAGCACGTTGCTGGGTTTGAGGTCGCGGTGGATGATCCCCTTCGTGTGCGCATGTTGCACCGCCTGGCTCACCTGCAGGAATAATCCTAGCCGCACGGGGATGCTCAAATTATTGGCGTCGCAGTACTGCGTGATCGACTCGCCGCGCACCAGTTCCATCACGAAGTACGGCCTGCCCGTGTCCGTCGCGCCCGCGTCAAGCACGCGGGCGATGTTGGGATGGTCCATCATCGCCTGGGCCTGCCGCTCGGCTTCGAAACGCGCGATGACCTGCTGCGTATCCATGCCCAGTTTGATGATCTTCAGGGCGACGCGTCGGACGACCGGTCGCTGCTGCTCCGCCAAGTACACCGTACCGAACCCGCCCGTGCCGATGAGTTGCAATAACTTGTACGGACCAATCCGCGTGCCGGGGCCTTCGTGCAGCGGCGATGCCATCGTTGCGATGGCGGCTTGTTCGATTGCCGGCCCCTCTTCGGTGGGATCGGCGAGAAACGATCCGGCCCCCGCCGCAGCCGCCAAAAGGCTGCGAACCTCGCCCGCCAACTCCACATCATCTCCGCAGGCGGTGCGCACATGCGCGTCACGCTCAGAAGCCGGCCGGCGCAGCGCCTCGGCCAGGATCTCGGCCACATTCGCCCGTCGTTCGCCGTTCATACGCCCGCTCCTTGATTCCACCCGACGCTAGAGCGGCTTGGACAACTCCCGCGCCAGCCACGCGCGGGCGTAGGTCCAGTGGCTGTTGACCGTCCGCTCCGAGACGCCCAGGGCCATGGCGGTGTGTTCGACGCTGAGACCGGCGAAGAACCGCAGACGCACGACCTCGGCAAATCGTGGGTCATGCTCCTCAAGGCGACGAAACGCGCTCTCGAACGCAACGATTTCATCGGCGCGGTCGGATTTCGCCAGATCGGCCACGCTGCCGATGGAATCAAGGGCCATACCGGTCAGCGGAGCCTGCCCCCCGCCGCGCTTTATTCTACCCTTGGCACGTGCGTGATCGACGAGGATTCTCCGCATAGCCTCCGCCGCGGCCCTGAAGAATGCCGCGCGCCCGGACCATTCCACCTGTCCGCCATCGCCCACCAGCTTCAAATACGCCTCGTGCACCAGCGCCGTCGCCCGAAGCGTGTGATCCTTGCGCTCGCCGGCCATGCGCTGCTGCGCGATGGCGCGCAGTTGCTGATACACCAATGGCAGCAATTCATCGGCGGCGCGACGGCCGTCTTCGCCGCCATCGCCTGCCGCCTGCAGAATGCGCGTAACTTGGGCGTCGGGCATCGCAAACCGATCATCGCCGATGCGACCCGCCTGCCGCAAGCATGATCAGGGTTGGGTGGCCGCGGGGGGCGCGGGGGAAGCGGGCTGTGTTGCCACGGGTGCTGTGGCTGGCGGCTGCATCGCCTCCAGTTTCGCCTTCCATTCCGCCGCCTTCGCGTCGTAGCCCTTGCCCGGCTCGGCCTTGTCCCAACTGGCGTAGAAGTCAACCCGTTCCTAACCAAAAGCGACAAAGGCTCGCCAAGGGGCGAGCCTTTGTATCTCCACTGAATAGCGGGGACGTCATACTGGGAGTAAGAGAAGCCGAAAAAGTGGGGATTGTTGGTGGCAGTTTTGTCAGGGGTTTTGGGGGTCCAAATTCCAAAAATGCCTAAAAATATAGCACCAACCTCATGTCACCCCCTCCGACCCCTGACATCGCCTTTTTTTGACCAATCGGCGACCTTCCCGATCTTGCCGATAGGACCAACTCGGTCCACGTCCTGTCTAGCTGCATTGAGAGTAGAATCAAACCGTTGCTCGGCTAGGAAGATCAATGCACTTTGTAGCGCGACTTGTTCTGAGCCTGATTCTGCCTTGTACAGCCCGCATTGTGCTGGGCCAGCGGACGTTGTTCAGATTCTCACGACGAAACCCAATCGCACAACTGCTGTTGTGGCGATTCTTGCCCGGCGGCACCGGACGAGAATGGCTCGATTTCAGGCTCATGCGGTTGCTGCTCGTCAGAGCAACCGACGCCGCCGGCTCAGCCATCGAAATCTGCCAAGGACTTGCTTGATGCGGGGACCTTGTTGTCGGCCCTTGTCCTTCCACCGGGTTTGCCGTCTGTTGGTCCAATTCTTCGGGCGCAAACACGGCAGACCTTTTCATCTCCACGATCAATTAACTCATTTCTGTGCGTTTGGCTGACGTAGGCCCGAGCTGCTATAGCGCCATTGCGCGCTGATAGTGCTCGTTCTGACGTTTGAGCGGTTCCAACAGTCTGTCTGTTGGGACCGTGAACACCCACGTGCAGGAGTCACTCTCATGATTGCGCGAACCATCGCGCACGTGTCGTCGCGCCGAAGATTCGGTTCGGCCAGATACGTGACTTACATCAAACAGCATCAACTGCTGTCAGCCTTGACCAGCATCGCTGGGCTATTGCTGAGCACCGGCTGCTCCCTTGCGCCGCGAGGGACCGATGCCGAGCGCCGCCGTCTTGAGGCAGTTGGCGTGAGGTACGAAACGCCGATCTCCGAGCGCCCACTTCCAGATTTGCCGGAACACCCGACCTGGCGAGACGTCCTTCATCGCGCATTTCTGGCTAACGGCGACCTTGAAGCGGGGTACTTCGAGTGGAAGTCGGCGATTGAACGCATCGGAATCGCGTCCGCGTATCCCAATTCGAACGTCTCGCTCGGCTACAGCTACATGTTCTCGTCCGAGCGCATGAACTCCTTCGATCGCATGACCTTTTCGGTCGGCTTCGATGCGATGGAGAACCTCGCCTGGCCGAGCAAGGTTAGGCAGGCCGGAAAGGTGGCGCTGGACGAGGCACGGGTGGCGGCTGTGCGATTCCGCGGCGCCAAGTTTTCGCTGCAACAGAGAGTTCTCACTGCTTTGGCCGATTACTCGTTGCTCTCGGAGCGAGCTCGGATTGAGCGCGACAACCTGACGCTGTTGCGGCTGACACGTGAAACCGCCATCAGCCGCGTGCAAACGGGAGCAGCGCAGCGCGAGCTGCTCAGGGCGGATATCGATGTTCAGACGGCCGAGGATCGCCTCAGAACTCTTGAATCAGAGGTCGAAGCGGCGCGGGCGTTGATCAACGCCATGCTCGCCAGGGATCCGCAAGCACCATTGGAGCCATCATCCCTTTTCGCGACGCCGCGTGCATCGCCGCGGGACGACCTATCCATTCTGCTGGCAGCGGCTGGCGAAAACCCAGAGATCGCCCGATGGGTGCGACAAGTCGAGGGTCGTCAAGACGCCCTTGAGCTTACGCGCATGCAATGGATTCCGGACATCAATCCATCCGTCATGTTCACCGGCGGCATCGCCCAGGCGATTGGCGCGGCAATTACCCTACCCACGACGATTGCTGAGATTCGAGGCTCGATCCGTGAATCGCAGGCCATGCTTCGCGCTTCCGAAGCGACATTGCGCCAGGTGCGCCACGATTCGGCGGCCGGAATCGTCGCGGCGCTGATCAGTCTTCGCAACAACGAGCGGCAGGCCCAGGTCTTTCAGCAATCAATTCTGCCCCTCGCCACGCAAATTGTGATGAACGTGCGAGCGTCATACTCCGCCGGCTCCAGCGGGTTCATCGATCTGATCGAGGCTCAGCGGACGTTGCTGGATGTGCAGCTCACGATCGTCGAGTCCGAAGCGCAGCGGGAGCGGCGGCTTGCGGACCTTGAATCACTCCTGGGTATCGATCTCGAAACGCTGAGCGCCGAGCCGGCACCAGCGATCGATTCGGCCAACCACATTGAGTTCACATCGTGGTCGAACATTTCGACGGCGGAGATGAATCGTCATGACTAACTACAAAACACCACGAAGGGGATTAGACCACCCTGGGGTGATCATCGTTCTGGTGATCGTTGGCGTTTGCAGCCTAATCGCCGGTGTCATTTGGCACGAGCCTTTAATGCGCCTGGTTGGGCGAGGCGACTCCAAGAGTGGCCAACAAGTCAGTCCGCCAGGATCGCAGACAAAACAACTCTGGACCTGCGGCATGCATCCGCAGGTCATTCGTGAAGTGCCGGGCTTATGCCCCATTTGCGAGATGGAGTTGACGCCAGTGCAGAGCGGCGGCAGCAGCACCGGCACTGCCAGTTCAGGTGAGCGCAAGGTGAAGTACTGGTGGGACCCAATGATGAGCCCCCCGTACGTCTCTCAGGAGCCTGGCAAGAGCCCAATGGGGATGGATCTGATCCCGGTCTATGAGGACGAGATCATTGCGGGTCCGGCGGTGATGATCGACCCGGTTGTCGTGCAGAACATGGGTGTGCGGATTGCATCTGTTGTTGAAGGGCCTCTGCGCGTCTCCATTCGCGCGACTGGTTATTTGGAGGAACCAGAGCCCAATCATTTGGACATCAACTTGCGAGTTGCGGGATGGATTCAGAAATTGCACGCCAACATCGATGGCATGCGAATCAACCAGGGCGACCCACTATTTGACTTGTACAGCCCCGCGCTTCAAGTCGCCATGCAGGAACTCGCGGCCGCACGCAAATCGATGCAGAATCCAAACGCCGCCGCGACCGCTCCGAGCGACATCATGCGCGCCGCCTATGACGCGGCTCGGCGCAAGCTCGAACTCGCCGGCGTCGATCAAGCGCAGATCGAAGAAATCGAGAAGGCGGATCGAGTACCCGACGTAGTCACCTTCCGAAGCCCAATGACCGGGCATTTGACGGAGAAAAAGGTTTACGAGGGCGCCGCTGTCGAAGCAGGCCAACTCGTATTGCGTCTTGCCGACAACTCAACCATGTGGATTGATCTTCGGATTTTCGAGCATCAACTGTCTCTGGTGAAGATCGGCCAAAACGTGAAAGCGACTGTTGAGGCCATGCCGGGCAAGGAATTTGACGGCGAGGTCATCTTCATTCATCCGCATCTTGACGAAATGACCCGCACCGCATTGGTGCGGATTGCCATTCCCAACTCCGATCTCCAGCTTCGACAAGAGATGTACGCGACAGTTAGGGTCGAATCCGAGGTCGCCGAACGCGCGATACTTGTTCCCCGCGAAGCTGTGATTGACACCGGGGAGCGCCAGGTCGCGCTGGTCGCGGTAAGCGGTGCGACATTCGAGCCACGCCGGGTGATGCTCGGAGCGGCGGCAAACGACGGCATGGTTCAAGTGGTCTCTGGGTTGGCTCCGGGCGAAGCGGTCGTGACGAGCGGGCAATTCCTGCTCGACTCCGAAAGCCGAATGAAAGAGGCGATTCAGAAGCATTTGAGTGCGAACTTGCTGCAACCTCGCAGCGAGAACGGCACAATGATGGCGGCAACCCAACCTGAGACCCAACCAGCGGCTGAGATCATTGCAGGCGCTTGGACGCCCGAAGTCGATTTGGCCTTTGTAGAGTATTTGAAGATCGCCGAGATTCTCGGCGCCAAGCAAGAAGCGCCAACGGCCGTTGATCCAGCAAGCTTCATCGATACCACAAAGCTGCTGGCCGATCAATCAACTGGCGAGGTCCAAGCGCTGGCGGACGCTGTCAATCAAGCGGCCTCTGCATTGGCCGGCAAGCCAATCGAAGAGCAGCGCGAAGCTTTCAAGAAACTCGGCGATGCAATGATCGCTCTAGCGCAGCGCGTTCCGCCATCGAACGCAGTTGCGGAGAAGTTGTTTATTGCTTACTGCCCGATGGCGCCTGGAAGTTGGCTTCAGACCCAAGAGCAAATCCGCAATCCTTTTTACGCGACATCGATGAAACGCTGTGGCGAGATTAAAGGAGTGCTGCGATGAAAATCGCAAGGATT
>JAKEEP010000045.1 GCA_022616475.1 Phycisphaerales bacterium | reverse complement strand
GCGGTTGATCAACTCCAAGCGTTTGTCAAGGCACATGCCGGCGACCGGAGCGCCTTTGGTTCAATGATCAGCGGACTCAAGCACAACGGCTCAGGCAACGTCGATCTTCAGCAGCAGCGGGCTGCGTTCAAGGCCCAGAGCCATATCTGGGGGATTCAGGCCCGGACGCAACTTTCGTGCGGCATCTTTCAACCCTCGGCGAATGATCCATCGCGCGGAGATGCTCTGGCGCTGCGAGGGCTGATCGATTTGAAGCGTTTTCGGCCCGATGCGCGAGTGACGATTGCCCGGTCATTCGCTGCCGACAACGACGGCCAGGTTCGACACCCATTTACGCGCCAGCCGATCGATCCCGAGGGGATCACGGCGCACGGCATACCGTTATTGACGGAGTTTTCGACGCACCCAGCGCCGCGATTCGAGAGCATTCCGGGCGTTGACGGCGATGTGACCTTGGAGATCGAAGGCGAGACAGTCGGCAATCAATCGCGGGTGACTTGCTTGACCGGCGATCTGATCCGCAACGCGCTGACGCGGTATCGCGATGAGCATAACTTTTGCGAAGTGGTACTGGCCTTCGTGCGGGTGCCGTGCGAAGTTCTCATCCACGACGTCTTGGTGCACGAAGACATGTATGGCGGACCCATGTCGCCGAGGGTGCACGTGTACAGCAACGTTGGGGGCGAGGCGAAGGCGTTGCCCAAAGAAGTTGATCGGTTGCCCTTGCGTGAAACGGTGATGTATTTGGGGCGGGGCCTCACGGCGCTGGCGACGCCAGACGTGCCGCGGTACGTGGAAATGGTCGATTACGCGATGCGGCGCCACGGCTGGGATGGCAAACGATTTCTGGTTTACCGATGCCGCGTGGAGTATCCGGTGATGCCTTCGTCGGTGGTCGTGCGATTTGATCTTCCGATCAGGCCCGGCCAGCCAGTCGGATAGGGCTACGTGTTGATTCTGCCCCGGAAGGGCTCGATGTGAGGCTTGTCTCCATCGGGCCTTCTTTGTTGGCGTCGCGACGCGAGCGCAAGATGGGCGTGTTCGGAAGGGCTCGATTCAGGAACGTCAGGCGGCGCGAGACGACGCGTGGACGCCGTGGTTGGCTCACCCCGCCTGTGAATCGCTAGGTGATTCCTGCTTTGGCGCGGTAGCCGTTGGCGACATCGATGATTCGGTCGATGGTTTTGACCTTGTTGCCGATGAGGGTGTTGTTGGGCGCGGGGCGAAGCGCCTCAGTGTGTGCATCGCGGGCGAGGATCAGGCATTCGTTGGCGATGGACGGGAGGGTCGAGGGAAGATTGTTGGTGTCGGCGGCGCCGGCGTTGCTGATGAGGTCGAGCACGCCGGCGATGCGCTGCTCGGCGCTGATCAGGTGCGCGGCGGCTTCGTCTGCCTCCGGATCAATCAGCGGTCCGGGACTGCTGCCTACAAGTTGCTTTGAATCTTCCAAGTCTTCTTCCAAGAGGTCGAGCAAGATGTCGAGCGTGGACATTTAGTTCTCCGGGGCGTGGGTTCGAGCCTTTTCGATCAACTCGTGCAACAAAGTGACAAAACGATTGACCAGTTCTTGATCCGAAAAATTCTCTGCCTGTATTTCCTCCCCTAGCGTCAAGAGGACGATCGATGCTTGGAACAACTCGCCCTGTTCTTTCGCCAGTTGAACTACTTCGATTTGTTTCTTGCGGCGCTCCTGTAAGCGCTTCTCACGCTCTAAGGTGCCCTGATGAAATTCTTCGAGCTGCTTTGCCTTCTCTTGCCAAAGCTGTTTTCGGCTTTCCTCGAGTGCGGCCAACGCCGCCTTGTCGTCAGCAATCTGCTGGGCCGTGGCGGTATTCAGTCGCTCTTGTTCAGCAACCTGCCATTGCGCCACGGCCAGCGTGCTCGTCACAAACGTCGTCAAGAGCAGGAACCAAATCGCCGCCTTGGCGATGAAGGCCTTCGGGTTTCGCCGCCAGGCCAGAAGCTGCCTGGTCCACCAGCGCGTCTTCTGCCAGGCGATCGGCTCGTTTCGCAACCAGCGGCGAAGGTCTTCAGCGAACAACGCCGCCGACGCATATCTCTCCAGAGGGTTGGAGGCGGTGGCGCGAACGATGATCTGCGCCAGAGGCTTCGGTAGCGCTGGATTCAAGTCCAACGGATTCCGCGGCGCGTCTTGCGCTACGCGTCTGATCGCCTCGTGCATCGCTGTGTCCACATCGTGCGGCGTCTTGCCGGTCAGAACAAGGCATGCAATGGCGCCCAGCCCGTACACATCGGTCCGGGTCGAGAAGTGTTGCTTCTCGCCTCGAGCCTGCTCCGGCGACATAAAGCCCAGCGTGCCGATCGGCGAACCTGTCGACGTCAGCGTGTCAGCGGAGTCCTGGTCGAGAAGCGAAGCAATCCCAAAGTCAATCACGACCGGGTGACCGTCGTGTCGAACAATGATGTTCGAGGGTTTGAGATCGCGATGGATGACGCCGTGCTCATGGAAACCTTGAACGACGTCTGCCACCCGGCTGAGCAATTCCACTCGCTCGCGCAGGTCCAATTGGTTCTGCTCGCAATGATCATCGAGCGCCAACCCCTCCACGTGCGCGGTCGCGATATAGAGCCGGCCGTCGGCAATGCCATAGTCTTGCACGGGAAGCACGCCGGGCACCCGGAGCTCCATTAGCACATCAAGCTCGCGCCAGGCCCTCTTGTCTGCTTTCGCATTCGTGCCCATGGAGTTGCCAAGCAACTTGACTGCTAGAGCCTCGCCCCCACGTTCGCGAAATGCCAGGAACACTTCGCCTCCCCCGCCTCGGCCCAATTGTCGGTCAACAAAATATCCATCAATTTCAGGCAATCCGGCAGCCTGGTCTGATTCCGATTCATCCAGAAGCAGCCCGATGAGGCGACTTGCTGATGGGAAGCTCATCGGGCGTCGTGCGCGGCCAGCCGGTCCATTCGAGGGGTTCTGCATGTTCGGGGTCTCCAGCGCCTGACGCGCTGCATGATCTCCTCCCCCGAAATACGCAGCAGCGATCAAAAAGTGAACTAGAGGATTCAGATTTCTGGTATTTTGATAGCTCTCCGGGCGGTTTCCGTGACGCCGCCGTGAGGTAGGTGTTCACATGCTACAACAATCGGACGCAGGCTTTCCAAGGACGCGATGGTCCTTGGTTGACGCAATCGTGAGCGGTGACTTCATGGAGCGGCAACTTGCGATGCAGACGCTCGCGCTGACCTATTGGCCACCCATCTACGCCTTCTTGCGCCAGCGGGGTCATCGCCGCAACGAGGCCGAAGAACTTACACAAGCGTTCTTTTCAGAAATCGTGATCGGAAGGAAACTCTTTGAACAGGCGGATATTCAACGGGGGCCGTTGCGATCGCTGCTCTTGATCGCGCTGAAGCGGTTTCTCATTGACCAGCATCGCAGAAACGACAAACCGGTGTTCAGGCTTCAGATGCCAATCGAGGACATTTCCCATGAGGACCAGAATCTCCAGCAGGAGAGCGCACTTGAACCGGACACTGCGTTTGATCGACGATGGGCCATAGCGGTGTTGGAAGAGGCGCTGCGGCGTTGCGAGCAACACTTTGTGTCGACTGGCAAGGAAGGGCATTGGAGCGCGTTCGAGCTTCGTGTGGTGAAGCCGGCGATCTCGATGGGTTCGCCGCCCGCGCATGAGCTGATTGCAAAGGAGCTGTGTCTCGGTGATCCAGCTGACTCAGTTGCCGCCGTTCGGGTGGTTCGCAAACGGCTCATCGCACTGTTCCGGCAGGTTGTCGCCGAGACGGCAAGGGATCCAGTTGCTCAGCAATCTGAATACGACGACGTGATCGAAATGCTTTGTTGAGCATCAAATCGGACGATCGCGTGGACCTAGCCGTCATCCGAGAAATCGGGGTGGCGACTTCGGAATAGCTTGGAGGGCTCGATGCAGGGCAGGCGCGCGTTTCGTCCCTAGTGCGCCTGAAGTGCGGTAAGAGCCGGCGCGATCAACAGAGGATCGCGCCGGCTCTGATGCCGAATTCAGCCGATGCGTACGTACCTGGCAAACGAAGGCACACCCTGGTCAGAAATCAAAAACAGCATGTAGTACCCTGGTGGAGCGAGCGCTGGGGCACCCGGTGCTCTGACCTTGAGCGTCGTTTCGCTCGACACCGTGAATTTCAAAGGAACGAAGCGCTGATTATGATCAAACGAGTGCGTGACCGCTCCAAGCCGCACCAAATTTACCATCTTGATGGCGTTGGGAGTGGGCGTCGTGACCTGAAATGGCACGCCGTATTGAAGCACTGTGGGTGCCTCAAGGATTTGCGGGCGAGGACCGCTAAAGAGATACGGCGGCCAGAAGATCTGGGCTGTCGTAAAGCCGTTGCCTCCCGCGCTCACGACGCGGCCATCCGGAAGAAGCATCGCTGTGGAGTGATACTGGCGCGGATCAATTTCCGCTGGCAGAGTCTTCCATGCGTCGGTCGGGTCGTTCGATGGGTTGAACAGCTCTGCATTCTTGACGGGTTGATTGGGAATCTGGTCGTCTTGGCCGCCGGTTGCCAGCGCTGTGCCGTCGGGGAGGAGCGTCAGATTGTGGTTGGCCCGCGCGAATTCCATCGGCTCGGTAAGAATCCAGGTCGGGGCGGCGGGGGTGTTCATGTTGATCACGGCGGATTCATGGGCGGCCGCGAAATCGTCTCCACCGCATTTCAAGATGATTCCCGGGCTCAGCATGACCGCCGAGCCGCCCTCGAACGTGCTGGTCGTCACGACGCTCCACGAAGCCGTTTCCAGGTTCAGCACGCGAGTTGGCAGCTCGCGACCGGAGGAAATCAGTTGACCGTTCGGCAGGAGAAACATCATCGGATACAGCGGCAGCACCTGAGCGCTGCTGTTGGGGAGGACTTCCCACCCGTTGGGATATTTGTAGATTTCGCCGATGGGCACCAATCCAGACTCGTCGCTGCCCGAGAGCGTCAGAATCTTTCCATCCCGCAGTGTTGTGCAGGTTGGATAGAATCGCTCGTAATTCATGTTGTTCTGTTGGGTCCAGCTCTCGGTGGCCGGATCGAATACAAATGCCAACCAGTTGAAGCTTGGATGCTGCTCGTTGCCTCCAGCAACCAGCACTTTGCCGTCAGCCAGCGCCGCGTGGCCGCCACAGAAGATCACGGCATCGACCGGCACAGATGTGAACTGGCAGGTGGCGGGGTCCCAAAGAACCGATCCGTTGCCGTGGAAGTTCCAAATCAAGATTTTGCCGTAGCCGCTGTCGGCGGCGGTGTCCTGAGGCGGCAGATG
>JAKEEP010000044.1 GCA_022616475.1 Phycisphaerales bacterium | reverse complement strand
ATGACGAAGTCGAAGGCATCGCCGCCGGCGCCGCAGGAGTGACATTTGTAGAAGGCGTTGCCCTTGTGAGTGACGACGGCGAGAGAGGGATTCTTGTCGTCGTGGAAGGGGCAGAGGCCAACGTGCTCGCGGCCCTTTGGGCGCAAGGCGACATGTTCGCCGATGAGGCGGACGAGGTCGGTTGCGTCGCGAACAACTTCAATGTCGGATTGACCGGTCAATCAGGTTCAACTCACAGCGAACGGTTCGGTCTCACTCACGCGAAGCCAAAGCGATCGAAGGCGATAGCGTCGACAGCGGCGAACGGCCGGAAAAAACTTTCAAGGGTTCAACTCCTTTGCGTCTCTCAAAGAACGCTTGGGGAGCTTGTTGGCCGCGCACGCGGTGAGTGTTTGGGGTGCTCCGAATCAAAATCCCGTCGAGGGATGATTGTGTTGGAGACGGCCCCCTGTGAGTCAGGTGCGGGTCAATCTGGCATTAACGGTACGCCAACGGGACGGTGTGTCAAATGAACCAGTGGAATTTTTTTGTGATGCGAAACTGAATTCTTGAGGAACGGGTGTTGGGCAGGCGATGCGCACAAATGTGGCGCGGCTTTTGCTGGCGGTATTTTGGAGTCGGAAATCGTGATGTGGCGCGAGAGCGCTCGCCTAACGGCTCGTGGCTAAACGGTGGGTCAGGCGGCCTTGTAGACTTGACGCCGCTTGAGGGGTTTGACGATCAATCCCTTCTTGATGATTCGGGTGGTGACCTTGATGCGGGTGGGCCGGCCATCAATCATGGTGGTGACGGTCTGGAGGTTGGGCTTGAAGGTTCGCTTGGCGGCGGAGGTGACCTTTTTGCCGATGCCGCCGAGGTATTTCGCCTTGCCGCGGTAACGGAGTTTTCGGCCGACCGAGGTGCGGGCGCCAGTGAAGTAGCAGACACGGGGCATGACAAAAAGTCCTTTCTGATGCGAAAAACGAGAGCGGAGAGTTTAGCCTTGGCGGTACGGCACGGCAAGCACCGGTTGAAAGGGCGGCTGACATGGTGGATCATGTGAAATCGATCACACCGGGGGCAAAGAAGTGGTCTACGGAGGTCATGACCATGGAGCATTTCAGGCCAAGGGCAATCACCGTGACCTGTCTTTCCTTGTTTGTGTGTGGGAGTCACGGCACGGCATTTGAGCGGCCGGACCAGGAGCCGGGCAGCGAAGGTGAGTGCATCGCCAACAACTGCGGGTTCGAAGTTGGAGACGAGAAACCGGAGGGGTGGAAGCCTGGCGCGGTGGTGCCGGGAGTGGATTACATCTGGGAGCGGAAACTGGGGCGGACGGGAACGTCGTCACTGTGCTTGCGGAAGACCGCTGAACGGCTCTTTCCGATTGCCCAGTGGTCGCAGTCGATCGCTCGGACGGGGGAACTGTCACACCTAAGAGTCGATTGTTGGGTCAAGGCTCAAAAGGCGCAGAAGGCAATCATCGACGTGCAGTTTGAGAGTGAAGCGGGGGAGTGGAGCCACAAATGGGCTTCGTACATCGGGGCCAAGAACGCGGGCGATCCGCCGGCCGACCACGGTTGGAAACAGTACTTGGGCGAGGTGGAGATTCCAGCGGGAACGAAAACGATTCGCCTGGGATTTCAGATCTACGGACCGGGCACGGTGTGGTTTGACGATCTCAGGGCGGCCTATATTGCGACTCCGAGAGGCGATGAGGCAGGAGCGCCGAACGCGGATGAGCCAGAGAAGGAAAGCGCCCAACCGCCGCACGAGGACTTGCGCGCTGGAGGCGACGAGAACAAGCAATATTTCCTGATTGGGCCAAAGGCTGGAGATGCGCCGGCGAGGGGCTACAAGCTGCTGGTGGTCTTGCCGGGCGGCGATGGCAGCGCGGAATTCCGGCCGTTTGTGACGAAGATTCTGGGCGAGGCATTGCCGGATGGATACGTGCTGGCCCAGTTAGTCGCGCCGAAGTGGTCTGATGCGCAGGCCGAGCAAGTTGTATGGCCGACAAGGAAGAGTTCGTTCAAGGAGATGAAGTTTGCGACCGAGGAGTTCATCAGCGCGGTGGTTGACGATGTTCGCAAGCGACATGCGATCGATCGGCATCACATTTTCACGCTGAGCTGGTCATCGAGCGGGCCGGCGGCGTACGCGGCTTCGCTGGATGCGGGGACGCCAATCACGGGGTCGTTGGTGGCGATGAGCGTGTTCAACCCTGATCAACTGCCGGATCTAAAGAGCGCGAAGGGGAAGGCGTATTACATTCTTCATTCGCCGCAGGACGACATTGAGATGAGGTTCCCGGAAGCGGCGCGGGACCAGCTTTCGGCGAACGGCGCGAAGACGAAACTGGCGACGTACGAAGGTGGGCACGGCTGGCAGGGGGATGTGTTTGGGAATATCCGAGCGGGCATTCACTGGTTGGAGGAGCAAACGGGGACGCGATTGAGTGATTGAGTAGGGGAGCGCCCAGGCGAAGGCGCAAGCGGTGCAGGGATGCGTTCTGTGTGACCGCACGGCCGACTCCTGCGGTCGCTGGCCGTGGCACCGGAGCGGCGGAGGGAAGCAAGCCTAAGCCGTGCGCCACCCGCATCTTCCTGGGTCGCCTGGAGGCGACCTTCGTCAGATGCGGCGTCCAGGAGCGTGGCAGGAGCAATATGATGAAGGGATGACCCAGGCGACGGCGTTCAATCGGAAGGAGCATTGGGAGGCGGTCTACCGCACGAAGTCGCCCGTGGAGATGAGCTGGTATCAGAATCGGCCGGTGACTTCGCTGGGATTGATTGAGGCGGCGGAGGTGGGGCGGAACGAACCAATCATTGATGTGGGCGGCGGGGCCTCGACGTTGGTTGATCATCTTTTGGATGCCGGGTTTACGGATGTTTCGGTGATGGATGTTTCGGCGGCGGCACTTGAGCATGCCAAGCGGCGGCTTGGCGATCGCGCAGCGCTGGTGAAGTGGGTGGAGCAGGACGTTACGAAATTCAAGCAGTCATCAGGGCGATTTGCTTTGTGGCACGATCGTGCTGTCTTTCACTTCCTGGTCGATGTTGAAGATCGCAAGGCATATGTACAGGGAATGAAGGGCGCGTTGAAGCCGGGCGGGCAGGCGATCATTGCGACGTTTGCGTTGGATGGGCCGGCCAAATGCAGTGGCTTGAATGTAGCTCGTTATGGCGCCGCGCAGATTGCCGCTGAGTTGGGGGACGCGTTTGAGTTGATTGATGCGATCGACGAGACGCATATGACGCCGTGGAACGCGCCGCAGCGATTCTGCTATTTTCGATTTCGGAGGAGCGGCTGAGAAACGACTGGTACGGGTCTGCATCCGCAGCGAAAGCGACGCGGATGCGGACCCGCGGCACCCATTGCCCTCACCCCCAACCCCTCTCCCAGAGGGAGAGGGGGGATGGTCGTGGACTACTGGCAGGGGCCCCAGTTGGCGATGATCGCCAGCGCATCGGCCATATCGACGGTGCCATCGCCGCCGGTGGGGGCGATATCAGCGGGGCAATTCTTTGGATCGGCGCACGGCCCCCAAACCGAGATCACCGCGAGCAGGTCGAGGACATCAACCAGGGAATCGGCGTTCAGGTCGGTGCAGGGCGCGCTGGGAGCCGGCCCATTGAAGCTGATGGAGGTTGGATCGCCGGGGCGGAACAAGCCGATGATGATCGAGGCGTTGGAGTTGGGCGCCTGGTCGGCATCGAACCAGAAATTGTACATGGTGCCCCATCGGAGGGCGTTGCTGTTCTGGTTTTGCGCGAAAGTTTGGGGCGAGTGCCAGGTGACGCCGGTAGAGTCGACGACATTGGTCCAATCGGTGTTGTCGTAGGGCTCGCCGGAGTGGTAGAGCACATCGTGGAAGCCGATGTTGGTGACGTTGACTGCGGTGTGAACCGGAACGGTGAAAGAGCCCCCGCTGCGATGGGAGCTGAGGTTGAAGACGGCGTATTCATAGCGCCAGGTTCCGTTGCCGTTGTCAACGACTTTGGAAGCAGTGATGAAGCGGCCTTCAGCGGGGACATCGACGTTGAGGATCTGAACGGTGGGATCGGGGTTGTTGATTCCGTTGCCGTGATCGTGCCAGGTTTGAATCGCCGGTACGCCGTCGAACATGCTGCCACTGAGGCTCATGACGAACCCAGCGCTCACGTTGACGCGTTTGTAGGAGGCGTTGTTGTAGGCGTTGGGACCATCCTGGGCGGCATCATCGCTGGCGGCGTATTGGCCCTCGACGAAGTACTGCGCGCCGGGATAGTTGGCAGCTGACATCTCGGTCTCGGGCACCTGGAGACGGCGCGTGATGGAAGTGGGACCGACCACCGGCGGAATGGGAGACATGGAGCCGGTGTAGCCGTTGATGCCCGAGCGCGGCGCGAGGGCGGCTTGCGCCTCATTCCAGCCGGAGCTGTAGACATCGAGGCAACCGGCGCCGAGCATGTTTCCACCGACGCCGTTGCAGTTCAAGCCGCAACCTTGTTGTGCTCCGGCGCAGCAGGCGGTCTTGCACCAGGACATGCCGATCTGGACCAGGCGGCCGCCATGAAGACGATACGCATTCATGGCAAGAGCCGGCGTTCCATCGTTGATCCAAAGCAGGTTCTGGTTGCCGATGTTGCAGGTGTGGCTGCCCAGGGTGTAGGCGCGAATGCCGCCGACGGGTGCGTGGTTGGATATCGATGTGCATTCGCTGTAGACGACATCGGGTCCGACGGCGTGTGTCGGGATCGTGGTGATTAGGCTGGTGCAGCACAAGAGCGCTGTTCCAAGGATGATTTGATTGCGCATATCCTCGCTCCTCTTAACAAATAGATGATCTGGGCGTTTCGAAACTGGCTTGTTTGTGTGTCTCAATCGCGATCAAGACGCCTTGCGCTCTGATGCGCGATGTGGTGCGTGCGGTCAAATCTTGCGGAAAAGGGTGATCGAACGGGCTTGCAGCGAGCGGCGGAGGGGCGACGACGCTCTAGGGACACGGCCCCCAGGCGCTGATCGCGGCCAGGAGGTCGGCTACATTGACGATGTTGTCTCCGGTGATGTCGGGCGAAGCGGTGCCCCAGCCGCTGACGATGGCCAGAAGGTCGTTGATATCGACGGCTCCGTTGGTTGGTTCGGCGACATCAGCAGGGCACGGCAGAGTGGGGGAAACGGTGATGGTCTGGTTCACGGCGACGTTGGTGAGGACGGTTGAGCTGCCGTTGGGCCAATCGATGCGAAGCTCGTCAACGATGGAAGCGGTTCCAAGTCCGAAGTGGGCTGAAAGCTCGTTGATTCCGAGGAAGCTGTTTTCGCCGATGACGGCTCGCATGTAGGTTTGTGTGCCGACGGTGGCATAGACCTTGGAGCCGTATCCGTTGGGAGCCAGAGGACCGGCGGGCGAGCCGTTGCTAGTGTCGAGGAAGACGCGGAGCCAATGAGCGTTGGCGGCGCTGAGGTTGACGTCGTTTCGAAAGAGGCCGAAGGGCTCGTTGTTGGACATGAGGGCGAGGTCTTGATCGCCATCATTGTCATAGTCGAAATGAATGAGGCACCGGCCCTTTCCATTGCTGATGAAGCCGGCGGGGACAGCTAGTTCGCTGAAGGTGTCATCGCCATCGTTGATCCACAAGTAGGATTGCTCGTTGGCGAACTGGCCGCTGGAGGCGCCGTCGCCGTTGGTTTCGGCGATGTCGGTGAGGCCATCGTGATTGAAGTCGACGGCAACGGCGCCCCAACCGTAGCCACCGTCATCGCAATCGGCGGCAGCGGCGTACTGGGTGTACTGGTGGTTGCCGTCGTTGCGATAGAGTTTGTTGCCAGTCCAATTGCTGGGGGGGAAGCCGTAGATGGAGGTGACGTACCAATCGAGGCGGGAGTCGTTGTTGAAGTCGCCGAGGGCTTGGCCCATGCCGTTCTCTTCGTGCCCGGTGTTGGAAGCGACGGTGACGTCGGTGAAGGTTCCATCGCCGTCGTTTTTGAAGTAGCGGCTGCCGACATATCCGACGCCTTTGAAGTCGCCACCGAGCAGGAGCTCGGGGTAACGATCGCCGTTCATATCGGCGAAGCTGGCTGAGAGGCAGGCGATGGGGCCGACCCCGGAAAAGAGAGCGATGGCGGAGGTGACGTCGGTAAAGGTTTCATTGCCGTTGTTTTGGAAGAGTCGATTGCCGGCATTGCCGGCGCTAGAGGTGGAGAATCCGCCGACGTACAGATCGAGATCGCCATCGAGGTCGTAATCGCCAAAGCAACACGTCCAGGAGTCCTGGGTGGTGGGATTGGTTTGATTGACGCCGGCGGCTGCGGCGACATCGGTGAAGGTGTTGTTGCCGTTGTTGCGATAAAGCTTGTGGTGACCGGGCGCAGCGGGCAAGCCGGCGGGGCCAGCGCTGGTGGCGTAGATGTCGAGCCAGCCATCGTTGTTGAAATCGCCGGTGGTGGCGCTCTTGCCCTTGTGGGCGACAGTTAAGCCCCAGGCGGTGGCCTGGTTGGTGAAGGTTCCATTTCCGTTGTTGATGTAGAGGCGGTCGGGTTGACCGGCGTTGCCGCCGGAAAAGACAAAGAGGTCTTGGAAGCCATCGTTGTTGAAGTCGCCGACGGTGCCGCCGCCAGAATATGAGGAACTGTTGAACGAGGAGGTGGAATGGGTGAAGGCGACGCCGGCGGAGCTGGTTTGGTTGGAAAATGCCGGGGCAGCGGCTTGCGAAGAACGACCGACCAAGACGCAAAGGGACATTCCAAGAAGCCACGAGGGGCTTGGGTTCCAACTCCGCCGCATATGAATATCTCCGTTTTGAGCGACTGTCGAAATGTGACTGGGGGATTCGGGCGTGAGCTATTTTAGAGCGCCGATTCCAAAAGGGTGCATGGAATTTTCAAGGTCCGGGGCGCTTGTAGGCCATGAGGCGCAGCTCGGACATTTCGAGCATGGCGTATCGAACGCCTTCGCGGCCCAGGCCCGAGTCCTTGACGCCCCCGTAGGGCATGCTGTCGATGCGCATGGAGGGGACATCGTTGATGATGACACCCCCGACTTGGAGGGCATCGAAGGCGTGGAGGGCGTGGGAGAAAGTGTTCGTGAAGACGCCCGCTTGGAGGCCGTAGCGGCTTTGGTTGGCGATTTCGCAGGCTTCAGCGAAGCGGGCGAAGGGCTGGATGGTCATGACGGGGCCGAAGGCTTCTTCGCAGGAGAGCTTAACGTCGGAGGGGACGTTTTCGACGATGGTGGCTTCATAGAACGGGCCGCTGGTTGAGGGGGGCCGACGGCCGCCGCAGAGGACTCGTGCGCCGCGCTTAACGGATTCCTGGACCCATTGATCGATGCGTTGGACGTCCTTCTCGGTGATCAGGGGGCCGAGAAAGGTGGATTCATCGCGGGGGTCGCCGGCTTTGAGTTTTGTCGCCTGTTCGATGAGGAGGGCCTTGAGGTCTTGGTAGATTTCCTGGTGGGCAATCAGGCGTTGGACGCTGATGCAGCTTTGGCCGCTCTGGTAGAAGGCGCCGAAGGTGATGCGTTGAGAGGCGGCTTGGAGATCGACATCGCGATCGACGATGCATGCGGCGTTGCCGCCGAGTTCGAGGACGACCTTTTTCTTGCCGGCTTTGGACTTGAGCATCCAGCCGACGGCGGCCGAACCGGTGAAGGAAAGGAGCTTGATGCGATCGTCTTCGATCATGGGCGCGGCATCATCGACTTCGCTGGGCAGGACGCTGAAGGAGCCGGGGGGAAG
The DNA here is from genome assembly GCA_022616475.1 of Phycisphaerales bacterium. Classification (GTDB taxonomy): domain Bacteria; phylum Planctomycetota; class Phycisphaerae; order Phycisphaerales; family SM1A02; genus JAKEEP01. The sequence continues at coordinate 17,137 of JAKEEP010000044.1, read as the reverse complement.
GTCGGTCTCGGCGAGGATTTGCGCGAGCATAATGGCGGTGACGGGCGTGGTTGGGGCGGGCTTGAGCACAAATGGGCAGCCGATGGCAATGGCGGGTGCGACCTTGTGCGCGACGAGGTTGAGGGGGAAGTTGAAAGGGGTGATGAAGCTGCATGGGCCGAGGGGGATGCGCTTGACGATTCCCTGGTAGCCTTCAGCGCGGGGAGAAATGTCGAGGGAGAGCTGTTCGCCGTGGTTGCGGACGGATTCCTCGGCGGCGATGTGGAAGGTATCGAGGGCGCGGGTGACTTCGGTTCGGGCATCGCGGATGGGTTTGCCGGCTTCGATGCACATGACCTGGGCGAACTCTTCAGCGCGCTGGCGAAGGCGATCGACGACGTGCTGGAGGGCGGCTAGTTTTTTGTGCGCAGGGAAGGTGCGCAGTGGTTCAGCGGAGTTGGTAGCGACGGCGATGGCGCGTTCGACCGTGGCTCGATCGGCGCGAGAGACGCGATAGGCGGACTTGCCGGTGAACTTGTCGGTGACGACCATGTGCAAGGTTGATTGCACTGGTTGGCCGGCGAGATAGAAGGGGTAGGGATCGGTCATCGGCGTGGTCTGGATCGCGATTGGCAAGCGCATGCATCATAGTGATGAGCGTGAAAGGCGAAATGCTGTGAAGAAGGGAGCTGTGGCGATCGTGACGGGCGCGGGGTCGGGGATTGGGCAGGCCGTGAGCGTGATGCTTGCAGCGGAGGGTTATCAGCTTGTGTTGGTGGGACGCGATGCGAAGAAGTTGGCGGGGACAGTTGCGGAGATTCGGCAGCAACTACGCGACGCCGATCCTCTTGTGGTGCCAGTCGATATTAATAGGGACGGCGCCGCTGGCGGCGTGATTGAGCAGACGCTTGGGCGATTCGGGAGCGTTGATGTGCTGATCAACAATGCGGCAACGTTGATCGTCGGGCCAATCGCAGCGATCGATGCGCGGGCGCTGAACGAGACCTTTGCGACTAACACCTTCGCGCCGGCGCTTCTGGTTTCGCGGGCGTGGGGGAGCTTTGTCAAGCAGGGCGGCGGGCGAGTGATCAACATTTCATCGATGGCGACGGTCGATCCGTTTCCGGGGCTGGCGGTCTATGCGGCATCGAAGGCGGCGCTGGAGAGCTTGACCAGATCGGTCGCCAAGGAGGGCAAGACACATGGCATTCGTGCTTGGGCCGTTGCGCCTGGGGCGGTGGAGACGGCAATGCTGCGCCGAGTGGCGTCGAAGGAGGCGCTGCCACCGGAGCGGACGCTTTCGCCGGAGGCGGTCGCCAGAGTTATTTTGGAGTGCGTTGACGGGCGGCGTGACGCAGAGAGCGGCCAGACCATTCACGTGGCGAGCCCGTGACGGAGTTTTGTCTTGTCGGTCGCGTAAGTCTGTGGGTACCAGATTTGGCTCGTGTCCTGGCCGGAGAAAGGTGCCAGGCACCATTTTCTGAAGACCTCCTTGTCACCGAACAACCTCACAGAAAATGGTGCCTGGCACCTTTCTGGTTCGAGTGGATCAACAGTTGTTGTACGATGCCTCGAATGAAGATTGAAAAGCGCTGGTCTGCGTCACATGTAAAGTGCTGGGTGCAGATTGCGTTGGTGACTATTCCCGTTGTTCTGTGGGCAAGCCACGCCGAAGCCAGCGGCCCTGGCACAGGCAAGGTGAGCGCCGACGCTCTCCTGGTCATCGCTCCGGAAGCGTTCCGCAATGAGTTGGCGGATTTCGTTCAGTTCAAGCAATCGCGCCTGCGGACGCGGCTGGTCATGCTGGAGGATGTGGTGAAGGCAGCGGCCGGCGCTGATGATGCTGAACGGCTGAAGAGATTCATTTACGATCAATGGCAGGAGAACCGTTCGCTGTATGTTCTACTCGTCGGTGATGTTGATGTCTTGCCGATGCGCTACATGGTGTTGGACCGCTGCACGACGGCCGCGTTCGATTATGCGTTTTATGCGTCGGATCTGTACTACGCCGACGTTGCCAGGGCGGATGGAACCTTCGATGATTGGAACGCGCAGAAGGATGGTTTTCACGGCGGGTACATTGGCGAAGTGCGTGGTGAAAAGAATAAGACCGATCCCATCAACTTCGACCAGGTGAGTTACGACCCGGAACTGGCTGTGGGTCGGTGGCCCGTCAGCACGGCGGCTGAGGTCTCGATCGTGGCTGCGAAGTCGATGGCGTATGAGACAGGAGTCGAGACGCAGAACAAACCAGGACTGAGGACGGCGGCGTTGTTATGTTGCGGTGGATGGGTTGATGCACGAGATGCGCTTGATGAATCAGCGGCGAGGCTGCCTGAGGGTTGGGAGAGCGAGAAGCGCTATTACGCCGATGCGGCGCGCGATGATCGCACAGGCTTGCCCGATGCGGCGCAAGCCGTCGAGCTGCTCAATTCCGGAGTCGGCGTGATGGCGCACATCGGACACGGTTTCAATGATGGCTGGGCGGCCAGCCTCACGCTCAACGATCTGCCCAACGTGGAGAATGCCGATCGACTTCCAGTCATGATCTCGGCTGGATGCGGCACGGGAGTATGCACGGCGCAGGCTCCGTACGAAGGCTACATCGACATCGGAGGCCGGGAGCATGCGGGCACCAACAACGGGCAAGTCTTTGCCGAGCCGCCGCCGGCGCCTGCGTGCTATCAGCGGGCCGCGCACAATCCATCGAGCATGGGCGAGCAAATGGTCCGCCAGAAGCTCGACGGGGCTGTGGCGTACATTGGTTGCAACACGGGCGGGCAGCCGTGCGCGATCACATTGGTGCGGGGATTTCTGAATGCGATCGCGCAGATCAAGCGGCCGCGCCTGGGTGATTGTTGGAACGCAGCGGTGCGGTATTACATTGAGCACGAGCATCTGGCGACCATCGAGCCCGATGAGGGGTGGTATCCGCCCAGCGTGTTTTATCAACCAATGAAATACATGGTCTACGGCGACCCATCGCTGCCGATGCCGGGTGTCCAGTAACCGGCGCGACGGGATGCCGGCTTCAAAATTGCCCTCACCCCCAATCCCTCTCCCGGAGAGGGGGGCATGGTGCATAATCCTCCGGAGCTTTGGGGGCTTTTCGGAGTGTGAAGTTGGCGCGTCTATTTGGGTTAGGCGGTTCTTGTACATCGAGCGGACTCGTTCTCATTTGCCGGGCAGGGAAGCGTATTTGATTGTTTGACCGAGCCTGCCACGACGCAGGAGCGCAACGAGTCCGCTTGGGGGGGCGGATTGGTGCGCGACTGCGTATCAACGCGCTTGGAGGACGGCCATTTCAATCGCAAACAGTCATCTCGATCGGCCTCGATTGTTGATCATCGAACCGGATGAGGCGGCGGTTTCGCACTTGTTATCGCTGTTTGATCGACGATGCTGGAAGCCACAACGCCGCGCGCGAGCGAACGGAGCGGGGGCGATTGGGCGCTGCGAGTGCGGGCGAGGGAAGCCGCAGGAGGCATGCTCGGTGGTGATCGAATCGCTGAGGCAGCTTCACGCGCTGGATTTGTCGCACTCGGAGGTGGCCATTTGTGCAACAACGCTGTCGGATGCGTCGGGGCTGGACGCGCTGGCCTACATTCGGGGGACGCGGCCGGAGTTGCCGGTGATTCTGACCGGAAGCGACTCATCGATGGCGATCGAAGCGATTCGCGGCGGCGCGCTCGACTTCGTGGTGGCGATGAACCTGAATGATTTCAACATGCTGCCGCTGGCGGTGGAAAAGAGCCTTGTGCACCAGCGCATCGCGCAGGAGAACGATCGCCTGCATCACGATCTGAAGCAATCGCTGCGCGAGCTGGCGGTGACGAATCAGCAGTTGCAGACGGTCATCCGGCAGCTTGAGGCAATGGCGAGGACGGACGAGTTGACGGGCCTGGCGAACCGTCGATGGTTTAACCTGACACTGGACGGGAGCTGGGCGGAGGCGACGCGCAACAACTTGCCGCTGGCATGCTTGATGATCGACCTGGATGGGTTCAAGACCGTGAACGACAAGACGGGCCACCACCATGGCGACGAGCTGCTTCGGCTGGCGGCGCGGGTGATCAGGGCCAATTGCCGGGATATTGATGTTCCGGCGCGGTACGGTGGCGACGAGTTTTGCATTCTGATGGCGCACACCGAAGCACACGAGGCGGCGATGGTGGCCGAGCGCATTCTGCGCGAGTTCGAGCATGCGGTGCGCGATCGGCCCAAGGACCAGCCGCCGACGGGGATGTCGATGGGGCTAGCGCACATTGATCTGAGCCGGCCGATCAACGCGGACCAACTGGTGAGCCATGCGGATGAGGCGATGTACGCCGCCAAGAGCGCCGGCAAGCAGCGGTTGATGATTCGAAGCGGTGATGGGACGTATCTGCCGATGTGGCGGGGATAGCGTTAAACGCATAAACGCATGAGCGCATGAACGCATGAGCGCTTGAATGCGTGATGCGGGGATAATCCCGTTCCTCGTTGACAGAATCGGCAGCCCGGCGCATCCTTGCGACTGGGCAGTCGCCGTGAACCAGGAGGCAGGCAGTGCGCTGCGCGTTGCGCTCGGTTTTCTCAGGAATTCTGATTGGAGCGGCTCTGTTTGGTTGGAGCGATGCGCGGGCGGACGGTACTGGGGCCATTGATTTCGATTTGGCGGCGAAATTTTTCGCCCAAGCCAAACTGATCAGCGAGCAGGATGGGGGACGCCTTTGGGGTGTTCCTCTCTATGGTCCGATTCTCTTTGTTGATCCGGGTTCTAGGCAGGTGGTGGCCAACCAAGCCGATGTCGAGGGGCTGCTCGTCCCGCGCGGGAACATGCATGTGGGGTCGTTGCCCTTGGAGCAGAACATTGCCAACACTGCTGTGCGTTGGGCTGGCGTGCACTGGACCATGATCATGTGGCCGTTGCCGGAGAATCGGTATCAGCGCGGGAAGCTGATGGCGCACGAGATGTTTCATCGGATTCAAGATCAGGTCGGGTTGGGTGCCCGCGATGCAGACAACACTCATCTGGATACGGCGGAGGGCCGCATCTGGATGCGGCTGGAATGGCGGGCGCTGACGGAGGCGCTCATTGGTGCCGATGCGGGTCGGCGACAGGCGATTGAAGACGCGCTGCTATTTCGAGCGGTGCGGCGTGCGTCGTTTCCAGATGCCGCAGCACCGGAGCGAGGATTGGAGCTCAACGAAGGCTTGGCGGAGTACACCGGGTTTTGCGCTGGCGGCTGGCCGGTCGAGATTCTGGCTGATCGCGCCGCGGTGCAAGCGGAAGACTATGAAGCGCGGCCGGCGATCGTGCGGAACTTCGCGTACGCCTCGGGACCGGCGTATGGAATTCTTCTGGATGAAAGCGGCGCGAGCTGGCGACGCGGGTTGACGACGGATTCGGACTTGGGGGAACTCTTGCGAAGCGCGTTGAACATTGAGTTGGCTGGGGTCTCAAAGGAAGAGGCGCTGAGGCGCATCGGCAAATACGGTGGCGAGGCGGTGGTCAAGCAGGAGACCGAGCGAGAGACAAGGCGGAAGCAGCGTCAAGCAGCGTTCAAAGCGCGGTTCGTGGATGGCCCGACGTTGACGCTGCCGCGGGTGGGGGAGATCAGGTATTCATTCAATCCCAACGGCGTCGAAGCGTTTGGTGAGGTTGGCACCGTTTACATCACGACGCGCGTGACCGATGAATGGGGCGTTTTAGATGTCACAGCGGATGGAGCGCTCATGATTCGTGATGGCGCCGTCGTGGGGCGGTTCATTGTTCCGGCGTCGGAAGGATCAGATCTGAAAGGGACTTCATTCAAGGGTGCTGGGTGGACCTTGGAGTTGAATGACGGATGGGCACTGAAGGTTGGGAAGCGGAGCGGGGATTACGTTGTGGCGCGCCACTGAGGTGGCGGGCCCTCGGGGTCTGCACCATGAACCGTATAGAATCAGCCGAGGCGCACCGGAAACTGTGTTCCGAAGAGCTTGGATCATCATTGGCCTGGTTGGGCTGACGACGACGGCCATCGTCTGGGTGGCGACGATGATCTTTGTGTTCAGCGGGGTCGAAGGAAGCGAGGGGGTGTTGTTGCGACATGCGGGCCGTGCGCGCGTGATTGATGTTTATCTGTACGCGGATGGGGAAGTGTTCTGGGTGAAGGTGGACAAATCGGCGCTGCACCGCGGATTTGACGTGGTGCGGACTCTGGGATTGAGGCCGGATGAGTTCGGGACGCCAACGGGGCAGATGCAACTGTCGGCGCTTCTGGCGTGGTCAAGTGGCATGCTCATACTCGCATGGTTGCCGGCGACGCTCAGGCGTAGGTGGCGCCGAAAACGCCGGCGGTGCGTTGTGTGCAACTACGATTTGCGATACGCGAGTTCTGAGGTCTGTCCGGAATGCGGTAGCGAGAGGGCTCGGGCGCGAGCAGGTTCATGATGGAGAGGTCGCACCAGAAGTGGTGGGCGTTCGGGCGAGAGGTGACGCGCCTCGGATGGAGTTACTCCCGTTTGCGGGACATGGCGCGGTCCATGTCGCGCTGGTGTTCGCGTTGGGCGATGGCTTGGCGCTTGTCGCCCTTTTGCTTGCCGCGTGCGAGGCCGACCAGGAGCTTGGCGCGGCCGCGGACGAAGTAGATCTTGAGTGGGATGAGGGTGAGGCCCTTTTGGCGGGTTCGATCGGCGAGCTTGCGGATTTCGCGTTTTTGGGCCAGAAGGATGCGCTCCCGAGTGGGGATGTGCTGGTGGGCGGGATTGGCGGGTGCGTACTCGGCGATGTGAACGCTGTGCAGGGTGAGTGAGACGGGTTGATCGGTGGCGCGGACGTAGCCTTCGCCGAGGCTGACCTGGCCGTTGCGGACGGATTTGATCTCGGTGCCGGTGAGCTTGATGCCGCACTCGAGGGTCTCTTCGATGAAGTAGTCGTGACGTGCGCGGCGATTCTCGATGGTGGGTTCGCGCCCGCCCCCGGAAGCCCCGGAACCCCCGGAAGCCCGGGAAGCCCCGGAAATCCTGGATTTGTTCTTGTCGGCCATGGGTTAGGGCAAGCGTGCGTGTAACCACAGACATTGACTGATATAGAGAGCTCGCGCGGTAGGCTAACACGTTTAGGTTTGGGCGCGCGTTGAAGCGATATGTGTGCGCGCGAATGCCAGTTTGGCGGCGAAAACCCTGGTTTTGCGCTTGTCGAATTGGAAGACGCAGGCGAGAATATCGTTCTTGATCGTTCGGTCGTGTTGCTGCGATCGGGCAGATTCGCAAATCAAGGCGCGAACAGGATCGATGAAAATCGATGCGCCACACCCAGAGGAGTAGCAATGCAGCGTTCCGCCATGATGTTGTTAGGGCTGTGTGGGTCCCTTGTGGTAAGCGTGTGTACGGTGGCTGGGGAGCCGGCGCAGGAAGGCGGGATTGAGCCGGCGATTGATCAAGCTGCAAGTATTCAGAATTTCAGGATTCAGCATTCAGGAATTGGATTTACCTATCTTGGCGATCGGATCGAGCGGGTACATGGGCCTGCATTTGGACAGGGTGATTCGCCGGAGGCGACGGCGGAGCAATTTCGGTTGAATCACGCGGGGATGTGGGGCATCGCGGCGGCGGATCTGGCGCCGGTGGGGCCGTTCGAGGACGGCCGACACACGACTCCGATCATGTATGAGCCGCAGACGCAGACGTACAAGTTCACAGGGGTGTATTACTCGCAGGTGCGGGACGGCGTGCCGGTGTTTCGCTCGCGTCTGACGCTCTTGGTGCGGAACAAGGAGGATTTCCCGCTGGTGCTGGCCTCGGCGGACTTGCGCGACATTGGAGATTTTCGCGTGGCGCCCGGGGCGGGCGCAGTGGTGAATTCGAAGGCGGGGTTTGACGCAGTGAAGCGCGTGGTGGGAGCTGAGGCCCAGATCGTGGCGGGGGCGATGGTGATTTGGGCGGGTGTCGACAAGATGGTGGTGCCACCGGTTCTGGCGATCCAGTTCATGAGCGAGGGGGGCGATCCGGGGTTGGGAAACTATCAGAAGACGTTGTTTCTGACCGACGCACAGACTGGCGCGATTTTGTACCAGGAGAGCCAGGTCCATGAGGTGGACATCGCTGGGACGGTAAAGGGCATGGCGACGCAAGGATATGGAGCGGACCTTTGCGATGTAGAAGCCATTGAGGCGATGCCGTATGCGGCGATCACAAACGGGGCGACAATAGTATTTGCGGATGTGAACGGGAATTTTGTTTTTCCGAACGCCGGCACCGGACCGGTGACGCTGAGTTCGCTGGTTGCCGGGCAATACTTCGATCTGGACTCGGGGCCTGACACGCCGTTGGCGCCACCGCCTCCACTGATGCTGACGGGGCCGCCGCCGGGACCGATGAACTTCGTTCACAACGCGGCGAACGCAGACGAGTTCACGCGGGCCGAAGTGAATGCGTATATCCATGCGAACATCGTTCGAGACTACGTCTTGTTCTATAACCGGCAGTACCCGGTTATCGCCGGACAAACCGGGTTCGACATCAATGTCAACATCAACTTGAACTGCAACGCGTTCTACAACGGCTCGTCGATCAATTTTTATGTTTCCAACGCGAGCTGCTCGAACACGGCGAACTCGACAGTGGTGTATCATGAGTACGGCCATCACGTGGTGCAGTCGGGCGGGAGCGGCCAAGGCCCGTACGGCGAGGGGATGGCGGATTGCGTTGCGGTGCTGGTGACCGACGATCCATGCCTGGGGCGGGGCTTCCACAACAATTGCAACGCTTGCCTTCGGAATGCGGATAACCCCTGCCAATACGACGAAGCCAATTGTTCGAGCTGCGGTTCGGCGAACCACTCATGCGGAAGGTTGCTCTCTGGGTGCGTCTGGAGCACGCGGAACGAGTTGTTGAGCAGTCATCCGCTGACGTACCGGCAGATTCTGAGCGTGCTCACGATCAACAGTGTTATGTTGCATTCGGGGAACACGATCACGCCGTCGATCACGGTGGACTTTCTGACGCTGGACGACGACAACGAAGACATCACCGACGGCACTCCGCACTACGCGGAGATCAACGCGGGGTTCAGCGCGCACAACATGCCGGCGCCGCCATTGGGTCAGCTGGGGTTCAATTTCCCGAACGGGAAGCCGGAATACGTGCATCCGGACGGGGGGACGGTCATGCGGGTGGAGGTGTTCGGGGTGTTGGGCACTCCGCAGCCTGGGGCGGTCAATTTCATTGTGAGCACCGGTGGCGGCGGGTTTGCGGTGGCGCCGATCAACCAGGTTTCGCCGAACGTGTACGACGCGATTTTCCCGGGGTCGACGTGCGGAACGATCGTGAAGTATTTCTTGAGTGCTCAAACGGATGAGGGGCAGGTGGTGCTTACGCCGCCCGGCGCGCCAGGGTCGGTCTTCACGGCGTGGAGCGCGGCATCGGAGGGGAAGGCGCCGCTGGATGACAATTTCGAGACTGATCAAGGTTGGACGGTGACGAATTCCGGCTTGACCAACGGCGCATGGGAACGCGCGACGCCGACCATCTTGTGCAACCGAGGCAACCCGCTGATTGACGCGGATGAATCGGGAATGTGCTACGTGACCGACAACGCCGGTGGCGGAGATCCGGGCAGCGACGAGTTTTGCGACACGGATGTTGACGGCGGCACGACCATGCTGATTTCGCCGATCATCGACGCGTCGAGTCTGGGGCTGCTGTCGTACTGGAGATGGTACGACAATATTCACCCCAACAACCCAACGCAGGACGACCCGATGGTGGTGGAGTTCTCGCTCAATGGCGGATCGACTTGGCTGAACCTTGAGACCATCGGACCGACCGGCGACGAGACCAACGGTGGCTGGGTTTTTGTGGAGCGGAGTTTGACATTGATTCCGGGCTTCGTGCCGACCAGTCAATTCCGCCTGCGGTTCATCGTGCAGGACCTTGGGGGTGAGTCGGTTGTTGAGGCGGGGGTTGACGGCGTGAAGGTGCAACTTCTGGAGTGCGCCGACGGCTGTCCGGCGGATGTGGATTCGGATGGGACCGTGAACGTGTCCGATCTGCTGGCGCTGATCGGCGCGTGGGGTCAATGCCAGGGGCCGTGCCTGCCGAGTTGCGTGACCGACCTGGATGGCGACTGCGTGGTGAATGTGAGCGATATGCTGGCGTTGATTGGCGCCTGGGGCGTGTGCCCCTGAGTAGCTCGTTTTCCGAAGAGTTGAAGGAACACTGGGCGGGCCGAAATCGGCCCGCCCGGCTTGTTCTAACAATTTGTGATTGCGTGCGAGGGCGACGCGTAACCGATCGGGGAAATGCCCAGGAGAGGACTCGAACCTCCAAGGACTTTTACGTCCACCAGCACCTCAAGCTGGCGCGTCTGCCAATTTCGCCACCTGGGCGTGGACAATCGATGGTCTTCGAAAATCCCGACGGCAGTATAGCCGGGGTGGGACCTCTGTCGAGCGAGCAACAGGGAATCACTTGAGCGAGGGTGACCTTGAGAAGTGGACGCCACGATCGTGTTTTGTGGGACTGATCGACCAAATTTGGGGCCTTTGCGCTGGCATTCAGTCGGTTCTGTGGCAGATTTGCATGCGAAGGAATCCACGACCAATTGCACCAAGCCATGCGATCCCTCTACACGGCCATCATTCACTTGCGAGAGCCGGCGCCGGCTGAAGCGGGGGCGGCGATCGGTCCGAAACTGCACGTGATCAGGGGAGTTGATCAAGTGCAGTTCAGCGCCGCCGAGCCGCTGATTACGGTGCGGTTCGACGGCGAGCAGGCGGGCTTGGCGGACATCGTGCGGGCGATCGAGGATTGCGGGCCGGTGGTGACGGGGGTTGCGCAACGGTTGGCGAATTGACGGTGAAGCAACGCAGCGGGTTGGCTGGCGCGACGGCCTCAATGAGGCGCGTATGATTCGAGTCAATGGGCCCGGAAACGCTTCGCATCAACGAGATTTTTCATTCGATACAGGGCGAGTCCACCTGGGCGGGTTGTCCGTGCGTCTTCGTGCGGTTGACCGGCTGCCACTTGCGTTGCCGGTACTGCGACACCGAGTACGCATTTCGAGAAGGGACAACGCGAACTGTTGGGGACGTTGTTGAGGAAGTGGCCGCGCATCAGTGCGAGCTGGTTGAGATCACCGGGGGCGAGCCGCTGCTGCAGAAGCGCGTGCACGAGTTGATCGGCCAGCTCTGCGATCTGGGAAAGACGGTGCTGGTGGAGACCTCGGGGGCGTGCGACATCAGCGCGTGCGATCGGCGCGCGATTCGGATCATGGATCTGAAGACCCCCGGAAGCGGGGAGGCGGATCGGACGCTGTGGTCGAACATCGAGCATTTGACGAAGCGCGATGAAGTGAAGTTCGTCATCACCAGCCGGGCGGACTACGAGTGGGCAAAGGATGCGATCGATCGTCACGGATTGGTGGAGCGATGCAAGGCGGTGCTGATGTCGCCGGTGTTTGAGCAAGCGAGCGGGTTGGAGGTTCTTGGGTGCGAGGGCTTGTCGCCGCGCGTGCTGGCCGAATGGATGCTCGCCGACGGGTTGACGGGAGTGCGGCTGCAACTGCAGTTGCACAAATTCATCTGGGAGCCGGCGACGCGGGGGGTGTGAAGGGCCAGGCGCGAGTCGTGGGGAACGCTCGCCCACCGCGCGCCGGCACGGCCGACTCGCTGTGCTCGCTGGCCGTGGCACCCGGTAGTTCTGGTGATTTGTGACTCGGACCTGGTGTCTTGGTGAAGTCGGCACGACTCGCCCTAACGGGACGAGTCGTGGCACCGTTTGGGAACCTGGTCGTCACGAAGTGATTATGCTTTTGGGATGCGAGTTCGACTGGTCAAGACGTTCACGTTCGAGGCGGCGCACTTCTTGCCATCATTTCCGGATGGGCACAAGTGCCGGCGGATGCATGGGCATTCGTTCACGGTCGATGTGGTGGTCGAGGGGGAGATTCCCAAGGGCAAGCACTATCTGATCGACTATGGCGACATGAAAGGGGTGATCGATCCTGTGTATCAAGAAATCGATCACCATTGTCTGAACGAGATCAGGGGGCTGGAGAATCCGACCAGCGAGATGCTGGCGAAGTGGCTGTGGGAGCGGTTGCGGCCTGGTCTGCCGATGCTGGCGGAGATTGTTGTGTACGAGACGTGCACGAACCGGTGCGAGTATCGAGGCCCCGGAAGGTGAGTCTAGGGCTGAGCACATTCAGCTACAGAGCTGCAGAACGGCAGGCTGGGCGCCTGTCTGACGTTAAGATGAGTGTCTATGGCGCAACCGATGCTTGATCATCCGACGTTGCCGCGCGTGAAGGCGGCGTTTTCAGATGTGAGATTTCTGGCGACGGAGTTCCGCGGGCAGACGACGCTGGTGGTTCCGAAGGATCAGTTGCATCAGGTGCTGCGCTTTCTGCGCGATGATCCGGAATGCGACTACAACTTTTTGAGCGATGTGACGGGAGTCGATTATCTTGGGTACCCGGCCAAGCAGCCCGGGCGTTTCGCGGTGGTCTATCTCCTGGTAAGCCATGCTCGCGGCAGGCGGCTGACGGTCAAGACTTACCTTGATCCGACGATCGACACGTCGGGCATCGATCCTGATCCGGCGCTGGAAGTGGATTCGGCCACGGACATCTGGCCCGGGGCCGAGTGGCGGGAGCGAGAGGTGTATGACATGTTCGGAATTCGGTTCCGAAACCATCCGGACTTGCGGCGGATTCTGACGTGGAAGGATTATCCGGCGCACCCGCTGCGAAAGGATTACCCGTTGCGCGGACGAGGGGAGCGCGAGACGTATCGAATTGTGGAGCGGGATCAGGCTTAAACGTCAACAAGTCAACACGTCAAAAAGTCAACAAACGAGAAAGCCAGGAGCGATTTGTTGATTTGTTGACATTTTGACGTGTTGACTTTTGTGATCAGGTTCCGCCACCGAAATCGGTGGCGGTAATTCGATTGTTGACGAGGTCCCAGATGGCGCTGCTGGCGCGGAACATTTCGGGATCGCCCTTGGTGAGGATGGCGACGTTTCTTCCGGGCAGGGCGCTGAGGTTGGCCAGGCCGCTGGCGTAGTCGTATTCGAATTGGTCGCAGTCGATATCGCGGGTGGGAGTATCGATGTAGATACCGCCGGAGCCCTGGAGCCGTTTGAGTTGCATGGACCCGCCGAGGTCGAAGGCATCGTTGGCGGGTGCTGACCGTCGCTCGACGGTCGCCCTCAGTTGTGGCGCGGTGAGCTTGGAGATGGACTCATCGAGGGCCTGGTGGCGGACCTGCACTTCGTCAGTGACAGTGATCTGGTACGTCGAGGCGTTGAGACGAGTCATCTGCAGGGATTCTCTCCACCGAATGAGGGTGGTTCCTTTTGCAGAGAAGGATGAGTTTTCGGGAGGCGCGTTTTCGGGAGGAATTCGATCATCGCGAACGAGGAGCTCGCCTTCTCCGAGGACCAGGGCCTCGAGGGTCTGGGCGTCGTACTTGATTGAGGGGCCGGAAACGTAGAACACCCGCGGCTTGTCGGATTTGTCAGGGTCCAGCCAAGTGCGGCTCTCGAGCCTGGCCTGGTTCTCTGCAATCATGTGCTTGAGTTGGCGGCTGTGACCGGCGCCGGCGGCGGCGTTGTCGATGGCTTTGGGGTTGTCGATGGCATCGGCGCGATCGACGCTGACGAACTCAAGGCGCAACGATTCGGCGCTCAGGGTGTTGAGTTCGAGCGGTTTGGGGGTCGACTCGGCCTGCACATTTCCCAGAAGGGTGACGGCTCCCGCGCCCTCGTTGAATGCGCCATCGTAGATCATGGCGTCGGACCAACCGGCGCGCAGGTGAACGGGGTTGAGGGCAGCGTCGATCTTGCTGAGGGCCGGGCGCGGCAGGCGATCCTGGGAGGCGGGAAGTATGGGAGAGGCGTAAGAGAGATACTCGCCGGGGCCGGGCCATTCACCGTGGCGGTCGGCGCCGTGAACCTTGAGAAGATCGCCGTGATGCATGACCAAGCGATCGCTGACGACCATGATGTTTTCGCCGGTGAGGGTGACCATTTCTGTTGCCGGGTCGGCGTGGAGGCGATCGGCGAAGACGCGAGCGCCGTCGGCGAGGATGATCTGCACATCGTCGTGGGCTTCGATGGTCTTGGGACGGGCGTTGTGCTGATTCGATGCACTGGCGGTGTCATTGTCGAAAGCGGCGGGGCGCAGGGCGGCCGGTTCGAACACCACCAGTAAACGATCGGCCCACATGCGCTGCTGATCGGCATCGACGGCCAGGACATCGCCGGTGGCGTTCATCTTGAGTGGAACCGGGCGGCCATCGGGAGCGCCGGGATCGAAGTCCACCTTCAGATCATTGCAGGCAAGCGAAAAGTTGTCGGCAGGGTTCAATGCCTGGACTGAGCCGGCGGCATGGAGAGATTCAATCTTGGTCTTGTTGACTGAGGCAACGTCATCGGCTTGGTTTGGCAGGAAACGAGCGTCAAGCTCGTCGGCGCGAAGGTCGAAGTCGGGTCCACGAATGCGTGCTTGTCCGGCGAACTGAGCGCGCTCAAGGGATGCGTGGTGCGTCTTGTCTTCGTCGACCTGAGTGGCGGCGGGCGGGGCGAAGGTCAATTCGGCGCGGTCTTGCCAGTCTAATCGGACGTTAGTGTCATCCTGCGGGGGAGCTGGTGAGCCAGAAGCATCGCCCGCCGATTGAAGGATCATCCAGCCAACGCCATCGAAGGTTGCGATGTTCTTGAGGCGGTCGAAGGCGAAGTTTTGGCCGGCGGCGCGAAGCTCGGGCGATTCGATGGTCATCGGATCAGCTGGAGCGCCGCGCAGTTTGAGCAGCTGAGGCTTGGTGTGGTATTGGAGCGTGGCAGCGGTAATGACGGCGGACTCGGCCGCGCTGTGAACGCGAACCGGCGCGCCAATCAGTTCAAGAAGGGCATCATCTTCCGAAGAAGGCTTGGGGAGGGAAGCGGGCAGGGGCGTCATCGTGAGGCCGCCATCGCAGGTGATGGTGATTTCATCGGCGGCTCGCTGGTAGAGGCCGCTGGAGGCCTCGGTCTGCTGCGCGGCGATGGCGAGGACAGCAATCGTTTCTGGAAGCGCGCGCCGGTTCACCGGAAGGAAGACATGGTCAGCGCGGTGCGCGTGCTCCCGCAGCGCCAGCGATTCGCTCAAGCTCTCGCCCTGGAGGCAGAAGGTGAGGTTCAGCTCATCGCCGGCAGCGGTCCAGCCGGTGCGCGCATCGCCCTGACGAACGCGAACGTTGTCGCGTAGCGAAAGGAGGTAGAAATCCGGTCCGGAGGATGGCGGGGTTGAAACATCGAGCTTTGGTTTCTTCTCTTTGTGCTTGTTGCGATCGGGCCTAGTTGAGGGATTGCGATCAGTGGAGGTTTGCGGTTGGGGACTCGTCGAGGATGGCTTGGGATTGAGCGTGCTTCCGACATTGGAGAGGCGGATAGGGCCCGCTTTGGCCATGCTGAGCCATTCGGGACGATGCTCGATCTCGTTGATCTGCAGGCGCAGGCCGGAGCCGGGCACGTGAGCGGAGGCGGTCTGGATATCGACTCGACCATCGCAGCGCACTTCGCCCTGGAAGTTGTCGAAGGAGGCCTCCTGGGTTTGCACCTCGATCGCGGGCAGCTGGTTCTGCGGATCGAATGCCGTGGCAGGCTCGAGGTGATAGAGCCGGATGATGACGTTGCCGGTCATCGCTCCTGACTCGGGAGTCTTGGCTGGCATCAGGATGAGGGCGCTATCGCTCTTCATCGTGAGGATGCGCCCGTCGGCGAGATGCGCCTGGATGGAGGGGCTGCGCATCTTGGACCAACCATTGGGAAGGGGATCAAGGGCCTCGAAGCGGTATTCCCAGAGGCGATCGTTCTGCATGGCCTGGATGTTGCCGCGCTGTGCGGCGAGCATGGCGGGGCGCGTGATATCGGTGTCGCCGGAGGCGAGGTCTTCAGGGGTGAGCGAGCCGGGTTCGATAAGCTCGGTGATTGGCGGGCTGTCGGGCTCGGGGTTGGGGGCTGGGCCGGGGGTATCGATGTTCAGCACCACCAGCAACAGCAGCGCACCGCAGAGCATGCCCGCGCTCATGAGCATGAGCAGCTTGAGACGTCGAGTGTGTAGTGCGCTAGACATAGTGGTGTTGGATCAGAGGTGTATCAGGCGCGCGAGACAGCGGCAGCGTGCTCGGCATGCTGCTGGAAGAGAGCAAGGGCATCTGGCCAGCGATTCTTCTTGCGGAGCAAGTGCTCGATGGCTTCGCGGACGGCGCCGTGGCCGCCGGGTAGCGTGGTTATGAATTTCGCGAGCTGGCGAACTTCGGGTGCGGCATCGGCGACGCCCATTGGATAGCCGATGCGCCGCAAGATCGGCAGGTCGGGCAAATCGTCGGCGAGCATGGCGGTTTGCTCGGGTCGAAGCCCGAGCGTCTTGAGCAGTCTGGCGAGATCAGACCATTTGTCGGTGGAATTGTCGACTACGTGCGAGATGCCGAGCTCGTTGGCGCGGACTCGTAGGGCGCGCGCGGGGCGGGCGGTGATGACGCACAGATCAAAGCCGAGGCTCATCCAAATCTGGATTCCAAGGCCGTCGCGAACGTGGAAGCGCTTGGTTTCGACGCCGTGGTCGTCGATGTTGATCGAGCCGTCGGTCATGACGCCATCGACATCAAGACAGAGGAGTTGGATGTTGGAGACAAGATCGGGCATGTGGTTGAGACGCCGACTGCGGTCAGGTTGGTGGCCTTTGTTGGCCGGAAGCATCCTCGAGGAGTCTTACCGACAAGTCGCGCTTGGGATCCCCCGCGAGGTAGACGGTTTGAGTTTGGAAGGCGAAGTCGATGCCGGCATCGTTCAAGCTCCGCAGAATCTTCAAGTTGATCGCTTGCGCGTGGTCCTGGTAGGTCCACCAATCACAGCCTGGCGCTTTGATCGAATAATGATAGTTCACCATGATATTGAGGCTGTGGGCGGTGAAATCGGTGAAATACACCCGGGGCGGCCGGTCCGGGAGATTGATCGATTCGGCGCATTTGGGCTCGGCGAGGATGCCTTTGATGATGGAGATGGCTTGCTCGATCTTGTCGGGTGGTGTGTCGTAGGTCAGGCCCAGGTTGATGGTGCGGGCGACGTAGGGGCGGGCGGCAATGTTCTCGACCGTTTGGTCGGTGAACTTCATGTTGGGGACGGTGACGAGGTGGCCGCCGATAGT
>JAKEEP010000314.1 GCA_022616475.1 Phycisphaerales bacterium | reverse complement strand
TCGCGTTGCAGATCAACGGCGACGGCACGCTGACCGAGATTGGTTCGGTCAGCCCGACGCAAGGTTCACTCCCCTGGGACATTGCCGCATGGCCGGGCTTGATTGATCCATGTCCTGCGGACCTGACGGGCGATGATGTCGTGAACATCGACGATTTGCTGGCGGTGATTGAAGCGTGGGGCGCTTCCGGCGGTGCGGCGGATGTGAATGAAGATGGCGCGGTGAACGTTGACGATTTGCTGATCGTGACCGGAGCCTGGGGGCCGTGCGACTAACGCGCGACGGTCGCAATTTCCGTAACGGAATCCGGAGAAACCGCGAAGATTCGGTCGCCGTTGCGCGGGCGGATTGGATGCGCGCCGGTGAAAGTTCCGAAAGCGGGGAGCGTGGCGTGATGCTGCGAGAAGTAGAAGCAAGGAGCACGGACCGATGAGCCGTCGGAGTCATGAAGGATGGCGCATGGGTGGATGTGGCCGGTGAAGCTGAAGCCAGAAGTGCTGAGAGCGGAGTGCTGAGCGCTGAGTGGGTCGTGGCAAAAGGCAAAGGGCGCGTCGATGAAGGGCTCATCGACGCAGTGGAAGTTCCACTCTGGGGGCGGGTCGCCGGCGTGATCATCGTGATTGCCTCGGATCAGGATGATCTCAAGTGAGGGGTGCTCTTCGCGCCAGGCTTGGAGCGTGGCCATGGTTCCGGGCGCGCGGCCGGTGCGGTGGTGGAGGAAATCGCCCAGAACGATGAGGCGCTTGGCGCCAGAAACCGCAAGCAGCGCCGAGAGGCGATTGACATCGGCCTGGGTGGTGCCGGCGGGCACGGGGATGCCGTGGTTGCGGAACGCGGCTGCCTTTCCGAAGTGTGGGTCGGCCACGATGAGCGTCTTGGCGCGGCGCCAGTGCACAGCACGGCCGGAGTAAAGCGTCAGTCTTTGCCCGCCCCAGAGAATCGAGAGCACTCGGCATCCTTTCCGACTGGATTTAACCACAGAGAACACAGAGAGCACAGAGGAAGAATATGGATTATAGAGAACGCGCAAGGGCGACGTCAGAGCGGGTCGATCCTGCGGGTGAACATGCTGCGCGAGTGGTTGGCTCGCCGCTGAAGCGCTATCGCACGATTGAAGATGCCTTCCTGTGTTTTCTCTGTGATCTTTGTGGTGAATTCTCCTTGGTCATCGCAGCTTCCTTTTCGAGCACGACGACCATGCGGCGGACGCGGTCGGCCCAGGATTCGCTGGTGATGTGCTGGGTGCGGATGGATTCGGCCCAGATGGGGAAGCCCAGCGGCGTCAACGTTTGAGTGTTGATGATGCGGATTCGCGATTGCCCGATGCGATCGAGCGTTTGGCGGAGGCGCGTGACTTCAAGCTCGCGGTCGAGGACTTCGCGCTTCGCCTGATCGAGCAGAAGATTCTGCGGATCGAACTCGCTGAAGACTTCGTAGAACAAATTGCTCGAGGCCTGGAACTGCCTGGCGGTCTTGTTCTGGCCGGGAAAGCCCGGGAAGATCAGGCCGGCGACCCGCGCGATGTCGCGGAAGGCGCGGCGGGCCAGCGCCGTGGTGTTCAGGCAGCCGAGCATGTCTTCGACGAGGTTCGTCGTGGTGAAGACCTGCCTCCATTCATCTTCATCGAGTTCAATCGGATCGCCCGAGAGCAGCTCGAAACCGTAATCGTTGGCGGTGATGTGCATGGAGCGCGCTTCCTGTGACGCGATGCGATGCGCGACGAGTGATGAAAGGCCTTCGTGCACCTGGCGGCCATCGAATGGATAGATGAACACGTGGTGCCCATCGCGCGAGCGCGTGCGCTCGATGAGCAACTCATCAGGCTGCGGAATAATCGACCATGCCGATTGCAGCTCCATGAGCGGGCGGACCAGCCGCATTTCGCTCGATTCGTAGATTCCCCGGCGAGCCTCATCGATCTTGCGGCGAATGGCGGCGGCCATGAGGGTCGAAAGCGGGCAGCGGCTGCCGTTCCAACGCGGCATGATCCCACTCGCTTGCTTTGCCTTCTTGACATGCGCAGTCATGTTGTGCACGCGGACAAGCTCGACGACGCGACCGGCGAAAACGAAACGGTCCCCGGGATGAAGTCGCGAGATGAATGATTCCTCCATCATGCCCAGCGTCGCGCCGCTGACGAACGCGACTTTGACCATGGCGTCGGAGGTGATCGTGCCGATCATCATGCGGTGCATGCGCTCGATCTGCAGCGAGGCGACGGTGTACCGGCCGTCGCCTCCCCCCCTGATCACGCGCGCGTACTGCGGGTAGGCGTGAAGTGCGGGGCCGCCCTGGGTAACGAAATCGAGCGCCCATTGCCACTCGGATCGAGTGAGTTTGTGGAAGGCGAAGGTGGAGCGGATTTCGCTCTGGAGTTCTTCAGCAGTGAAGCCGTCGCCGCAGGCGAGGGTGACCAGGTGTTGGACCAGGACATCGAGGGGGCGGTCGAGGGGAGTGCGGGACTCAACATCAATTGAGTGAGGCGCCCAATGTGATGGGCTCTCCTCCCTCTCCCTTTGGGAGAGGGCCGGGGTGAGGGCCTGATCAGGATGGGTGCGAATGGAGTCTGGGAATTTGCTGTGCAACCTGCCCTCACCCCTAACCCCTCTCCCAGAGGGAGAGGGGGACTGCACTCCCTTCTCCCTTTGGGAGAAGGGTTGGGGATGAGGGCCGTTCGGCTCTATCGCCCCCTTCCCACACTTGCCCTCACCCCTCACCCCTCTCCCAGAGGGAGAGGGGGATACCGCTTCGCGCGCCGCGGCGAATTCGATGAGCTCAAGCGCGTTCGTCGGCACGCCGAGGATGCGGCTCTCAGCGCCGGGCTGGTGGCCGCTGCGGCCGGCCCGCTGCATCATCCGCGCGATTCCCTTGGGGCTGCCAAGCTGCATCACCTGATCGACGGGCAGGAAATCGACGCCGAGATCGAGACTCGAAGTGCAGACGACGCAGCGAATCCGGCCCGCGCGAAGCAAATCCTCGACTTGCTTGCGGATGTCGCGATCGATCGAGCCATGATGGAGCGCAACGTGGCCGATGAGATCGGGGCGGGCCTTGATGATCTGCTGGAACCAGATCTCGGCTTGCGAGCGGACGTTGGTGAACAGAAGTGTCGTGCGCGCGGCCTCGATCGAGCTGATGACCTGGTGCAGAAGTTTGAGGCCGAGGTGGCCCGACCAGGGGAACAGATCGACATCGTCGGGCTGAAGAGTCTGGACGGTGGTCCGTTTGGGGAGGTCGCCGCAGATGAGGGTGCCCTGACAGCGTTGGCGCTCCGGCACAGGCGAGACGCCTATGCCACCGTTTTGGTATCCGAGCAGGACGCGCATGGCTTGGTCGAGGTTGCCGAGAGTGGCGGAGAGACCCCAGGTGCGTACTTTGGGCGAGAGCCAGCGGAGCCGAGCAAGACCCAGCTCGGTCTGCACGCCACGTTTTGTCCCGAGCAACTCATGCCACTCGTCGACGATGATGCAGCGCAGGTTTTTGAAGTGGTCGGATGAGCCTGAGTACGAGAGCATCACCGAGAGACTTTCGGGCGTGGTGATGAGCGCGGGCGGAAGTTGCTTACGCTGGCGTTGTCGGATGGATTGCGGCGTATCGCCGGTGCGAAGCTCGATGGTCCAGGGGATGTCGAGGGCTTCAACTGCCGCGCGGAGATTCTCAGCGCTGTCGTTGGCCAGAGCACGAAGCGGTGTGATCCAACGGCCTCGCAGGGTTTTTGGTCGAACTCCCTTCTCCCTCTGGGAGAAGGGTTGGGTATGAGGGCCGCCCGGCTCTATGGTCAGCTTCCCGCTCTTGCCCTCACCCCTAACCCCTCTCCCAGAGAGAGAGGGGAACTCAACTCCCTTCTCCCTCTGGGAGAAGGGCTGGGGATGAGGGCCGTTCGGTTCTATGGTCGCTGTTCCGCTCTTGCCTTCACCCCCAACTCCCTTCCCAGACGGAGACGGGAACTCGGCCGCCCCGCTGGATTGTTCATGCAGCCATTCGGCGAGCGGGCCCAGCCAGACCGCATAGGTTTTGCCCGTCCCCGTGGGCGCGTGAACGAGCCCCGATTCCCCGCGCCGATAAGCTGCCCACGTTTCGCGCTGGAAATCAAAAGGCGTCCAGCCGTTGCGCGCGAACCATTGTTCGATCGGTTCAAGCATGATTGATGGTCGTGGTTCGTGGTTCGTAGTTCGTGGTTCGTGGTTCGTGGTTCGATTTTCGTCGTTCGCGTTTGCCCGTTGACATCCATCAACCCACCAACAACGAACAACGAACAACGAACCGCTTACGAACAACGAACCACTAACGTTCTTCGCGATTCTCTCGCATCGTCGAGCGCAAGAGCGCTTGGAGCGTTTCGAGCGTGTCGGCATCCTCGGGTTTCTTGTCCGTCCGCCAGCGGTTCATGCGCGGGAATCGTATGGCCAGCCCGGCCTTGTGGCGGTTGGAGGGCTGAATCGCTTCGAAGGCAAGCTCGAAGACCAGTTCGGGCTTGACGATGCGAACCGGCCCTCGCTTCTCGATCGTGTTACGGCGAATGAAGCGATCCACCTGGCGAATCTCATCATCGGTGAGGCCTGAATAGGCTTTGGCGACCGGCACAAGCTCGCGGCCGTCACCGCCGTTACCTTGAGATTCGTCAGGCCTATCCCACACGCCGAAGGTGTAATCGGTGAACAACCCGCTGCGCCGGCCGCTGCCGCCCTGGGCGTAGATCAACACCGCATCGACGGTGTACGGATCGATTTTCCACTTCCACCAATCGCCGCGCTTGCGGCCGACGCCATAGGTTGAGGAGAGGCGCTTGAGCATGACACCTTCGACTGAGTGCTCGCGCGAAGCGAGACGATGTTGTGAAAGATCACTCCACGTTCTCGCGCTCAAAAGCGGCGCGGGTTTGATTGACGCGTTTGGGGGAAGCTGCGAGAGAAGCTCATCGAGTTTGCGGCGTCGATCGACCAATGGTTGCTCGCGTAGATCGTTGCCGTTCTCTTCAAGCACGTCGAAAGCAATGAACGCGACCGGAACATCGGTCCAGAGAGCCGCCTCGACCTGCTTGCGATTGATGCGGCGCTGAAGCAGCGCAAAGGGCAGAGGGCGGTCGTCTTCCCAGGCGATAATCTCGCCGTCGAGGACTGTGTTGGGTGGGAGATCAGCGGCGGCCTCGGCGATTTCGGGGAAGGCGCCGCTGATGAGCTCATCGCCGCGCGACCAGATCAACGTCGATTGCTCGCGATGGATGAGTTGCGCGCGAAGGCCGTCATATTTCCATTCGATTTGCCAGTCATTGACGGTGCCGAGGTCTTCGGGCGGCTGCATGAGGGGGTGTGCGAGATAGAAAGGATAGGGCTGTGCGAGGTCGCCGATGGAAGGGCCTGCGGAATCGCCGCGATCACCACCGGTCATCAATCGCGCGTAGCTGTCGGCGGTGGGCTCCCACGTGCCGGCAAACCGATGAGCCATGATGGCCGGAGTGACGTCGGCGACGACGGCCAGCGCTCGGATGACCAGCGTTTGGGTGACGCCAACGCGGAAGTTGCTGGTGATCAGTTTGTTGAACACCAGACGCTGAGTGGAATCGAGATCGTTCCAGGTTTGGAGGATGAGCGCGCGCTGGTTCTTCGAAGCGGCGATCGAACGCAAACGCAGCATTCGATCGCTCACAAGTTGGGAAAGCGTAATGGTGGCGGGTTCAGACCGGCTTTGCGGAAACAGGAGCGCCAGAGTCTCTGCGAAATCGCCCACGCTTTGGTAGGACTCGGAAATGATCCACTCGGGGAGCGACGTGATTTGGGCGATGGCATCATGCAGGATGCCGCTGGGGACAAGGCGCTTGAGCTTGCGACCGGAGAGAAAGTAGAGTGCCCACGCTGCGTCCTCCGACGGAACTTCACGAAAATAGCGCTCCATCGCGGCGACCTTTTCGGAAGTCCGCTTGGTGCGATCCATCTCAATGAACAGTTGCGTGAAGCGCTGCACTGGTGAGTCAACCACAGAGACACAGAGGCACAGAGGAGAGACATGATTTTAGGAACCTAAGAATCGAGCTCCTTGTTCTTCTCTGTGTCCTCTGTGTCTGTGTGGTTGATTTCAGATTCATCCGGTTCGAGGGCTTCTTCGCCGCGGTCGCTGAAGCGGGTGTGGTAGATGCGTGCGTTGATGCCATGTTCGTTGAGGTAGCGCGCGACTTGATCGGTGTAACCGTGGGTGACGCCGATGGTGTGGGCGCCAGTGGCGCGGATCGTCGAGAGCAGGCCGTCCCAATCAACGTGGTCGGAGAGGACGAACCCGCGATCGACGTTGGCCCGGCGGCGGTTGCCGCGGACCTGCATCCAGCCCGAGGCATAGGCCGAGGACTGGCGGCCGAACTTGCGGAGCCATGGCGAGTTGACGGCTGAGGGCGGGGCGATGACCAGGGCCGTGCCGCGGGTTGATTTCACCAACTCGGGATCGGCCGGATGAGTCGGCGGAAGCTTGATGCGGGCCGCTTCGTACGCCCCGAGAAAACGCGCGATCGCACCGTGAACGATGATCGGCCCAATCGAAGCATCGATGCTCGCGAGAATGCGCTGCGCCTTGCCCAACGCGTAGGCGTAGATGATGCTCGTGCGGCGGCGCTCCTGGTTCTCGCGCCACCATTCATTCATTTCATCAAAGACTTCTTCCGGGCCTTTCCAGCGATAGATTGGAAGGCCGAACGTGCTTTCGGTGATGAACGTGTGGCAGGCGACGGGTTCGAACGCATCGCAGGTCGGGTCGGTCTGGAGTTTGTAATCGCCGCTGATGCCCCAGACCTCGCCTTGATATTCAACGCGAACCTGTGCCGAGCCCAGGATGTGACCCGCGGGGTGGAGCGAGACGCGCACATCGTTCATTCCGATCGATTCGTTGAAGGGAATTCCTTGGATTGCCGCATCTGGACCAAGACGGCTGCGCAGGACTTCGATTCCGCCAGCAGCCGCGAGGTAGGCCCGGCTGCCCCAGCGCGCGTGGTCGCTGTGAGCATGCGTAATCACAGCCCGATCGACCGGCTGCCAGGGGTCGATATGGAAGTCTCCCGCTTCGCAGTAGAGGCCGCGCTCGGTTTGTTGGATCAGCTCGGGCATGTCAACTGGATGAAACCACAGAGAAACACAGAGGCCACAGAGAAAGACCTCGAATGAACTAAAATGTGATTTGGTGTTATGTTTCCGACTCAGCAACCATTCATTCTATTTCTCTCTCTGTGCTCTCTGTGAACTCTGTGGTCCAATCGATGGCTGATCCGCGCATTGTGATTACACGTCCGCTGCCTGGTGAACCGGTGAAGCTGCTGGCCCAGGCCGGGTTTCGCGACGTGTGGATCAATCCGCACGACGAGCGGCTGTCGCGGCCGGCGCTGCTGGAAGCGGTGCGCGGGGCGGTCGCGGTGCTGGCAACGCCGGCGGATACCTTGATCAACGCCGAGTTCTTCGATGCCGCGGGGCCGCAACTGAAGATCGTAAGCAACTATGCCGTCGGCGTGGACAACACCGATCTGAAGGAGGCCAAACGGAGGGGAATTGTCGTAGGCCACACGCCCCACGCGGTCACCGAGCCGACTGCCGACATCGCCTGGTTGCTGCTCCTGGGCGCCGCCAAGCGCGCCAGTGAGGGCGAGCAGCTCGTGAGATCAGGTCGTTGGACGGGCGTTGCGCCCCTGCAATTGCTCGGGCGTCGAGTCATCGGCAAGACGCTGCTCATCGTCGGCGCGGGGCGAATTGGATTGGCGATGGCCCGGCGATCGATCGGATGGGAGATGAACGTGCTCTACCACGCGCGGTCGAGGCATCCGGAATTCGAGAAGTCGCCGATCAATGCACGACGCGTCTCGCTGGAAGATGGACTGCGCGAGGCGGATTTCGTGAGCGTTCACACGCCGATGAATGAATCGACGCGACATCTGATCGATGCGACGCGGCTGGCGATGATGAAGCCCACGGCGATTCTGATCAACACTTCGCGCGGCGGCGTCATCGACGAAGCGGCGCTGGTGGAGGCGCTGCGGTCACAGAAGATCGCGGCAGCAGGCTTGGATGTGTACGAGAAGGAGCCCCAGTTAGCGCCGGGCCTGGCGGAGCTGGAGAACACGTTTCTGCTGCCGCATTTGGGAAGCGCGACGGTTGAGGATCGAACCTGGATGATGGAGATTGCGGTGGCGAACATCATCGCGGCGCTCAAGAGCGAGCCGATTCCTCACGCCTATCCAATCTAAGAGAGGCGTTGGGACGCGCGACGCTCATGCTCATACATCAGAATGAGAGCGGCTGGGAACATCGGGGTGCGAGGGTGTTCAGCGATTGTGGATTGATGAGGAGTGAAGCTGTGTGCATGGGTTCGCTTGGAGCAACGAACGAGCGTTCGTAGGCCCAAGTCCCAACTCGCTCCCCGAGCTGGTGTTTTCCACGAAATAGGCCCGCCTCTTCATTGACCAAGGCACATGGGCTCTTATGAATGGACGTGAATCACAGCGCGTTGGTTCAAGATGCGTCATCTTCGACGACCCGCCGCGCGCTGAGCAGTTGTGAGACTTCCGTTCAGGAGAATCGTCATGAACATTGTTGATGTGGTCAAGTCATCGCTCGGCGGGGATGTCGTGGACTCAATCGGATCCTACCTGAACGTTGGGCAATCGCAGGCGCGCTCGGCGGTGAATGCGGCCGTGCCTACGCTGCTGGCCGGCTCGGCCGCGGTAGCCTCAACGCCGGAAGGCGCGCGCAGGCTTGAGACGATCGTCGATCACCAGGACGAAGGCTTCCTGATCGATATCAGCGGAGCGATCGGCAGCCGCGGCGAATCGACCATCCAACAAGGCACTTCCATGCTCAGCTCATTGACCGGCGACGGCATGATGTCGGGCCTGAAGAACGCCCTGGGCAAGTTCACGGGCCTTGGCGGCGGCGCGATCTCGTCGCTGCTTGGGTTCCTGGCGCCCGTCGTGTTCGGATCGCTGCTCAAGCAGAAAAACAGCCTCGGGCTCAACGCCTCGGGACTGGCGAGCATGTTGATGGGGCAGAAGAACAATATCGCAGCAGCCATGCCCGCGGGCCTGGCGGGCATACTGGGCAGCGTGCCCGGACTGTCGAGTTTCCTGGGCGCTCCGCGTGAAACGTATGAGACTGCGGCGTCGTATGGGCGCGATGTATACAACCGCGAGACCGCTTCGACTCGCGCGGCTCCGGCAACTCGGCCCACCGCCTACCAAGGCGCGCATCGCAAGGAATCCTCGTGGCTGAAGTGGGCCCTGCCTCTGCTGGCTGTGGTGCTGCTTGGCTGGGCGGCAATCAGTTGGTTCGCCAACCGTGCCGGCTCCACCGGGGCCACTCCGGCGCCAAGGACGGTCGCCGGAGTGGCCCCGGTGGAGCCG
>JAKEEP010000043.1 GCA_022616475.1 Phycisphaerales bacterium | reverse complement strand
TGCGCGTTCTCAAGTTCATTCAACGCCTGAGCATTCCGGCCTTGGCACGCGTTCGCGATCACCTTCAAATCAAGAGCTTGAGCCGCCCGCCCGCCTTGGGTTGGTTGATCGAGCACTGACAGAGCGGCTCCGTATTCACCAATCGCCAGCAGCGCCCACGATGCCGTGACTGCTGCGTCGGCAGTCGCGAACACGCGCTCCTTCACGAATGATCGCAGCCCCGGCGTGTCCCCGGCCTGATCGAGCATGACGATCAATTCGCGCGCGGCTGACTCGTCTTGCTCGGTGCTCCACAGCGCCTCGCCCTCCAGCAGGTCAATCGCCTCGCGCATTCGTCCAGCGGCCCGCAGAACTCGCGCGCGAAGCACCGGCGATGCCCCCGGCATCGATTCCATCGCTTTGGCCGCTTCATCAACCGCACCAACTCGCAAAAGCGATTCAACCAGCCCATCACTTGCTTCCGAGTCCAGCGGCCGATGCGCCCTCGCCCGTTTGAACAACTCAACCGCCCGATGATGTTGCCCAAGTTGCGTGGCGATCGCGGCCGCCAGCTTCAGCGCCGCACCATGCTCCGGTCGCTCGTTCAGAACCCGCCGAACTTCACGGTCGGCCTGCTCGACGCGGTCCTGCGCGTGAAGGCTTCGGGCATGCCGCAATCGCATCAACGGATGGTCAGCCTGCCTCATCAAGCTCTGAGCGATCAGCGCGTCGGCCGAATCAAAGTGTCCGGTCATCTGCAGATAATCGACCTTCAACCTCACCGCCGATCGGCTCTGCGGAAGGGCCGATACCGCCCACCCGACTTCCTCGCCCGCCGCGCCGGCGTCATCCCACAACGCTTTCCGAGCCTGCTTCAGCAGCCGAGCGGCCTGTGTGCGCGTGATCACAATTGATGCTCCGCCTTCTCCCCGGCTCATGCCGCACGCTCCTGGGGCACTCGGCCTTCCGCACGCCGGCCATCGCCGATGATCGCCAGCACTCCGTCCGGTTGGCTTTTCTCCGCTTGCTCGGCGCCCAGCTGCGACGCGAGCCTCGCCAAATTCGCCGACAGCGGAAACTCGCGCAAGCCCCGAGCGGCCCACTCCAGCGCCCCCTTCGAGTCCTCTTCCAGCAAGCACACTTGCGCCAGCGCCACGTACCCTGTCGCTCGATCCGCCAAGTCATCCAGAGTCTTCTCAATCGCACGCTTGAGCAACAACGTGCCTGGGGCGCTCCGGGCTTTCGGATTCACCAGATCCTGATCCATCTGATCCTTGATCCGACGCTGCGCCTCAACCAGCGCCGGCACAACCATCTCGTTGCCCAGCAATTCCGTCGCCAGCGTCTGCACTTGCGCCTCGGTCGGCAGAATCGCTGATCGATCGAATCCATCCATCTCCAGCGATCGCATGACGATGTCGATGTCCGGCGTTCCACCGTTCCACGCGCACACCACCCGCAGCCGCTGGGCCCAGTACGCCGCCAGCTTCGGCCGATCCTCGGCCGCCGCGATCAACATCAACGCCGTCAGACTTCGCGGGTCTTGAAACTGTTTCAAGTTGCGCAGCAGCGCATCGATCGCCGATCGTTGGTCGCCCTCCAGCCATTCGAGCAGCGCCAAGAGCAGCCGTGCTTGCAGCGGCGCTGAAGCCGCACGCGACCACTCTCTCAGATCCAGATGCGCTTCCAACCGACGCCCCAATTGGAGCAGGCAAACCGCCCGCAACAACCGCAACGACGCCGGCCTGCTCGCGCACGAGTCCACAATCGCCAGCGCCGCCTGAAAATCACCTTGCGCTGCCCGCAGCCGCGCCAATCGCTCCGCCACCACCGCATGCTGTGGCGCCAAACGCATCGCGCTGGCCGCCACCCGCTCGGCATGCTCCCACAGCCCCAATTCCATCGCCCGATCCAGCGCTTCGCCCACGCGCCGCGCGATCCGCCGCTCATCCGCCAATCCCAGCTTTTGCCCCGACTGCGAATGGTCGGACGATGTTGATCGTACTTGACGCATCTGAGCCCCTCGACAACTCGGCGCGACCGCGCGCGTGCAACCAACATGATCGGACTTTCCCCCACCCCGATAAAGCCAAACAACCCCCACGTTCCCTTTTTTGACTTTGGACTTTTGGACGTTTGGACTTTGCCTCTCTAGTACGCCCGCACATCCTCGTGCTGGCGCCAGTTCAGATACGACCGGTTCAGCACCCGATATCCGCCAGGGGTCGGATAATCTCCCGTGAAATACCAATCTCCGCGATGATTGGGCATCGCCTCTCGCAATCCTTCTACAGTCTGATACACCAACTCGATCGGGCCCTTCCACGAAATACTCTGCGGCCGCACCAGCTCCGCCACCTTCTTCGAAATCTCGTCCAAATTGAACCGCTCATAAATCTTCCGCACGTGGTTCACCATCTTGTGCGCCGGCTTCTCGGCCTGCTCCCGGCACAGCCGCTCGACCTCATCCAGCAACTCCGATTCGCCTCGCTCGTGCAGCAGCGCCACCGCCGCCTCAAACGCGATGAATCGTCCAAGCTGGCTCATATCGATGCCGTAGCAATCAGGGTACTTGATCGGCGGCGCTGAGCTGGCGATCACGATCCGCGACGGGTTCAGCCGGCTCAGGATCGTAATGATCGATTCCCGCAGCGTCGTCCCCCGAACGATCGAGTCGTCCAGCACCACCAGCGTGTCGTCACGCCTCACCACGCCCCGCGTGATGTCGTAAATGTGCATCACCAGGTCGCGCCGCGCCGCATCATGCGTGATGAACGTTCGCAGCCGCTGATCCTTGTGCGCGATCTTCTCCGCGCGCAGTCTTCCGTTCAGCAGCTGCTCCAGGTCATCGCGCTTCACCGCGCCTCGTTTGATCCTCTCCCACAGCTCCTCGGTGTGCCGCTCGCGAGTCAACTCGTCGACCCGCTCAATCAGCCCCATATACGCCGCCTCGGCTGTATTCGGAATGAAGCTGAACACAGCCTTATCCATCCGTTCGCCGATCACCTTCATCACCCGCGGAGCCAGATTACGCCCCAGCGACTTGCGCTCCTGGTAAATATCCGGGTCGTTCCCGCGGCTGAAATAGATCCGCTCAAACGTGCACTGACGCTCCACCAGCGGCTCGGCGAACGGCGCGTGTTCGATCTTCCCGCTTCGCTTCACCACCAGCCCGTGCCCCGGCTTGATCGGCATCACCTTCTCCGGCTCAACGTTGAACACGTTCCCCAGCGCCGCACGCTCGCTCGCCACCGCCACCACCTCATCATCGACATGGAAAAACCCCGGCCGGATTCCCGCCGGGTCCCGGCACGCAAACGCATCGCCGTTTCCCAGAACCCCCGCAAAAACATATCCCCCGTCCCACGCTTCCGCCGCCTTGCTCATGATGCGAACCAGATTCACCTCATCCGAAATCGCCTGCGCCAGCTCCCTCCCGTCCAATCGGCGAAACGACTCCGGCCCCATCGTTGCACGCAGATGATCGTGCTCCCGATCCAAAAAGTAGCCGATCCGCTCCAGCACCACGTTTGTGTCCGACTCGCCAACCGGGCTCAACCCGTATTCGATCAGCTGCTCGAACAACTCCGGCGCGTTGGTCATGTTGAAGTTGCCCGCGATCGCCAGGTTCCGGCTCGCCGTGTTGCTCTTGCGTACAAAAGGATGGCAATTGCACCCGGCGTTCCCCGCGTACGTCCCATATCGCAGATGCCCCAGATACAGCTCACCGACATACCGATGTCGCCTCTTAATCTCCAAATCATCCACCAGCCCACCCACTTCACCCCGATACGGGTCTGACGAGCCGAGCGAGGAAGACCCGGATTTCGCACCGCCTCGACCATCATCCCCCTCCACCACCAACCGCGCTTTGGACTTTTTGACTTTTTGACTTTTTGACTTGTGCTTCACGTCCCGCATCACCCGATCGAAAATGTGCTCCAGCGCGTTGTGCTCATCCGACCGGATTCGCCTCAGGTAATCCTCGCCCGGCGGCATGTCGAACTTCACCGAAGCCAGCCCCGCCCCGTCCTGCCCCCGATTGTGCTGCTTCTCCATCAGCAGGTACAGCTGGCGCAACCCCCACGCCGCATCGCCGTATCGCTGCTGGTAATAGGCCAGCGGCCGACGAAGCCTCACCAGCGCCAGCCCGCATTCATGCCCGAGAAACTCGCCCATGGGGAACCAGAACATTATGCGCAAGCCGCTCGATCTGCAATGTCTGCCCTCGACGCCGGGCCGCACGAGCGAGCAGCCCTTCCTGATTCCGGGGGCGAGCGAGGAAGACCCGGATTTCGCACCCCCGGATTTCGCACCCGCTTTGCCGGGTGCCACTGGTCGGTGCGCGAGCACAGACCAGTGTTGGAGGGTGCCCGCGCGACAGTTCAATCCACGCTGAGTTTTCCACGGGCGCCGCCTGTGCCGTCTCCGCCGTCCGCCTTCGCCCATTGTCACGACAGTCTCGTTCTTGGCTTGCCTGGCAAGCCCTCGCTTTTGACGTTTAGGTGGTTGTGGAGAGTCTGGTTCGTTCCGCCGAAAGAGAGTCCATATATGTGCTTCAGTCGTCTGCCCTTCAACCGGCCTTGGTTTCACCGTTTTGGCGCACGCGGTCGTCTGCTCGCAGTCCTCGCGCTCCTTGGCGTTTCCACCCCCAGCGCGGGCGCTGCCGACATCGTTCACACGCGCTCCATTGTCAGCCCGGTCTTCCTGGATCTCCCGCTGAACTCCCCGGCACAATTGCTCAGCGCCTCCATGCAAGCTCAGGAGCAATTGGCCGGCGACCTGGCGCAGCTGATCCGAAACGCTCGCGTTGATGCCGAAGGCGTGGTGGCGATCAGGCCCTCCCAAGAGCTTCCCCTGAGCTTCCATCAGTTGCCCGAGCACGAACGCCTGGTGCTCTCCGAACGATTCAAATCCGAGCGCAGCGCCCAGTGGCAATATGAGATGGCCCTCGCTCGCTTGCTCCACACGGCGATCGAACAGGCGCAAGCTGCCCAGCCCAATGTGCGCATCGCCGTCTTCGGCCTGCCCGTGGAATTCCATCCCGATACCAACGATCGCTACGCCAGCGTCATCCGTGCCTCCAGCGCGTTCGTCTCCACGCGCCCGCTTCGACCCGACGAAACCGCCCCCATGCATGACCTGCCCGGCCAGCGCTACATTGACGTTTGTCTGGAGATCGCCGCCGGCAGGCCCATCTATTATCAGGGCCAAGAAACGTGGATGATGGCCGTCGGCACCATTCCGACTCCTGAAGAAGAAGCCGCCGCCGAAAAGGCCAAGGGCTCCGGCGCCAAGAAAAAAAAGAAGAAGGCTTCCAGCACCACTGCCAAATCCAAGCTCGCATCAAGGGCCGCCAAGAACAAGGCCGCCCCAGGAACCCCCCCGGGAGCCATGCCCGGCGTCATCATCTCCGCCGCAGGCTCCAACGCCGCCCCCGCCATCGCCGTCCCCAAAGGGCCCAGGCCCAAGACCTTTGTCAGCATGCAGACTTCTCCGGCCGTTCAGGCACTCTATCCACAGCACCACGCCGTCGCCTCGTTCACCGTTCCTGCCGATGCATGGGATGCCGATGGCGATGGCATCTATGACGACGACACCCACTTCCAATTCCGCCTCAAGCAGATGATCCCATCTGACTACGAGGGACCGGTCGCGCTCAATTGGGAAGGCCCCATGCTCGAAGCCCTCTCCGACCCCGATTCCAAGGAGCACGCCGCTTCGCTCGCGCAGTTCATCCTGGTGATCCAGAAGGCCAAGAAGTTCCGCCCCAATGCCAAGTACGGCTTCGTGGGCCTGCCGGTTGGCCGCTACTTCGATCGTGATGAAACTTGGTACGCCCAGGCCGAAGCCACACAGCCGATCTTCGATGAAAGCCAGTGCCTGTTCCCGCTCGCCTACGACGGCGCCAAGGATGGCGCCACCAATGACCCCGACATGGACCTCGAGGTCACCACCGATTGCGTCAGCCTCGCGCTTCGCCACGCCGCCGGCAAGCCTGTGTATCCCTATATCCACCACCGCTGGGCCACCAGCGACCCACAGTGGGGTTTCCGCCTCATTCCCAAGGAAGAGTTCATGGCCAACATCGGCGCCGTCTTTGCCGCCGACTTCGAAGGCGACAAACCCGATGGCATCGTCTGGTGGGGCGCCGACAACAAGAGCTACCAGCTCTCCCAGGAAAACGTCGGCTCGTCCAACCCCCAATACATCGTCGTCAAGTTCTTCCGCGACCTGTTCAAGGAAGAAATACCCGAGGGCATGACCGCTCAGGATCACTTCGACGCCATCTACGAGCAATACCTGACCTGGACCGCCCAGGCGATTACCGATTCAATGTAATGCGCCAACCGTGTAAAGCCGGCGATGGCATCGCCGGACAGTCGGTCTGGGAGGATTATGCTCGATTCCCCCCTCTCCCTCTGGTCGCAGAGTCGCCGTGGAGACGAGAGGGGTTGGGGGTGAGAGGGCAATTCCGAATCACGCTCGGTCTCACCCGAGCTCCGTGGCGCGTACTTGAGACGGTTCAAGTGCGTCGCCCGAATGCGATGAGTTCGCTTGCTCCGTTTGCTCGTGAGTCAACTGCACAATCGCGAGATCACTTCTTGGGCCGTGAGTTGCCCGTTTGAGCCGGCGGCTGGATCCCGCTGCCGCCACTTGGAGGCTTCAGTTTCATGGGATCGAGCGGCTGATTGGACTGTGGCTGGTAACCACGCTGACCTTCCGGTTGGTAGCCCTTCGTGTTCTTTCGCGGTTGATAGCCTTCCATGACTGCGCGCGGGAGTTGATTCCGTTCATTACCCATTGGTCACCTCATCAAGTCTCTTGAATGAACCCCGGCACAAGAAATGCGATCGCAAGCAAAACTGCGTTCATCGTGTCCACCATCATGGGCGATTCCTCTCTGTTCCATTATGCCATCGTTTCCTCTCTTTCTCACGACTTCGCGCGCCAAGCCACCGTCAACAACACCCAGTTCGTAGGCTGAGCATTTGCATTCCTTCAGACGAATGCGCAATTAAAGTGGCGGTGCCCAGCTCACGGGCTTCGCGCTCGTTCCGCGAGGTCAGCGCGTTCCGCCGTGAATGACGTTCGGCGCGCGCGCAAACATGAGGGAACAAAAAAGTAAAAACCACCATTTTCTAAGTTTCTTTACGCTGCAAAACAAGGGATTTTCGGTTAGTGAGCCATCACCTGCGCGCGCCAAAAGCGCCCTCCGCCCAAGAGTAGAGGACCACCGCGCGCCCTCCGCGTCCGGCCCCCCCTGACCTCTGACTTCTGACCTCTGACTTCTGACCTCTGACTTCTGGACCCTCCCATGACTCTTGAACAACCCAACTCCCTTCTCGATCAGATCGCCGCCGGCGCCCTGGGTCCTCTCACGAAACTCCAGGACACCATCAAGCTCACCCTCGATCAAATCTCCGATTGGATCGCCCAACCCCACCATCGCCGCCAGATCACCAACCTGGTCACGCTTCTGGACGCCCAGACTCAGCTGATGATTTGCCAGCATCGCCTCATCGCCGTCGCCAAGCTCGCCGACGTCGCCATGAACGCGCCATCCCACGAAACCGTCCGCCGCGCTTGCTCCGACCTGCTCAAGATCCGCCTCATCGACCCCTACCGCGA
>JAKEEP010000313.1 GCA_022616475.1 Phycisphaerales bacterium | reverse complement strand
GATGAAGATCAGCTCGACCAAACCCCATCGTTCATGATCTGGACGACCACTCCTTGGACGCTCCCAGCCAACCTCGCCATCGCAGTCAAAGAGAATTTTCGCTACGCGCTCGTCAAGATCGATGGCAACATCGCCATCATCGCGAGCGATCTTGTCGAGAAAGTCACCAAGGCCGCGAAGGCCGAAACCGTCGAAATCCTCGCCGAAACCGACGGTCGAAATCTCGTCGGCTTGAAATATCGCCATCCATTCCTTGATGACTCACAATTGGGCGAACCAAGGCGCCTGGTCCTCGCCGACTACGTCACCCTCGAAGACGGCACCGGCCTCGTCCACACCGCGCCCGGCCACGGCTCCGAAGACTATGCCACCGGCCGCCGCGAAGGCCTTCCGATCTATTGCCCCGTGCGCGATGACGGCACTTTCGACGACACTGTGCCCGACTGGCTCCACGGCCTCTCAGTCTGGGACGCCAACCAGAGAATCACCGATCACTTGCGCAATTCGGGCCACCTCTTTTTTTCCCACAAATTCACCCACAGCTATCCGCACGACTGGCGCTCAAAAACACCCGTCATCTTCCGCTCCACCGAGCAATGGTTCATCGCCGTCGATCAACCCCTGCGCCAAGCGAATCAATCGCAGCGCGGACAGCAACGCCCAGGCATGGCTATGCCTGGGCGTTCCGATGCAACGCTGCGCAACCTCGCACTCCACGCCACCGACCAAGTCACCTTCTACCCCGACTGGGGCCGCAACCGCCTCCGTGGCATGCTCGAATCGCGCCCCGACTGGTGCATCTCTCGCCAGCGCGCTTGGGGCCTGCCCATCCCGGCGTTCCAACTCCCGGACGGCTCGGTCTTCCTCACCGCCGCCTCCGTCGTCGCCGTCGCCAAAGTCTTCGCCCACCGCGGCTCCGACGCCTGGTTCACCGAACCCCCCGAAAAACTCCTCGAACACTACAACCCCGCCACCGACCCCGACGCGCCCCCTGCCCTCAAGAACTCAGCACTCAGCACCCAGCAACTTCCGGGGGCAGCACTCCAAAAGATGCACGACATCTTCGACGTCTGGTTCGAAGCCGGCTCATCCTGGAACGCCGTGCTTCGCCATCGCCAGCATCAATTCCCCGCCGACCTTTACCTCGAAGGCTCCGATCAGCATCGCGGCTGGTTCCAGGCCTCGCTCCTGCCCAGCTTGGGCGCCACCGGCCAATCACCCTTCAAGTCGCTGCTCACCCACGGCTTCATCGTTGACAAAGACGGCCGCAAGATGTCCAAGTCCATCGGCAACACCATCGAGGTCGAAGACATGCTCAAAAGCTTCGGCGCCGATGTCTGCCGCTGGTGGGTTTCCTCGCTCGCCTTCGAGAACGACATCAAGCTCGACATGTCCTTCCTCGAAGCCGCCGGCGAAACCTACCGCAAAGTCCGCAACACGCTGCGCTTCCTCCTGAGCAACCTCTTCGACTTCAAATGCACCCCGAACGAGCCCGGCAGTGGGGGAGTCTGCGGCGACTGCATCGACTTCAAGCACATCTCGCCGACATCCATCGACGCCTACATCCTCCAGGAAGCCGGCAACCTCCAGAAGCACGTCGTCGAAGCCTACCAGTCCTACGAATTCCGCACCGTTCACCAGCTCCTCTACGATTTCTGCAACGACACCCTCTCGGCGTTCTACTGCGCCGCCGTCAAGGATCGTCTCTACTGCGACCCGGCCGCATCCAAGCGCCGCCGCATCACCCAAACCGTGATGTGGGTGCTCACCGAAACCCTCTGCCGATTGCTCAATCCGATCCTTCCTCACACCGCCGACGAAACCTATCGCGCCCTGTGGAAGGATTCGGATGCCCACCGCTGTGTTCAGCTTGAATCGGTCTTCGATCTTGAATTCACCGCCGACCCCGACTGGCCCAAAGTCCTCGCCGCGCGCGATGCCGCGCTCAAGGCCCTCGAGGAAGCCAAGGCCCGCGGCATCGAAAACCCCCTCGACGCCGAAGTCATCATCCCCGACCCCGATGGCTCGCTCGCCAAGTTCAAATCCGACTGGCCCGACATGCTCGGCGTCTCGCGCGTCCGCCTCGACCGCAACCCCTCCGCGCCATCAGTCAACGACCTCCGCAACGAGCCCCGCTGCGAACGATCCTGGAAACGCGATGGCACCGTCAAACTCCGCTCCGACGGCGGCCTCCTCTGCGACCGCTGCGCCCAAGCCGTCGGCCTTTTGTGACAGCGCGCACCGCACTACGCCGCTATGATGATGTGGTGTTGAGGCAACGTCATGATTGAGGTCAAGCAAGCCGTTGAACGTGCCAGGCAATACTCGAAGGAGTTGCTCGGCGATCAATACGCAACCTCTTTGGAGGAGGTCGAACTGTCAGACGATGGTCGGTGGTGGTTCGTGACTTTGGGATACCACGGAAGAAATAATCAGAAGAGCGTCTCACTCGCGTTGGGATTGCCGGAGACTCCGGATTTCTACAAGATCTTTGAAATCAACCGCGATACCGGTGACGTCCGCGCGATGAAAATCCGTCAAGTGAGTTAAATATCGTGGATGCCCAGAGCGATGTTCTAGGGCCCTTCGCGGGCCTGCTCGTTGATTCGAACGTATTGCTCTTGCTTGTCATCGGCAGGGTTGACCGTGCAGGAATCACGCGATTCAAAAGGACAGCCCAATACAGCCGGGCAGACTTCGATCGGCTCGTTCGCTTTCTCAACCGTTTCAAGAAGATTGTTACCACGCCTAACGTGCTGACAGACGTCAATGGTTTCCTCTCTCAATTCAAACTGAGATCGCGCCAACTCGCCTACGCCGTGTTCGGCAGGATTATCGATGAGGTGCTTGACGAGCGGTATTTGCCAAGCGGAACGGTTGCCAAAGATTCCGCGTTCAGCCGGCTGGGTTTGACGGATACAGGCATAGGTTTGATAGCCGCGCAGCGAGTGCTCGTTCTTACCGAGGATGCTGAATTGCGCGATGCACTCTCTCGTCGTAATCTCTTGACGATCAATTTTGAATATCTTCGGAAGACGTGGCGGTGATCGCATCCATGCGCCCACTTCTTGCGACACCTGCCCCCAAAGCCATCGGCGCGCTCGTCTGTCTACTACTATGATCACCATGACCGCCACCGCTGCCGAAACCTCCACTGTGCAAAACCCCGCCTTCAAGCCCCAAATCCCCTACGACGACTTCGCCAAGCTCGACCTGCGCGTCGCCACCATCAAATTCGCCGAAGCCCACCCCAACGCCGACCGCCTCCTCAAAGTCCAAGTCGATGACGGCTCACCCGAAGGTCGCCAGGTCTGCGCCGGCATTCGCCAGTGGTACGACCCGCAATCGCTCATCGGCAAGCAGGTCATCATCGTTGCCAACCTTGAGCCTCGAAAAATCCGTGGCGAGATCAGCCAGGGCATGATCCTCGCCGCCAGCGATCTCCATCCTTCCGGTGGCGGAACCGACGACCCCGCCGGCCGCGACGTCGTCGTCCTCACCATCGACAAACCCGTCAAGCCCGGCTCTGTGGTCACCTGAAAGTCAAAAGGTCGAAAGTCAACAAGTCAACACGGCGCATGGATTGCGTGTCACACCATCATCTGATTTTGACTTGTTGACGTTTTGACTTGTTGACTTTCTCAGAGCCCGGCCTTGGCCGCGCCCTCCGCGCTCGCCTTCGCCGGCGTCGCTTCCTCGGCCGCTTTCTCGTCCTCCCGCACCCGTGTGAACTGGTGCCGCTTCGACAGCGCCGCAAAACTGAACGCGTCCAGCAAACCGGTCACGTCGCGCTCGTCGTCCGAAGCCAGCAGGCGCTGAATCACGTTGCGCTGGGCCAGTTCAACGTATCGCTCCTGGGTCAGCGGGTCTTGCCTGGTGATCCGCACCACCGCCACCGCCAGCCGGTCATCCACCGGCGTCGTCAGCACCCGCAACTCCTCCGCAACCGTATCCAGCGGCACATCAGTGGGCAGCGACTCCAACGCGTAGTCGATGATCGCCTCGTTGGTCTTGCGGTGCCTGCCAATCACCGGCAGCGGCGATGGCTCCACTCCCACCGGCATCCCCCCGTATTGCAATCGCTGCTGCACCCTGGACCGATCCGTCAGCCCGACGCTGGCGCTCTGCACCGCTGTTCCATGCTCCATCGCCAGCGCCAGTAAACCCTCCGATTCGGCCTTCCGCTCCAGCTCGCTCGCGGCCTGCTTGAGCTTCTCGTAGTGCGACTCGCGCTTCAAGTCCGCCACCACCGCCTCACGAACCTCATCGATC
This sequence comes from Phycisphaerales bacterium, assembly GCA_022616475.1. Taxonomy (GTDB): domain Bacteria; phylum Planctomycetota; class Phycisphaerae; order Phycisphaerales; family SM1A02; genus JAKEEP01. The sequence continues at coordinate 2,714 of JAKEEP010000313.1, read as the reverse complement.
GAACTCGGCCGCCGTGATAACTCAGCGCCAATCACGCGGAAGATGTAGATGCTCTGATCAAAGCCGGTCAGCGGCGGACCCGCAATGTCTTTCTGCACCCGGATCATCGAAGCTCCACTCTCGCCCAACTCCTTGGCCGACTGCACAAGCTGGGTCGCGCCCAACCGCGTGTTGCCGAACTTCTCGGTGCTCGCTTGTCCGATGCCCTCGAGCTTGCTGACGTCCTCGATCGAAAGCCATCGATCGCCCGCGGCCTGGTAGGCCGGCAACTCAACTCCGAACTTGGTCTGGATCGCCGTCGCCAATTGCGCCAGGCTCAGCTTGCGCTGCTCCCAGTCAGCAGGCAACTCCAGATATCCATCCTTCTCGGGAATGCCTCGCTGATTTAACCTCAACTGATCGGTCGCGTATTTGGTGATCTCGTCCAGCTTCTGCTGGGTCAACTTCTCCAGCAGATCGCTTCGCACCACCTCAGGAATGGCCGCCGCCTCGCTGATCGGCGGGAACCTCTTGAGCGGATCCGAAGCGTTGCGCCTCCAATGCACCCGCTGCGCTACGGCATCAAATTCCTTGCTTGCCTCCACCAGTTTCCGCACTGAATCGGCAGATACCGTCAACCATTCCAGTTTGACGCGGTCCGGCAGCTTGTAGCCGAATCCCCTGTCGCCTTCCCCCGGCAGAACGTCGGCGTACTTCTCCATCTGCTGCGTGACTTGCTCTTCGGAAGGTTGCAATTCGCTCTGATCGGCTTTCGCTTCAAGAACCACCATCTGCGCGCCAACCGAATGCATATATCGCCGCGCCGCCTTCCTTAGCCGCTGATCCGAATGCAGATCCCCGGTGACATACAGGTTGATCAATCGCCCAACGCCGTCAACCTTGGCGATCGTGTCTCGAACCAGGTCAGGGTCGCCTCCGCCCAAGATGCTTGCCAGCTGATCGAACGCTTCCTGGGGCACCGATGACGACCCGGTTCCCACCAGCCCGGCCGCCTCCGCTTCACGCGATAGCAAGAACCAGTGTTCGGGCTCCCGGATGATCCGCACGATTGGCGGAATGCCGGCGTTTGCCCGAGAGAGCTTCTCGATAAGCCCCAATTCTTGCTGCGCCCGCGCTTCGTCAGCCCCGGTGAATCGCACACCGTCGTCCAGCGTCGCCAGCGTCGTGCGCGCGCTGCCGGCCCGTTTGCCCAGCTGATCGATGGCTTGCGGAATCAGGAACGTGATCATCAGCAGCACGCCGAAGACCGCCAGCAACATCTTGTTGTATCTGCGTAGGAATTTAAACATGACTTAAACGTCCAAAGTCTAAACGTCTAAACGTCTACATCCCGTCCCGAAATATCCCCTTTAGACGTTTGGACGTTTAGACGTTCGGATGTTTCATTAACGGTAGAACTCAACAATCAGATTCGTGTTCACATCAAACGGCACTTGATCGGGCGTCGGAAGCGCGTGCACCCGCGCTGTCAGCTCAGCCGGATTCACATCCATCCAGCTCGGCACAACGTGCCCCGCCATCGATTCCATGTTCTCCCGCGCCAGCTTGTGACCGCGCTCCCGCAGCGTCACCACGTCGCCCGGATAGATCGCCTGGCTCGGCCGATCTACTTTCTTCCCGTTGACCAGCACATGACCGTGAACCACCATCTGGCGGCTCGCCCACACCGTGCGCGTGAACCCGGCCCGCCGGATCACGTTGTCCAGCCGCTGCTCCAGCAATTGCAACAACGCCTCGCCGGTATTGCCCTTGCCGCGGCTGGCTTCGTCAACGTACCGCCGGAACTGCCGCTCCAGCACTCCATAGTGGTAACGCAGCTTCTGCTTTTCGTTCTGGCGAACCCCATAGTCCTTCAACCGCCGTCCGCGGTATCCGTGCATGCCCGGCGGCGTCAGTTGCCGCTTGGCCGTGTGCTTGGGAACGTCCGCGATCGGAACGCCGACTCGGCGGGAAAGCTTCACCTTGGGTCCAAGGTATCGGGCCATCGAAAATCCTCAAAAAGAATGCGGAACAAGCCCCGAGCTTCGCCCAAGGCTCGACAAGACCGCGTATTTCAGCATCTTGGCGGGGTTTAGTCAAGCACGACGCCCCACGGAATTGCCGATGCCACGCAGCCTTGCCCGCATGCTGGCTCGTCTCAGCCCGACTGCAGCCGCCCGAGAAGCCGCCTATGCCGCCTGCCGCTGCACCACGTCCTTCTGCTCCAGCATCAGCCCGCTCAATGGTGTCGCTTGGCCACGCTCCTGGCTGTCGGTCGGCGCCGTGCCGCGATGATCGTCGAACGACCGCTCCAGCGCCGCCAACGCTTCCCTGGTTCGTCCAAGTGCAGCAAGGCACGTGGCCTGATGCCGTTCGACCGCCGATCGAGCCGCCCTGCTTCCGGGGGTTCCGGGCCCACGCATCGCAGGCAGCGCCCCCTCGAAGATCGCCACCGCCTCCTTCAACAAAGGATCCAGCAGACTCATGTTGGGATCAGCGCCGGCTTCGCGCGAGTCAAGCTGCTCCAACGCCATTTGACCCAGAAGCGCCCGCAGCCACAGCTCCGCAAGACGAGCACGGCGTCTGTGGGTTCCGCGCTCCGAATCCGCCTTCCGCTCGCCCGCCCTGGTCGCCTGCGCGTTCTCAAGTTCATTCAACGCCTGAGCATTCCGGCCTTGGCACGCGTTCGCGATCACCTTCAAATCAAGAGCTTGAGCCGCCCGCCCGCCTTGGGT
>JAKEEP010000042.1 GCA_022616475.1 Phycisphaerales bacterium | reverse complement strand
AGATAGCCCAGATGACATTCGGCGTGGCGGAGCTGGAAGGCGATGCGTTCATCGTGCTCCATTTCGCCGAAGGCGGGGCTGTGGAACTTGACGGGCTCGCGGTTCTTCATGCGCTGGAGTACGGTGCGGAGACGGCGGGCGCCCTCTTCGGTGGTGAGGTCATCGGTCGCGTGTGTGCCGCCGGGAACCCCCGGAATTTTGACGCCGCGGGGCATGCCGTCACGGATGTATTGCAGTTTCTTTTTCTTGAGGAGCCAGCGGATGAAGAAGGGTGGCTTGGAGCGGGGTGGGAAGCCTTCGTAAGCGAAGCTCATCCACGAGGCGAGGTGGCCGAAGATTTGGCCGGTGGTCCAGTTGCCGGTGCGGCGCAGCTTGCCGGCTTTCTCAGCGGCGACGATGCGATCGATCTCGCCCAGCAATTCATCGACGGTTGTCAAGCGCAGCTTGCGGTGGTCGGCCTTGCGCGTGTCGACGAGCATGAGTTCACTTTACCACAGCACCAGCCCCCCCTCACCGTCTCGCCCCCTCACGGCCTCACCCCGTCACCCCCCTCTCCGTGCCCTCGGGCCATTTAACGCTGGCTTTGCAAGGCCCAAGGCCGGTTGCGACATGCTTATGCAAGCAGCATGGTCGAAGTGCGACCTTGGAGGTTGCGTTCCGGCCCGGCCAGGACGGAGCAGAAAGCCATGCAGTTGCGGTTCACACGTGTGGTTCCGGGGGTGCTGTCGGTCGCGTTGATCGGTTTCCTGACACTTCCGGCCGCCGGTATCGTCACGTGGGACGAGGCGATCAACGGCGACTTGTCGGGCGATCGATTCAATCCGACGCAACTCACGCTCACGCTGGGCGTCAACTCGATCATCGCCACCAGCGTCGGCACCGATCGCGAGTACTACACCTTCACACTGCCCGACGGCTGGTTCCTCTCACAGATCATTGTGGCCTCCTATGTGGGGAACGATCCGCTGGCGTTCCTGGGCGTGCAGGAAGGCACGATTTTCAGCGAGCCGCCGGTCAACCCGATCGTCGGCAACATTCTGGGCTACTCGCACTTTGGCACAGAGAACAACACGGTTGGGACCGACATTCTGGACAACGTGGGCGCGGGCCCCGGCGCCATCGGCTTCACGCCGCCGCTGGGCCCGGGCGCCTACACCTGGTGGAGCCAGCAGACCGGCGCCAACCCGGTGACCTACCAACTCGATTTTGTGGTGGTGATCCCCGGTCCGGCCGGCCTCGCCCTGCTCGCCTTGGCTGGCACCAGGCCTCGCCGCCGCCGAAAGTAAATCATTCTCTCCCCTTGGGAGGGCAAGGTGAGGGTGCTTGACCACAGGAGCGCCCTCGCCGCCGCCGCGTTGAGCCACCGCCGCGCCCCTGAACCTCTGAAGCTCTGTGGCTCTGAAGCTCGTGTCGGGTGGGGGACTGATTCACGATTTCAGATTTGCCGATTGCGGGGGATTTCACCACCGCACGCAGCCCTTCCGTTCGGCAACCCACATCGCTCACTCGCATGGTCCCCAATTGGCGATCACGAGCAGCAAATCATCCACGCCAACCGCGAAGCTGCCGTTGATGTCGGCAGCGCAGTTTCCGGTCGGTGGGCACGGACCCCAGTTCGCAATCACCGCCAGCAAGTCAGCGATGTTCACCACGCCGTCGCCAACGCCTGTGGGCGAGATGTCGGCCGCACACGGCGTCGCCGGCGCTGGTTCCAACTTCATGTCGTCATACCAGACCGGCTGCTGGCTGGCGTTGCCCCACAAGTCAACCGCCGCCAAGCACAGAGTTCCGCCCTGTTCAAACGCACCCGTCCAACTATCCGTAATCAGCGGGTTGCCGTTGTACAGAATGGTCTGCGTGTCCTGATCGAGGTCAATCTCTACTCTAATCTCCGCCCAAGTCCCAACCGCCATCGGCATCGTTACGCCCGAGCCATATTCGCGCACCACACCGCCGGGCCCGTCTAACTCCAAGATCGTCGAAAAGCTGCTCCAACCGGTCGTCGGATACGTGTTCGCCAACGCGAAGTACTGCTTGCTGCTTAACCCAGTGGGCACCATCACCCATGTCGTGTAGGTCCATTTTCCGGCCGTCACGCCCTCATACTGATGAACCGCGTCATCATCGCCATCGATCGCCAGCGACTTTGGCGCGCTATGCGACATCGCCGAGGTCACCATGAACCCCGCCACGTTCGGATCGTTCAGCCACGACTCCCAGCCGGCTTGATCCACCAGCGGGCCGCCCACCAGGCAATCGAAATCAGCTTCCCAAACCGCCTCAGGAAGATCGATCACCACTTCCAGCGCATCGATGTCGTCAAACGTCTCGCCCAGCCCCAGCTGCGCTGCGTCGGCGAAAATGCTCACGTGCGTCACTTCAAAGGCGTCGCGGAACACCATGTACACATCGGCCGGGCCGCCGCCGGTGTAGGGCCCGCCATTGATGAGCGAAAGCGTGCCTTCCTTCAAGCTCAGAAAGACCACGTCGCCCGCGTCGTACGTCTCGTTCTCGTTGCCGTCGTACACGATCAGAGCATCGATCTCATCGCCCGTCAGCAAGAGCAGATGGATCGGCGCCGCATACACCGGCGGCAGCTCGAACGGCTCGGCCGGCGCTGCGTCCCACCCCTCCGGCAGGCAGAAGATGAACGCACCAAGAAATGGATCGCTCGCGTCGGTGACCGAGTAATACATCGGAATGTCGACATCGCCGTCGTTGTCGATGTCGAACTCGCGAAAGTCAAAGCCATCCAGCTCGTCGATCGGGTCCGCATTCGCCTCGCCGTCGCCGATGCTCGGCACCAGATGCAGCGTGTCTTGATTGATGTAGCAGTCGTTGTCGCCCTCCACGCCCTCAACGTCCACGCCGTCGGGCAGGATCGGTTGAAAGCTGGCGGTGCTCTTGAACATGTCGCCGCCCTGCTGGGCCAGGTCGAATTGGTCGTGCACGCAGGTGCCCAGGTTGCCCTGGCTTTCGAAGTTCACGCTGAAAATGATGTGAAAGTGGTCGATGCATTGCACGTCGAGCAGGCCGTGATTGCTGGAAATGCCGTCGATGTCGAGCCAGCCGCCGAAGGGGCCGATGGTTCGTCGCGCCAGCCGCGAGCCGTCGAGGTCGAGGGTCGGGCCCACTCCGCCGGCGTCCTCGCCGGTGGCTTCGGCGGGCATGGCGAGGAGCACATCGTCGGGCATCTGGGTCTGATCCAGAAAGACCGTGTGGGTGGGCGACATGTTGCCCACCGAGAACGTGTCGGATGCAAAGGCGTTGGGGGTCGCTTGATGCAGAGCGATGATGGAGATTGCGATCAACAGAGAATGCCGCGACATGTCTGCCTCCTTCAGGCTTCCGTATTTCCCTCTCCCTCTGGGAGAGGGCCAGGGTGAGGGCGCTCGTCCTTGTGTTCCGGGGGGCGGCCGCACCGTTCACCCCCGGGGAAGAGTTAGGGGGTGAGTGCGGGGCGGCCGCGGTGCAGAAGTAACCGCGAGAGCCCGTTGATGGAGGCGCAGAGAATTTTGGGGCGGCTTTCGGCTGTCAGCTATCAGCGGTTGGAAGCCGGACGCCCGTAATTGCCCCCCCCCGGAATGCCGGAGTCGGAAAGCCGGAAGGCCGGAATTGGCCCCCCGGAATTGCTCCCCCCGGAGCTCGCCCATTCATTGGCCCGCCTTGTGGCTGTGCCTTGCGAGGGATGGGGCGCATTCGGCGCGAGCCAAACCGAGGCAAGTTCACTTCGCGGCAGGTTCTGCGTATATAGATGCGCACCATGTTGAGGCGGTGATTGTTATAGTGAAGCACCACAAAGGGGTACGCCCATGAGCTTCCTTAGAGTGACGGGTCTGTTATCGTTGATTGTGGCGTTGACATCCGGATGTGCGATGCACAACGTCACATTTGTTCCGCGCGGAGCCGTCAAGGCACCGCCAACAACCTACGCCACTGCAATTCAGGGCGCGATCGACGAAGCTCGACAATGTTGGGAGCAAGCGCAATTGCCCCACAATACGCCGAGACAGCGGTATGAACTTGAATGCAAGGCTGGACGCTCGCTGCGATCGCAGCTTGGTTCGGAAGACTACATACTGCTTGGCGAGGTGTATGGCGGCGGCAGCGCATATTCAAATCTGGAGTCACTAAAGGCTGCGTTCTGTAAGAAAGCCGCCGTCGCGGGTGGAGATGTAGTCTTGATGTTCCGAACGGGTATCGAAAACCGGCCCTACGTGTATTCAAGGACATTCAACAACAACGATGAACTAATCTACGCAGGCGTGATGCATTTTCCGTATGCGAACGGTCTGGTGTTCAGGCATGTGCCTGGCGCGGATGAGCGCAGAAGGAGGATCGCCGCGCTGAGCGACTCACAGTTAGCAAGTGTTCTCGACAAATTGCAGGTGCTGGACAAGACGAGTACATTGACATGGGACGAGTACTTGGTCCAGGCGGATGAGGTAGTCGAGAGCGCGGCTCTATCGGCCAATCGCCGGTGAAGTCATGTTGTGCACCACAAGGGGGTCACAATGCCCAAGGCAGACACCAAGCACGTCAAAGACTTGACGCTGGATCGCAAGAACTTTCGCACACTTCCCCAGCCCAATGAATCCGCCGCAATTCAGGCGATGCTGGCTGTCGATTCCAAGCACTTCTGGGAACTGATGGACAGTCTTCTGGACGATGGTTATCTCCTCACCGAGAACATTCTTGTTCTGGCACCGGATGGGGCTGGTGGCGACCACATCGTCAAGGAAGGCAATCAGCGCATCGGTGCGATCAAGCTTGTCCTCGGATTGATCCAGCCCAACGGCTTTGATATTCCCGAGGAACTCAGGGCGAAGATTGAGTCGTTGTCGCAAGAGAGGAAAGCGTCGATCGAAAGGGTTCCATGCGCGGTGTACTCATCTGCCGAAAGCGAACTTGTCGATCGGATCGTTGCGAGAACCCACGGCAAAGGTCAAAAGGCGGGCAGATCCGATTGGAACGCTGTAGCCACAGCGCGCCACAATCGCGACAAGTCGGGGGGCACTGAAAGCGGCCTCGATCTGCTGGAGAAGTACCTGAAGAACGGTACAAACCTTAGCAACGACCAGAAAGCCTTTTGGGCAGGCGAGTATCCGCTCACCGTGCTGAATGAAGCTTTAGGAAAGATTGCACCGCGACTCGGGTTTGCGAATGCGCCCGAACTGGTTGCGGCATATCCGTCGAAGCTAGCCAAGTCGTCGTATCGTGTCGGGCTCGAACGGATGTTGTACGACATTGGCGCTGAGACATTGGGCTTTAAGCACATCCGCGATAGCAGCATTGACTTTGCAACCGATCGCTATGGATTTGGGCCGCCGCAAATCCCCAAGGCGGGAACGAGTGCTCCAGCAGCGAAATTTGCTCCATCTACACCCGTCAAGCCGAAAAAGAAGGCAGCAAAGCCCCGCGCCTTGAGCTTTCGCGACCCCAAGTCGGTGACAAAGCGATTGGGGGCAATGACGATCCGAGGGAACAACCGCGATAAGGTGGAGACGCTCCGTCAAGAAGCCGTTTGGTTGAATCTGGAACGGACTCCAATTGCCTTCTGCTTTCTTCTCCGGAGCATGTTCGAGATTTCGGCGAAAGCGTATTGTCACGATCACCGCGCCGACGGACTCTCCATGACGAAGGCAGATGGAAAGCCGAAGACACTCGCCCAAGCGTTGCATGGAATCACGAAGCATCTCACGAAGAACAACACCGATCCTGACATGACGAAAAAGTTGCACGGTGCGATGGCCGAACTTTCACAACCGACGGGGATACTGTCCGTGACCTCGATGAACCAACTCGTGCACAGCGCAGATTTCTCGGTCAAGCCCGCTGACATCAGCAGCTTGTTCAATAACGTTGCGCCACTCCTTGAGGCCATGAACGAATGACCCCATATCTGTCTCCGCTTCGGTACCCAGGAGGGAAAGCGAAGCTTGCGCCGTTCCTGATCCAAGTTCTGAAGGCGAACGGGCTGTCAAAGCCGCGCTATGTTGAGCCATATGCAGGAGGCGCTGGTGCCGCCCTTGAATTGCTGTTTGACGAATATGTCGAATGCATAACCATCAACGACGCAGACCCCAGGGTGCGCTGCTTCTGGCAGGCTGTGACCACGCATAATGATGCATTTCTCGAAAGATTGGCTGGCGTTCGCGTTTCAATTAGGGAATGGAAACGACAGCGTGCGATTTACGAATCTCGTGACCTGCGCAAGGTATTCGAGCTCGGGTTCGCGACATTTTTTTTGAATCGGACGACGCGCTCTGGAATCATTCGAAATGGAGGGCCTATCGGTGGCCACGATCAAAGTGGCAATTACAAGCTGAACGCCCGATTCAATCATGATGGACTCCTTGATCGAGTTGAACGGATTGGACGCTACGCTGATCGAATTTCGGTTTCCGGTGAGGATGGAATGGCCGTCCTAAGGAAGATCAACCGATGGCAAGTAAACGCGGCAAAGACATTTGTTTACTTGGATCCGCCCTATTACCACAAAGGGCCAGAGCTGTACTTCAATCGCTTCACCCCCGCGCAGCATTGTGCGCTGGCGTCGTTTCTCAGTTCGAGACCACGATTCCCTTGGATCATGACCTACGACAATGTGAAGGAAGTGGGCGATCTGTATGAGTCGTTCCCACAAATCTCCTTCAGTCTTTCTTACAGCGCGTTCGAGCGCCGAGATGGGGAAGAACTTCTCATTCATCCATGGTCGGTGGCGCTTCCCGCAAACGCCAAGAAGCTGTTGCGCGCGGTCGCCTGAGTTCAGAGAATTAGTGCTTTTTGTGAAAAAGATCACAATCAATTGTGGCTTGACCATCTGAAGCCACAATGCCTAGCGTGGCTGAACTTCATCAGCCCGGTTTGTCCGGGGGAAAGGCTAGGCCATGATCAAGGTCAAGATCGGAACGGAAGAACGGCGGTTGGAAACTCTCGACCGCGAATGGATTCTGGAACGCATCAAATGGCACCGCGCTCAAGGCCTGCCTGTTTGCCTCCAGGTTCGGATTGATCATCAGGGCGTTTGCATGCGACTCACCACACCCAATTGCGCGGGCTCTGGTGGAGGTGGCTGCCGACCACCCAATGATAAAGAACGACGGTTGTTTGATCTCTGGAATGGATGTCACCTGAACACGAACAGTTTTGGGGCGGAGGATTTCGTCGCCTTCTTGCGCCAGCTGTTCGGCACACTGAACTGAGATCACGCGATGGCGCCTGCGAGCTTTTCCGCAGCGGCCTCAAGGACGGCGGCTTTGTCGGTCTTCTCCCACTTGAAAAGACCAAGGTGTCAGGTGCCAGGAGTCAGGTGCCAAAAGGGCTCCTCGCGTGCATGCGAGAAGACATCCGCGTCCTGCGCGCAAAAAGGGCGCTACCAAAAAGTAAAAATCACCATTTTGCAAATCATTTTTCGCTGCAAAAACAGTCATTCCCAAAACGAAGTACCTCCCCTGCGCGCGCGCACCACGCCCCTCCGCCCCTCTATAGAGAGGCCGCTCTTTTTGTTCGCGCCCTCCCTGCGCTCGCAACTGACAACTGACAACTGACAACCGACAACTCGGAACTCGGAACTTCCTCCATGCCCATCCCCCCGTCCCATCCCTTCGTCGCTCCGTCGCTTCGTCGCCCCGTCGCTCGCCGGTTTTCCCCCCATCTCCGTCAAATACACACGCCTTTGTGCCCCCATCCAACACAAACTAATCCCCTTCTGGCAAAAGCGCGCGCGCAAACTACACCCTCCCGCGCAAACGCCATGCCACTGGCCTCAAGCGATCGCGCCGGCAACCTTCTCCGCCGCCGCGCGAAGCGCTGCTGCCTTGTCGGTGCGCTCCCATGTAAAGGTATTGAAGGTGCGCTTCACCTTCCGCCCGCCTTCTTCGCACTCAACCTCGATCGTTCCCGGCGTTCGTCCAAAATGGCCGTGGGTGGCGGTGGGGGAGTAGATGTGTTTGAGTAGGTCGAGGGATTCGATGATGCCGCGGGGGGTGAGTTTGAAGT
>JAKEEP010000312.1 GCA_022616475.1 Phycisphaerales bacterium | reverse complement strand
CCGGCAGATCCAAGCGATCCGTCGAAGGGCTATCGCTCGATTGCTGTCTTGGTATTCGACTCGAACTTGAACCAGATGGTGGTCGATGTCGACCGGTGGGACCGCGAACTGGCGGCGCGCGAGTGGCACCTGGTTTCGACGGCGCTCACGCGAGGAAGCAGCTTGCAGGAAGTGGCGAGCTACTCGCCGGCGATGGCCAAGACGCTGGCTTCCAAGGCGGGCGTGGCGGTAGTGCTGAGCCTGATTGGAATGCTGATGTATATCTGGATCCGGTTCGGTTCGCTGCGTTACTCGGTCGCCACCGTGGTGGCCGTGACGCACAACGTGATTATCTGCCTGGGAGCGCTGGCGTTGACGCATGTGCTTGCGGGAACTGCGCTCGCTTCGGCCCTGATGCTCGACGAGTTCAGGATTGATTTGAACGTGATCGCGGCGCTGTTGACGATCATCGGCTACTCGCTCAACGATACGATCGTCATTCTCGATCGGATCCGCGAGAACCGAGGCAAGCGGTTGACCGTGACGCCGGAGATCATCAACAACTCGATCAACCAGACGTTCAGCCGAACGGTGTTGACGGGCGGAAGCACGATTCTGGCGTCGATCATTCTGTATGTGCTGGGCGGCACGGGCATTCAACCATTTGCGTTCACGTTTTTGATCGGGCTCCTGGCTGGTACCTACAGCTCGGTGGCGATCGCGGCGCCGCTGGTAGCGCAGAAGCCGCCGAGGCCGGATGAGCAAGTGGTCGGCAGCGTTCGGCGCGAGCGATTGGCGCGGCCGGGCGCGGTGCCGGCGGGAGCGTGAGACGTTCCCCGTGACGAGTGGGTGGTCTGTTCGTCGCGGATGAATGCAAGCGATGCGCGGACGCGACTGGTTGAGTCGCGGCTATTGGTGGGCGTTTTGCCGCCACAACCGCAATTCTGAATCAATTCGAGGCGCTCTTGCCGATGGATGTTGTTGGCAGTCACGGAGGACTTGCAATGACGGCAGGCACGAAAATCTCGCTGGCGGTGTTTGCGGCGTTCATCGGAATCTTGATTCTTTACTACGGCGTGCTGATGCCGTCGGGGGACGTGACTCGGAGTGCGGGTGACACCATGGGCGTTGGGGTCGGAGCAGGCGCCGTGCCCAAGGGCCAGAGCGAGCCGATCGAATGGCAAGGGGCAGCGCCGTTGCAGGCTGCAGCGACGCCGACCGTTGGCGGCGACGCCGGCGCGCCGCTACTGGCATCGTCGAGCAGCTTCTTGAGCAAGTCTGTTGATGAAATGGCGGGCGACGATGACGAGCCGTTCGAAGGCGCGTGGCGCGCCAGTGATGCCATTGATCCATTGATTTCGTTCCCATTGCTGAACGTCAGTCCTGCTCGGCCGGAGGGTGCTGGCAGTGTTGCTACGGGCTCGCGTGAGTCGAGCGCAGCGCACGGGGGTATTGGAGGCGCGCGAGTCCGAGCGCCGTCGGACAACTCGCCCGCGGCAACCGCGGCCGCGCCAACGCAGCCGACAGTGGTCGAATACACGGTCCAGGAGGGGGACACGATGTCATCGATAGCTGGTGAATGGTTCGGCGATCAGAACAAATGGAGCCTGGTCGCCAGGGCCAATCCGTGGGTCGATCCGAATCGCATGCAGATCGGTCAGGTCTTGAAGTTGCCGGCGAAAGAAACGAAGCCTGAGCTGGTTCGGGAACAGTTGAAGAAGGAGACAGCGACTCGAGACAAGTCGGTTTATGTCGTGCAATCGGGGGACACGCTGGCGAAGATCGCGCGCGACCTGTATGGCAGCGAAAGGCGGTGGAAAGAGATATTCGAGGCCAATCGCGCGGTGATTGGAGATGATCCGGGGATGCTGTCGGTGGGAATGAAACTCACGCTGCCGAGGAGCGGGACGAGATCGCGATAGACGAAGATGGGATGAAGTGGACAAGAGCGGCGAGAGTGCCGCTCGCTAAACGGGGGACGGTTTTGACATGGTGGCGGCGGTTCGGACATTTTGTCGGATGTGGTCGAGGGTGAGCCCGCCGACGATCATGCTGGTGACGTTGGGATTGGCGAGGATGAATGGGATAGCGGAGGCGGGTTGAAGGCGCCCTGAGGCGAGCGGTTTTTTCACGATGACGCCGACGCCGCGCCGCGCCGCTTCGGCTATCACGGGTTCGTGAGATCTGTCCTCAACGTGATACTCGATCATGATGGAGTCGGCCCAATCGAGCGCGGCTGCAGCGCCGTTGGTTGTCTTGCCGGAGAAGCCGATGGCGCTGATGAGCCCTTGAGCCTTAAGCGATTGGAGCGTCGGCACGACGTCGGTGTTGTTCAGGATGTGGAGATCGCTGCCGTCGGAGTGGACAAAGACGATGTCGAGGCGATCGCGTTTGAGCCGCGTCAGGCTCTGTGTAACCGAGCGACGGATCGCATTGGCTGAGAAGTCATAGGTTGAGCGATTGTTGTCAAAGGTTTCGCCGACCTTCGTGGAGATCATGAATTCGAGGTTGCGATGGCCAATGGCGCGTCCGATGCGCTCTTCGCTGGACCCGTAGGCGGGTGCGGTGTCGATGTAGTTGATGCCAAGGTCGAGGACGCCATTGAGCAGGCGCGAGACTTCATCATCGGTTGGAAGGTCGTAACCTTGCGCGTACTTGACGTTCTGATTGCGGCCGATCTTGAACGCGCCGAAACCGATGGGACTGAGCATCAAGCCGGTGCGACCTAGCGGCCGGGGAACCATTGTTGTTTCGGGTTTTCCCATGGTGGAAGGGCGACGACGGGGCGTGGCCAGGCGTCAAACACCGGTGAAGATACTGCATCCATCGATGAAGGTGCCGCCTCGCTGGCGTTTCGGCCTTGTAGAATCTCGTGGACGATCATCGTGATGCGGCGGGTGAGCTCGGGGACAAGCGCCATTTTCGTGGGCCATGCCGTGACGATGATGCCCTCGCGGCCAGCGTAGGCGTCATCGGGGCGAGTGCCGCCGCGCGTTGCCGGCTCGGCGCGGTCGACGCGATAGGTGGCCCAATCAGCGCCGGCCAGGTCAATGGCGGGAAGGACCGCATCAAGCTCGGATTGGGCGAACTCGATGAGTTGAAGCGGCGGCATGCTGACGCCGGCTTCGGCAAGTTGTCCGCCGACCTGCCATACGACTCGGTCATCGAAATCGCGAGCGGTGGTGATGGTGAGGCGCGTTGCCGAGCCGTCAACGCAATGGCCGTTGAGGATGGGCAGATCTTCACGGCGGACCAGGACCATGTGTAGCGGTCGCTGTTGCATGGGCGAATGCGGGACGCCCGCGAGTTGACACAGGTGGGCGTTTCCAGCGCCGGCGGTGAAGATGATCAGGCGGGCGCTGAGGGAAGTGGTGCGGTTGTCGGCGGCGATTTGAATTTCTGCGGGGGCGTGTTCGGCGGATGAAGAGGGCGTACTCAGCCGCAAGCGAGCGGCGTCGATTTTGAGAATGCGCGAGGCGTGCTGATGGCTCAGGTCGTGAAGAAAGCTGGCGGGCTCAATGACCTGCTCATCCAGTCGTGCGACAGCGCCGGGGACGTCGGCGAGGGCGGGCGGCCGCTCGTGGAGATCGAGATTCACTGGTTTGACCTTGAGTCCGGCTCGCGCGCCGATCATGG
>JAKEEP010000311.1 GCA_022616475.1 Phycisphaerales bacterium | reverse complement strand
GACCAGAGCTGCGATCTCCGGCGAATCCACTCCTGACACGATCGCCCCTGCCCAGCTCAAGAAAGCCGCCTGATCGTTTCAGACGACTAAAGTGACACAACCAAACGAAGAAAGGCTTTTGCTCTTTGACCGCGTTCTCCATGAACTCAGTGCTGGCGTGGAGGAACTCTTCATCCACCGTCTCCATGCGTTTGATGTTCAACGGGCCGGTGTTCTCAATTTTTTGGCCACCGTTGGGAGTCGCCCAACTGTGCAACACCCCGCGCGGACCGAACTTCTTCTTGAAGTTGGGATCTTTCGGATAATCCGGGCATTCCGGTTCCTGTTCAGCGTTCAAATGATACAGATTGCCGAAGAATTCATCGAAGCCGTGCGCGGTGGGCAAAAATTCGTCCCGATCTCCCAGGTGATTTTTGCCGAACTGACCGCACGTATAACCAAGCGGTTTCAATAGTTCGGCAATGGTTGGGTCCTCTGGCCGCAATCCAAGATCTGAACCGGGGAGACCGACTTTGGTCAGTCCCGTGCGGATGGGTGATTGTCCCGTGATGAAGGCGGCGCGACCTGCGGTGCAACTTTGCTGACCGTACCAGTCGGTGAACATCGCACCTTCTTGGAAGATGCGATCGATGTTGGGCGTTTTGTAGCCCATGACGCCGTGATTATAGGCGCTGATGTTAAACCAGCCGATGTCTCCCCCATGATGATGAGGATGTTCGGTTTATTTTTTGTATTGCTCATTTATTTTTCCTGTTTGTTGGTTGGTTTCTTGTGTTGCGTCCAAGGGGAAATTCGTGCTTTTTCAACGCGGTTCTCGTGGCTGATTTCTTTCGATCGTGTTTTTGAAAATCTTTCCATCCTTCATGATGACCACGAAGTTTTTCGCCGGGTCTTCGATTAACTTGATATTCGCGATGGGATCGCCATCCACGAGCAACAGATCGACGAGTGCGCCTTCCGCGACGACGCCAAGCTTGCCGGGATAGGGATTGCGCGGGCCGGAGAGGGCGAGCAGTTCGGCGTTGGTGCTGGTCGCCATGCGCAACACTTCGGCGGGCGTGTACCAGCGCACCAGCTTGGCGAGTTGCGCGCCTTGACGGCTGGCGAGTTTCGCGTCGAACAGCGTGTCGGTGCCGAAGGCGGTCTTGATCTTATATTTTTTTGCCAGCTTGTAGGCGTTGTCGGTGCCCGCGATCATCTGCAATTGCTTCTTCTGGTTGGCTGAGCCTTCGGGGAACCGGAGCATGTCTTCATCTTTGAGGAACGGTTGGAGACACCACCAGATGTCTTTTTCAACGATCATTTTTGCGCTCGCCTCGTCCGCCAATTGCCCGTGCTCGATGTACTTCACGCCAGCGCGGATTGCGGACTGAATGGCGTTGGGAGTGTAGGCATGAACCGTGACGTAGGTGCCCCAGGCGCTGGCTGCCTCGACGGCCGCATGAATCTCGGCCTCGGTGTATTCGGTTACGTCGAGCGGGTCGAAGTCCGATGCCACGCCGCCCCCCGCCATCAACTTGATGTGGCTCGCGCCCCGCATCAACTGCTCGCGCGTGCGCCGCAACACCTCATCCGCGCCATCGGCAATCGCGGTGGCTTTGAGTTGCTCGCTCCAGTGGATGTCCCCGTCAGCCCGAGGCAGATCGTGGTGCGGCGAACGAAAATCGCCGTGGCCAGAAGTCTGAGAAATATTCGCGCCCGCCGACCAGATGCGTGGCCCGGGGAGATGGCCTTCGTCAATCGCGCGCTTCAGTCGAACGTATTGCCGCCGACATCCCGCGCGGAAGTAAAACCGCGCATCAACATGTCGCCCGCCGCCTTTCCGGCCAGCAGCATCCAATAGTTCGGGTCCGCGGAAAGGATGGTTGGCAGCGGGACGGTCGATTGCGCAATGTGCGTGTGCGCGTCGGTGATGGCGCTGGCGTACCTGGCCGTAAGCTATATGCGGATAAAGAGTGGCGGAGTGCCGCTTAGCAAGGCCCCGCCAGTTCCCGCGATGGTGATCTTTGTGATCTATGCGGCCTGCGTATTTTTCTTCGGTGTGAAATACAAAGAGAAGCCTTATCGCATCGCCATGGGAATCGCCATCCCAGCTTGCGCCTTCGGCGGCGTGCTCATGAATATCGTGAGCTACGTGCAGAACGGGCTCGAAGGCTTCAGCTCGTTTGGAGCATGGGCCATTGGGGTGGCCATCAACGCCTACGGCTTGGTGTGGAACGTCTTTCATGATCAGCGCGAGATTCTCCTCGGGCTTGGTCAGGATCGAGATGTCCTCGAGCGGATTGCCGTTGATCAGCAGGATGTCCGCGAGCGCGCCTTCCTCGATGACGCCGAGCTTGCCGGGGTAGGGGTTGCGCGGGCCAGACAAGGCGAGGAGTTGAGCCGTGGTCGAGGTGGCCTGCTTCAGTATCTCGGCCGGCGTGAACCATTTCGTCCGATGCACGAACTCCTCGCTGGCTGCCTTGAACTTTTCTGGATCGGTGATGATGTCGGTCCCGAAGCCGATCTTGTCGAAGCCGATCTTTTTGGCGGTCTTGAACATGTTGTCGATGCCGGCGAAAGCTTGATCGTGCTTTCTCTTCTGGTCCTCGGTGAAGCCGCGCGGGTGGAACGTGTAGACGCTGACCTGCGGGCTGAGCCAGATGCCCTGTTCCTTCATCAGTTGAAGTGTCGGTTCGTCGACGAGGTTGCCGTGCTCGATGCATATGACGCCGTTCTCGATCGCACGGCGAATGCCGGCGGAGTTATAGACATGAGCGGTGACGTAGGTGTTCCAATCGTTTGCAGCCTGCACCGCGGCGCGGATTTCCTCGGGCGAGAACTCGGTGACATCGAGCGGATCGGATTCCGAGCCGGTCCCGCCGCCCACCGCGATCTTGATCTGCGAAGCGCCGCGGCGGAGGTTGTCGCGTGCTGCGCGCAGCACCTCGGAGACCCCGCGTCGGCCACGGCATTGTGGCCGAATTCAAGGAGCGGGCTGTGATGGCCGCCGAGCGGGAGCGACGGCTGCGTCGGCGTGCGGGCGTCCGCGTGGCCGGCCGTCTGCGTGATCATCGGCCCGGACGGGTAGACACGCGGGCCATCGATGAGGCCCTGATCGATCGCTCGTTTGAGCGAGAAGGTGTTGCCGGAAACGTCGCGCACCGCGGTGAAGCCGCGCATGAGTGTGGAGTGGGCCATACCGACAGCGTTGAAGGCGTGATAGAACTGGTCCGTGTTGATACCCAGCGCAGGGCTCATTTGCAGCATCATGTGGTAATGGGCGTCCATAAAGCCCGGCGACAGCGTGCGCCCGCCGGCGTCGATGACCGTGGCGCCCGGGGGCGCGGTGAGCGACGACGCGATCTTCGCGATCTTGTTGCTTTCGATCAGCACGCTCATCGGCGCGGTGAGCCACGATCACTCCTTCCGCGCCCGACTGAGGCACTTCAACCTCGGCTGTAATCGTGTAGGATTTGTTGTGCGGGTTGACGATGGAACTTTCGGTCAACCGGCCCATTCCGCCAAAGAGCAATTGTCGTTTGCCTTTAACCAATTGCGGGCGGCCCGCCGCATCGGAGTCGGCGCGTTCGATCATGCGATCGTCCAGGGGCAACACGTTGTATTTAACGGCTTCGATCAACCACAAGCGTTGAAGTTCCTGCAATTTTTGCGGAAACTTTTTCGCAAGATCGTTGGCCTGGCTCCAGTCTTTGGTCGTGTCGTAGAGTTCCCAGATGTCGTCGTCGAAGGCAGGCATTTTTGTAGCCCGTGTTTCCCACGGTGTTCTATGTTTCGTAATTGCAGTCCAGCCTTTGTGACAAATGCCGCGGTTGCCAAACATCTCGAAGTATTGCGTTTCGTGGCGTTCGGCAGATTGCGCGTCGTTGAATGAATACGCCATGCTGACGCCTTCAAGTGGTTTCTGCGCCACGCCGTGAACGCTCAACGGCTCAGGCAAGCCGGCCACCTCCAGAATCGTCGGCGCGAGATCAATCACGTGATGAAACTGCGAGCGAATTTCTCCTTTGGCTTTGATGCCGCGAGGCCAGTGAACAATCGTTCCATTGCGTGTGCCGCCCCAATGCGATGCGACTTGCTTGGTCCATTGATACGGCGTGTTCATCGCGTGCGCCCAACCGACGGCGTAATGATTGTAAGCTTCCGGGCCGCCGAATTTATCGATCCGCTCCACTGATGACGCTTTCCACCGGCGTCGGTAATCCGTTTGGGCCAGCTCATGACCACGGGGTTGGCGGGCATCGCCTAAACGCCCTCGACCGCGACACCAGGTAGCCCTGCGGCACCGCGCCCTTGTAGCCCGGCGGCAGGAACAGGTACTTGCCGCCCTTGCCCTTGTCGCGCCCCGCGTTGCCCATGTCGGTGACGTAGCGGAACCAGAAATCGTCCACGAATGCCAGCACGTTGGGCGGCGTCTCGACCATCAGCGGGCCGTCCTTGAGATCGAGCCAGCCCATGACGTACACGGATTCCGAGTTGGGCGTGAGCACCAACGACCTGCTGTCCAGCAAGGTCTCCCACACCGCGATCGAGCTGTTGTTGACGCCGATGCTGCGCAGCCCTTCGCGCATCGCCGAGAGCGACGCCGCCGGCATCGCCGTCAGGAACGCCTGCACGCCGCGCTGGAAATCGAGGTTGTCGTAGACCTTCTGCACGGTGGCGTCGTCGGGAAAGCCGTCCCTGAACCTCAGCGTCCCGAGATGCGTCTCGACGCTGTCCGGGATGGTGATGGCCGGCGGGATGTCGGTCTTGTACTTCTGCGCGAAAACCGGCGCGGCGGCGAACAGGCAGAGGCAGACGAGCTTGGTTCTCATGACCGGCTCCTATCGCTTGACCATCCCGCCTTGCGCGACGGCGTG
>JAKEEP010000310.1 GCA_022616475.1 Phycisphaerales bacterium | reverse complement strand
GTGGGGTCTTTTTCGGTGCACTCTGTCCAAAGACTGCCGCCGAGCGGGTGCAGATCAAGTCCCCACCATTTGAGCGATTGGATGGGGCCGGCGACACCGCTGAAATCTTCGTATCGCCGAAGAGTGGAGTCTTCCTCGGAGGTGCCGGCCTGAAAGCTCAAGGGTGTATCGGGATTCTGACCGAAGAGCGCACCTTTGTCGCAGACGGGCTGCTGAGGACAATCCTCGCAGGTTGTATCGGGGCCAAGCCAGGAAAGAGTGGTGCGGGAGCAGTCCGCTTCGGTTTGAATCGAGCAGTCACTGAAGCCCACGCAGCAGGCTCCGACCGGCGGGCACTGAACGCAAAGCGTTTCCGGACCGAGCCATGTGCCGTTCATGTCTGCGCAATCGGTCGCGGTCGTAACGGCACACTCGCCCTGATGCAGGCAGCACGCGCCGGTGACGATGGCGCAAGGCGGGTCGAGATTCGCACAGGTCGTATTTGGCGTGAACTTCAATCCTGGCGTGATGCACTGGTTGATCTCGACGTTGTCGGCGCAAGAACCGGTTGACTGATTGCAACATGCGCCGAAGATCCCGCCCGGTTTGCCGAGCAGGCAGAAATTCAAATTGGCGCGCTGCACGTACGATTGGCAGTTTTTGCACAGGGAATGGTCATCGCCGTCGAGGGAGCTCAGCCAGAGGAACCAGCAATCCGGATCGCCATAGCCGACAATCGACAGCCAGCCGTTGACGATGATACAAGGCGAAGGCAGAGTCACAGTGTATTGATAGAGCGTGACGCCTTTCACCTTCGTTTCAATCGGAACGACCGTGGGAGTGAGGAAGTAATCGCAAACGACTGAACCGGGGTTTCCCGCATTGTCCTCAAGAAGCGTGACTTGAAACGAGAAATCGGTTTCGGTGCATTGCACAAATCCGCTGCCGGTGAATTGCATCTGCAAGCCGTACCATTGGATGCCTTCGATTGCGCCTGCAACGCCATGAAAGTCCTCGAACCGCAGAAAAGTTGCCCCGATCTCGGAGACATAGGCAGAAAAAGCGGTGAGGTCGGGTTGCTGGGCGAGCAGCGAATCGCCAGGACAACCTACTTCTGTCCCCGCCAGCGCTGAAACATAAGTTCCGAAGCCTTCCGGCGCCCCATTGGGCGACTGAGCAATGGCGCCAAGGGATTCATTTGACGGCTGGGCCGGCTGACCGCCGTGGCAGGAGAGGAAACTCACACCGGTCGAAAGGACAAGAACGGCGATATGCCCTTGAATCCCAAGCAAAGCCAATCTCCAATCAAATCGTTCACTTCACCTTGATTCGCCGGAACCGAAAATCTGTCGGTGATCCGCAAACCAGCCTAATTCGCAGTTCCCGTTTAGGCAAAACAAATCCGAGCAAGGTGCTGGTAACAGAGGAATGCGGAAGTAGACTGGATGAGCCGGATGTGGGCCGGCATGCGCGTCTGGCTTGGTGAGGAGAATGGCGATGTTGGACTTGTCATTTCGGTCATACATTTTGGTGGCGTTGGCGCAGGCGATCGCCGTTTTGAGCTCGGCCGCGTGGGCGGGTGAGAGCGTGTACCTTCAGCCGGCGCTGGCGAACAAAGGCAATTCATTTTCGTCGCAGCTCAACGGCTTCCAGCGCGCCGACAATTGGACCCCCGACACTTCGCAGGCAGTCACAGGCATTCGCTGGTGGGGCGCAACATCCGGGACAGGGGAAGCACTCTCGTTCACGTTGCGCGTTTATCTGGACAGCGGCGGAGTGCCAACATCATTAGTGGATCAGTTCACAATCGGCTCAGATTTCACCAAGACCCCCACGGGGTTGATCGATCTCAACGGGCGCGATCTGTTTCAATATGACGCCGAGTTGCCCGAAGGCGGTTTTGTTCCAACTTCAGGTACGACATATTGGTTGACGCTGCTGAACGATCAAGCGGGCGCGGGCGGGCCGCTTTGGCTGTGGCACCAGGGCAGCGGCGGCGATTCTTCACACGTCTTTCGCGACAGCCCTACCGGAAGCTGGAGTGCAGCGGATGGCGACATGGCCTTTGAACTCTTCGCAGCGCCCTCAGCCAAGTGCCCCGCCGACTTCAACCAGAGCGGAACCGTCGACATCACCGATCTGCTCATCGTCATCAGCAACTGGGGCACCACCGGCAAATCCGGCGGCGACGCGAACGGTGACGGCCTCGTTGACATCGGCGACCTCCTCGCCGTAATCGGCGCATGGGGCCCGTGCCAATAGCTTGCACAACATGGCAAGCTCGTGCACCGCGAGGCGCCTCGCATCGACTCGCTCGTGTCAATTCTTCGCACGGTCGCTTGATGTTGCTCGTGCTGGTCACGCTCGCCGGATGCTCCGCCAAACACCCGCTCATGCCCACGCCGAATCTGTATGTCAGCGCGCGCGAGAATCCATTCGCCTCAGTCCGGCCCGAGTTGCAAACCAGCACCATCGATGTGCTCTACGCCACCGATCGTCGGCGTGTCCCGACCAAGAATGGTTCACTCAAGTACGACTTCAATCGCTCGACATCGCTTGCTTTTGGATCGTGCGTAGTCGACCTGGCCAAGGGCCTGTCATGGGAAGAATTGGTGGCCCACAGCACCACCAAGAGCCGACCACGACGCATCCTCATGAGGGTTGCCTCCACCACCGAACTCGGCCGCTTTCCCCCAACCCCCGCTGCCGTCATCATCGATGATGCCGGCGTGCGAGTCGATCCCAAGGTGCAACCGCAGATCGACGCTGCCACCGAAGCGCTGCGGCAGGAATTGCGGCGCTCCATGGCCGTCTCTCCTCGAAAAGAAGTTCTGATTTACATTCACGGTTACAACAATACGTTCGAAGATGCTGTCTTTCGCGCCGCTGAACTGGCCCACTTTCTCGGCCGCGAAATGGTCCCGATCGCCTACAGTTGGCCCGCCGGTGCAAAGGGCCTTCTGCAGGGCTACACCCGCGACCGTGAATCTGGTGAGTTCACTATTTTTCATTTGAAAGCGTTCTTGCGCTCGATCGCCTCGTGCCCGGAAATTGAGAGAATCAATCTGATCGCCCACAGCCG
>JAKEEP010000041.1 GCA_022616475.1 Phycisphaerales bacterium | reverse complement strand
TACTCAGGAGTGGTTCTCAGGTTCACGCAATGAGCCGATCAAGCTGGCCTTAGAAAACAACAATATCTTTGCGTCTTTGGTGGAACTGCCGTTGGCCGATCACGAACGTTCGTCGCATAATGGTTCTGCCAGTGTAGTTGATCAGCATTTCACATCGAAGGTAATTTCGAACGGTATTGTCGGAAGGGTGACGCATGGCTCGCAAGCGGCGGGCGTTGAACGCAAAGAAACATCCGTGGCGGTGCGTGGCTGCGCTGTGCGCTGCGACCACGCACGATGTCAGGCGGGCAATCCTCGTCGAATTGTCGACGGCTCCGTTGGATGAGCGGGCGCTGGCGGAGGCGCTGCGAATTCGTTTGCCTGCGTTGAAACGTCATATGAAGCGGCTGGCGGAGGTCGATCTGGTCACGTTCAAGAACTCGATCAGGAGGCGCACCTACAGCCTTGGACCTCGGACGCGAGTCCGGTCCGAGAAAGGGAGGCTGCAATTGGATGTGTCGGCGACAGATGGAAGTCGCCTGACCATGACCATTGCTGCCCCGGCACGACAACGATGAGTTCTGCGGTATTCTGCTCCGGGGAACTCTTTTCAACGCTGATGGCGGCGTTTATTCCAGCCAACAACCACGCGCGCAGCCCATGCGCCCAACGACCATCGGGCACAGGGTCTATACGCGTCTCGATCCAAAAAGTGAACACGGTTCTTTCTGGATTCGTTCCGAGGATCGATTTTCACGACGCGCCGCCCGTTCGCGCCGGTCAGTCATATTCGTGCGGGAAGTGGAGCTGGAGCTGTAATGGTTCATTGTGTGGTGACTGGTGGACGAGTACCGGTCGATCAATGGCCCCGAGAGCAAAAGGCGCGCTTCGTCAAAAAGCGCGCCTGGCGGCGTGAAGAGATGATCCAGTCTGCTTCGCGTCAGGTGCGGGAGAACGCGCCACATGAGTGATCGATGGACCGTGCGGCGCGTGCGCTGATTGAGTCCGTCTCGGCTGACCCTGTCCCTACAAATTCCTCAAACGCAGACACTTGTGACGATTCCATGTCTGCGCTCGCGCGCGAGCGCCGCGCGAATTTCACCAAAGGTGTATCGTCTCGGGGAGCTTTGACCACCGCCGCGCCCCCGGAAACGGACGCGGCGGTCGTTTGGTTTATGGCGCGCCCGCAGGTTGGCGGCGTTCTGCGCAAATCCAACTTGTGGAAACTGCGGGGCCCAGCTTGGCCCACGTTGGCCGTTTCCGCAGGATATGATGATCCTGCCAACAATCCTTGTTCATTGGAGAGGAAAGATGTCTCCGCCAATTCAAATCGGCATCGCATTTGTTGCGGCAATTTGTCCAAGTTGCTTGGCGCTTTCCAACACTCAAGTTGAGGTGGAGCCCAACAACACCGCTGCCACAGCCAACGCGCTGGCGGGCAGCCCAGTGAAGGTGAGCGCGAATGTTTACGGGACCGGAGACGTGGACTATTTCTCGTTCGGCGCCAACGCAGGCGACCGCGTCTATGCGGCGACGATGACGGCGTTCAGCACGGCGTCTGCTGACAGCTTTCTCGAAGTTCTCCATCCCAACGGTGCGACACCGTTGGAATCCGATGCCGATAACGGTTCGTTCGGACAGTTGTCCTCGAGCATCGCTGGTTTCTTGATACCGACGTCCGGCACTTATTTCATCCGCGTGTCTCATTTCAACGGGACTCAGCAGCTGCGCGGCTACGACCTCTACCTTCGCGTGCACGCCGGCGCTCCCGTTGCGGAAGTGGAGCCGAACGATCCATTTGTCGGTGTTCCGATGCCGATCCCCAGCAACGGATGGATCGCCGGCGCGACCTCAAGCAGCGGCGACTGGGACATGTATTCGATGCCCTTGAACGCGGGAGACACGATTTTTGCCAGCGTCGATCTGGATCCCGAGCGTAACGGGGACTGGAACGGCCTTCTTGCAATTCATTTCAATGGCCTTAACGTGTTGGCCAATGATTCCGGCGGCGCTGGACCGGATTCAGAAGCGTTTTTTGTGACCGTCAAAGACACCGGCACATACTTCTTCCGCGTTACTCCGCAAACTTCGCCACCGGCTCCGTTTGGAACCTACAACTTTTCGGTGTCGGTGGTTTCGCAAGCGCCCTGCACCACCGGAATCGCCACCACGTACACCGGCGCCGGGTCACCACAACAAATGCCAACCGGTCCGGTCACGATGAGTTGGCAGATCACAGTCCCGGGCCATCCACGAGTGGGCCGATTGCGCCCCACGATCGATCTCATGCACTTTCTTGCTCTTGATCTGGATGTGAGCCTGGTTTCACCCGCAGGCCAGGAGGTGGCACTGTTCACTGACATTGGCGGCAATGCCATTTCGCACGTCCTTACGACGCTGGACGATCAAGCCGCGATTCCCTGCAGCTCGATTCCAGACGCCCCCGGTTGGGCTCATTATCAACCTGAGCAGGATTATCGCTTGGAGTGGTTCAAGGGCGTCGATGCGGGCGGCACGTGGACGCTCGTCATTCGCGATGACGCGCCTAGCAACGGCGGAACCTTCAATTCCTGGAGCCTCGAGATATGCGAGGATCCGCTGGAGACTTGCCCAAACAATTCCGAGGAGTTTGTGTACGTGTCAGACTTCGAGGCGGACGATGGAGGTTTCACGCACTCGGGCGCGATCGATGAATGGGAATGGGGTACGCCCTCATTCGCTCCGATTACAAGCGCCAACAGCGGCAGCAAGTGCTGGAAAACCGATCTGGATGGGACCTACGACGCTTCATCGAGTCAGGATTTGCTCTCACCTGTGATCGATCTGGCCGGGCTGGCAGCGCCCATCTATTTGCGATGGGCGCAGAAGTATCAGATGGAGGGCGCGAATTCTGACCACGCCTTTTTGGACGTGGAAAACCCGGGCGGAAGCAATGTGCGGCGGCTGTGGGAGTGGCTGGGCGCGACCATGACCGCGTCGGTAGGGAATCCGCCGGCCACCATCAACGAATCCGCCGGGTGGGCGATGATGGAAGCCGACATCAGCGAGTACGCCGGCCAGATGATTCAAGTGAGAGTTCATTTCGATAGTGACGCCGGCGGACAACTGGCGGGCCCTTGCTAACGGCTACTGCGTCGCCAGCGAGGTCACACCCGGCGAAGTTGCGGCTGGCTGACAGTTACGTTCGTCAGCCAGTCCAAGTGGTTCACCTAGAAACTGAGAACTTCAACCGAGGACCCTTTCGGCGCTTGAGGCGTATATTCCGATGAAGCCCGCTGCATTTAGACCTACAAAGGTCAAAAGTGTGGCGGCTTCACTTTTTGGGGCACAAGACATCTCGGAAACCGCCGCAGGCGCGCTTTGCCATTGAAGCGTGCCTACACGGGGCAGCACGTACGCGGCAGCGTCGTTCACGCTTTCCGGCGGCACGGCAGTCAATCGAATTGTGCGCTGGACCGGCTCGGTCTGGGAGCCGATGGGCGACGGCGTTCCCGGAGGAGGCTTCAACAATACCGTCTTCGCGCTGAGATCATCGGGCGGGTATTTGTACGCGGCCGGGGCGTTCACCAGCGCCGACGGCCAGAACGCCGATCACATTGCCCGCTGGGATGGAAGTGCGTGGGAGCAGGTGCACGGCGGCGCCGATGCTGACGTCTTCGCCCTGTACGGCTCGTACCACGACGCGGTTTTGAGAAGGATGTGATCGAGGGTGGCCGCGAACGATCGCAAACAATTCGGAT
Organism: Phycisphaerales bacterium; assembly: GCA_022616475.1. Lineage (GTDB taxonomy): Bacteria > Planctomycetota > Phycisphaerae > Phycisphaerales > SM1A02 > JAKEEP01. The sequence continues at coordinate 6,004 of JAKEEP010000041.1, read as the reverse complement.
CTGCTGCTGGCGATGATCGATGACTTCGCCCGCACCGAATCGCTGCTTACGATGATGCCGGAGCTTTGCGACTTGTCTCAGCCATCTTCCATCGCTGACGTTGGGTCGGTACTTTCAGAAACGGGGGTCGCACACTCCGGACATCGTCCGTCGGCGCGTGTACCTCGCAACTGGTATCCACAACGAACGCACATCAGGTCTGTTGAGATAGCAGCAGAGGTAAATGGCATGAGCCTGGGCGGCTCGCAATCGCGCGCCGTGAGCCGCCTGCGGCTGGCGAAAACCGAGAGCTGGTCATGGTAGGAGGAAGCCTCTTGGGGGGGTGCCGTGGCCGAACTCTCTTCACGAAGGCCAGGTCCAGCCAAAGCGGCCAATTCCTGCTCACCTGCGATCGCGTTCTCAGATTGCGTAACCGCCACGCCTAATGCCATCGCCAATTGCCGCGCGTTCTTCAAGCGGAACATCGGAGTTTTGTTCATGGCGCGCTCGATGACGCTCACAAGCGATTCGGGCACGCCTCGCTCATTCAATCGCTCAACCGGCACGGGCACATGGGCATGCTGCCGGGACAATTCATCAACGCCGCCAGTAAACGGCGACTGTCCGCAGAGCAGTTCGAAAAGAGTCGCACCCAACGCATACACATCTCCGCGCTGCGAGATCGACCCTTCAAACATCTCCGGTGCCATGTACGCCGGCGTACCTGCCAGCGCTTCAACACGGAGCGACGCCCCAAGTGGGATCCTCCCGCATGCGATCCCGAAATCCGTAACACACACCTCGCCCGCTGTGTTGAGCATGATGTTACTGGGCTTGATGTCGCGATGAACAATGCCACGATCGTGGAGCTCGGCGATCCCTTCACAAACCTTCAACATGATGGCAAGCGCACGCTCGGGCTTCAGAGGCCCTTGCCTCTGAAGAACTTGGGTCAACGTCGGACCGTTGACGTATTCCATGACCAGGTAGGGAAGGCCATCGATCAAGTCAGCGTGATGCACGATGTTCAGGGCAGGGTGACGCACAGCGGCGGCAGCCCGCGCGCCTTCGAGGAAACGCTTGAATTCCAGATCGTCCGAACTGGTCACCGCGCCCAGCAAGAACTTCACCGCCACGTCGCGCTCGAGCATTTCATCGCGCGCGAGCCAGACCACTCCCATGCCGCCGTGACCGATCTCTCGGACCAACCGGACCGAGCCGAGCTGGCGCGGTATGCCAACCGACGGTGGATCGGGCCCGAAAAACTGCGCGCTGCTTTGCAGCCATGCCAAGGTGATGCCGGTGCCGACCTCGTCCACGCGCGCATTATCGCACAAATGCACAAAAGACCGCGATGAACTTCACAAAACGGGTCACTCCAAAACCGGCGAAACTCGCGAGATTTCGCGAATTCGCAAGAATGTGCAACAGCGTGCAACGGGCAAGGGACGCGACGCCAGTACACCTGGATGGCTTTCGTTTGGCATCGCACTGCATTCGCAGAGTTTCGTCCAGATTCACTAACAGGCCCGCTCTGGAGTAAAACCGCGCCTGCGGCCGTCTTCAGCCGTCATCGAGCTCGAAGCCAACCGGCGCCGCCATCTCGCCGGCTGCATCGCACAATCGCTCGGCTTCGACCACCCACCGTTGGCCCGATTCGTCCCAGGCCTGAAGCTGCCATCCATGCGCCAGCCGCCACATCGCCACATTGATTCTTCAGGGACAGGCTCCCCAGGCGCTGATCACGGCCAGCAGATCAACCACGTTCACAACACCATCGTCGTTGATGTCGGCCGGGCTGCCGGCGCCCGCGCCCCAGCTCCCGATCACCAGCAGCAGATCAGCGACATTGATGATGCCGTCGCCGCTAATGTCGGCAGGGCAAGGGTCGATGGGCGCGGCGCTGGCGCCAGGCCAGAAGCCGCCGAGAATCTCGAACTCGCCTCCAATCGTAAGCGTTGAAGCGTCGTGCTGACCGACCGTGCCGCCCAACTCGTAACTGGCGCCGGTGGAAAATGTTGCGCCGCCGCAGTCGATCGTGTTCCAGGAAAGATCGAAGCCGTCAACCCCGCCGAGCGCGGCCGCGCCGCAAAGCAACCACAGCGCCAGCCCCATCCGCACGATCCACGCTTGTCCTGCATGATTCATCACACACCTCGTTGATTCCCGCTCCGTTTGCCCGCCGGTCCGCACTTCATTGGCAATTCCCCGCCGTCCAGCACGGACTGCCCACATCAGTTTCCGATCGTGACCGATCCGCACGGCGCCTCCAGCCGCATCGACTTGCCATCCTCACCAACGGTGAACGTATTGCCCGCCGCAGCGCTGTAACTGCCTTGAACGATGCTCACCACGCCTCCGGTAGACACGTTCGTCACGCCCAAAACCACAGTGCTGTAGGGCCGGTACACGGTCCCTTCCTCAGCCACGCGCAGCGGATGACCGACATCAACGAATTTCGCCAGGCTGCTGATGAAGTTGCGGATCGCCGTCTCCAGCGCATCCACCTCGAAGGAAGTGCCCTGATTGCCGTCGCCGGGTGTGGGAGGATCATCGCAACCTGCGTTGGTGTGGATGCCCACCGTCAGCCCGTTGGTCTCCCAGATGATCGGGCTGCCGCTGTTGGCGCCCATGGTGTCAACCTGGTACTCGTGCGAGATATCGTTGGCGTTGTCGAAGTCCTCAGCGATGTACGGGCCGGTCGCCGTCTGGTTGGTGTAGTTGTCGGCGCCGGTGTCGATGCCGAAGCCGGTGATGCGCATGTCGTCGGACGCCGCGGGAACCTCGCGCGTCATCCGAAACGGCAACCCATAAGCTTCGTGCGGCAACAGACCGGTGTTGGTGTTGGGGAACACCGCGAAGATCGCCCAGTCTTCACCCGTGGAGCTGATACCGTCGAAGTTCCAGACCACATCGGTGGCGGGGGTGATGTCGATGGCATATTGATCGTTGGGATTGGCGGCGACGGGCGCACCGCCGGCGGTCGAGGCCGGCACGTTGAACTCCACCACCCCGCTCAGGTCCAGCACACCATCAGGCAGCAGCGGACCGCCATCGTCGGGATCTAGGTCAACGCAGTGGCCGGCAGTCAGAAGCGAGCCGGTGGTGATCCGCCACGCCGTGCACCCGCCCAGGTAGAGCCGGCCCACGCGGTTGTCGGTGGAATCGACGCGGTCATCATCGCCGCACAGGCTGGCGATCCCACCATCGAAAGGCCCCACCCACTCACCCACGGCGATGTGATCGAGCTCAAAGAACACGCCTTCATCGCCAGGCCCGACGATCAATTCGATCCTGACGATCTGGCCGTTGAAGAACGCGCTGGACCCGTTCCACTGCTCGATCCCGGTGGCGTCCAGCCTTTGGTGACCGCCATCCTGCATCGAGGTCAGAAGGATGAAACTGCTCGTACCGAGGTTGTGATCGGCGAAGAACAGCCGCATCCACGGCGCCAGCGGCGAAACAATCCTGCCCTCGAACGCCGCGATCGGCTCGTCGGTGAAATTGGCGTGGATGCCCGAGCTCAACTCGTACTTCTCCTGATGATGAGGGACCACAGGCGGCGCGGCCCAGATCGAGCCCGCCTGCAGTAGCGCGCCGACCGCGGCGAGGGCGAAACCCGTCTTCCAGTCATGCAGGCCAGAGACCGTCATGGTGTTGCTCCTTCTTTTGCGATGAGGGTTGATCGCCTCAATGCTGCTCACTGCAAGGAAACCAGGACCAGAACCAGGCCGGTGCCGTCCTCCAGCGCCGTCATGGCCTTGCCGATGATCGCGCCCTGTGCCGCGTCGTGGTCGGCTACCTTCATGCCGTGGCCCGGCGTGTCCGAAGTCGTCAGCAGATCGCCGGGCGCGATTGGTGCGCACCTGGCGTCGCATCGGACGTACACCCGGCCGCTGAGCGCGACCGGATGCCGCCCGTCGGCCTCAGTGCCCCGTTGGCCCATCAACATGCCGGGCTTGACGCCGCCGGCCCCGCTGATCACGCCCGCCACCGTGCGGTCGTAGGCTCGTGAACTCACGATCAATTCGCCGGGCCGCGCCGGATCGATGCAGACGATCAGTCCCGGCTCGATGCTGATGCCTGGAGCGGGCGCGCTGATTTCGAACTGCTCCGACAGATCGCTGCCGCCGGTGATCTGAAGCTCCTGCGTAATGACGCGTCCGTCGCCGTTGAATTCGGCGTCGAGCTCGATGGTGGTGGTTCCCGCAGCGTTCTTGAGATAAATCGCCGCACCGTTTCCGGTCGCTTCCTCCGGTTGAATCTGAACCGTGGCCTGGCCGTTGGAATGGAAGAAATCGACGTCGCCGTTGCGATACAGCGACATGGTCGTGTCAAGAATGGTGATGTCGTTGTCGGCAATGGTCTTGAACTCCAGCGTGTCGCCGTAGCTATCCAGGGACCAGCCCTTTTGATCGACGGCGTCGCTGTCATCGCGCAAGAGCAGGCGGACGACACCAGATCGCGCCAGTTTCAGGCCAAGGCCGAGTGTTTCATCAGCGTTGATGTCGAGCCGATACAGCGGATCGGTATTTCCGATGCCAACGTCGCCTTGGAAGTAATTCCGGCCTCCGAAGAAATAACCGGCGTACCCGTCGGGGCTGTGTGTGATTCCTTCCACGCCCTTGTTGAATCCGGTGTTGGAGAATGCCTCGCCGCGCACGCCGCTGCCGCCATCGCTGCTGGCAGTGCCCCACACGCCGAAGTTCTGGCCGGAAGTCGATGTGTTTCGGCCTCGTATGCCAACGCCGAGGGGGCTTTGGCTCTCACCCAGGACGCCGTAGGTCTGGCCGGAGCCGCCGCTGGCGAGGCCGTACACACCGATGGCGCTGTTGGTCGCTGCAGAGTTGGTTGCCTTGATGATGTGGCTGCCCGATTGCGACCCGCTCAGACTCAGCGGGTTTTCGATGCTGAACACCGAGCCCGAAAGGACCAGGCCGCTGCCGGCCGAATATGTCGCACCGTTGTCGATGCCGTCGGCGAATCCGGCAGGAATGTCGAGCAGCCCTAACCAGGATGTGGTGCCCGGCGGACCTTGGGGACCCTGATCGCCCTGGAGTCCCTGCTCACCTTGAATGCCCTGGGTGCCCGGCACGCCCTGGATGCCCTGGATGCCCTGAGGCCCCGGATCCCCTTGAGGCCCTTGCTCGCCCTGGGGGCCTGGCGGACCCTCATTGCCGCTGAGCGCAAACAGCGCGTAGGGCGCGGCCATGATTTTCTGCCGCGGGCTCAGTGTCGTGTAATCGCCGGCGCCGGCGGGCGAACGAACGGCGATCTCGAGCCAGCGCTCGTCACCATCGAACACACCCACGCCGAAGTCGAGATCGATCGTGAACAGTCCTTCGCTGACGTCGATTGCTTCGGCGCTGAGGGTCAACCCGATCTGGATCGCACCCCCGCCGGCGCCGTCAAAGAGCCGGAACTCAAGATCAGCGGTGTCGTTGACCGGTTCCCCGGCCACCTTGAGTTGGCCCTGGTAGGTGAACTCGGTTCCCATTGGCGTCACCCCCGCGCGAGTCGACATGCCTAACAGCAACACGAATAACACCGTGCCAATCGTGGTGGAGCAATTTGATCGATGCATGAGTTGAGTTCCTTTCACGCTCGCGGTGCCGAGCCATGGCTGACCTCGAGCTTCACACCCGTGGCCAACCATCGCTGCGAGACCAGTCAGTAGTTTGCGCGTCTTCATGGATGTTCTTTCGCGTTCGTGTTTCGAATCGATCGTGCGGGGGCAAGATCGTGACCCACAAGGACAATCGCAATCCGGCCAGGCTACTCACGGGCCTGCTGGCGACTTTCCTGACACAGCAAGGATCTGAAGCAGGTTCGTATGCATCGTCGCGTTCGCACAACTACCCGCGCATATCGATCCGCGCACAACGAGCCGCGACCGTGAGTGAGCGGTGTTGACCGCTTGCTGACGAGGATTATGCGCGTTCGGCCCTTGTACGGCGCAATATCTTGTGGTTGCGCCAACGAAGAAAAACGCCCATGCTTGTCCAACTGGATCAACAGAAGGAGC
>JAKEEP010000309.1 GCA_022616475.1 Phycisphaerales bacterium | reverse complement strand
GGTGCATTCTAACGCGACCCCGTTTAGCCGCGAGCCGATAGGCGAGCGCTTCGGGGGTGGTGGGATGCACGATGACTCGGGAAGCGCTCGCCTACCGGCTCGCGGCCAAACGTTGCCTCAAACGTGACATTGTTCAGAATGGGACGTCGTCACCGTGATCGGTGGCGGCATCGCGATCGGGTCCACCGCCCTCTCGGAAGTTCTCTACGGGGCCGGTCCGCACGCTAGCACCTTGATACACTGGGTGGGGCGTCGATTTAGGCCCTTGGAGTCCCCGTGGCGGCAGTCCGGCGTGATAATCGCGAAATCGCGTTGATTGCGAAATCCAGCTCAGCTTCACGGTGCCCGTGGGGCCATTGCGCTGCTTGGCAATGATCAGTTCAGCCACACCGCGCAGATCCTTTTCGGGCTGACCGCCGAGGGCGAACTCCTCCATTTCCTCATGCCATTTGTCTTCACCTTGATGGTAGTACTCCTCCCGATGAATGAGCGCCACGACGTCCGCATCCTGCTCAAGCGAACCTGATTCGCGCAGATCGCTCATGCGCGGCCGGTTCCCCATACGATCTTCTGGTCCGCGATTGAGTTGGCTTAGGCAAATGACGGGAATGTTCAGCTCGCGCCCCATTGCCTTGATTCCGCGACTAATCTCGCCGACCTCGACCTGGCGCGACTCGGTGCGCGTGCCAGTGCTCAGTAGCTGGAGATAGTCAACCAGCAGGGCCTGCACCTTGTGTTTGGATACCATTCTCCGGGCTTTGGTGCGAAGCTGCAGCAGAGTGAGCCCCGGCGTGTCGTCAATGAATATCGGCGCGTTCTCCAAATCCCCACAGGCATCCATTAGGCGCATGTGGTCTTCCTTGTTGAGCATGCGTCGCCGCAGCTTTTGAGATTCAATATTTGCGCGAGCGCATAGCAATCTTTGAACAAGTTGCTGCTTGCTCATTTCCAAACTGAAGATGCCCACCCGGTTTCCGTGAAGAGCCATGTATTCAGCGAAGTTCAGAGCTAGTGCGGTTTTTCCCATCGAAGGTCTGGCAGCAAATATGATCATTTCGGCATTTTGGAAACCCGTGGTGAGATTATCGAGCTCGACAAATCCGGAAGGTACTCCGGTGATTAGGCCTCTTTCGTGGTCCTGGATGCGCTTGACTTCCTCTTGCAGAAGGTCATGCAGACTCTCAATGGCGCGGGACTCGGTCTGCTGCGCGATGTGAAAAATCAGGGACTCGGCGCGGTCGAGAATCGCTTGGGATTCCTCAGGGCTGTGATAGGCGTCGTACAGGATGTCGCCCGCCGCGGCGATCAGCTGACGAATATTCGCTTTTTCCCGCACCAGCCGCGCGTAATGCTGGGCGTTTGATGCGCTGGGAACTGCACTGGCGAGCTGTACCAAGTAGTCCAGCCCGCCAACGGCGTCCAGCGCGTTGCGATCGACCAGAAGCTGATTGAGCTGAACGATGTCCAGTGATGAATGCTTGTCGTACAGCGCCACCATCGCGTCAAAGATCGCGCCGTTGGCCGGCTTGAAGAAGTCATCGCCCTTCTTGACGATGAAGATCACATCGCCAAGCACTTGTGGATCGATGAGAATCGACCCCAGCAGGCTCATCTCCGCTTCGATGGCATGCGGCGGGAGTGATTCAAACAATGAGGCGAGATGACGCCAGTCGCGGCTGTTGCCATTGGGACTGGAGCCGGGTCTCCTCGGTTGCGCTGCGGCTGGCCCGTTTTCTCGAGCAGGACTGCTGACGTTGGCGATGTTTCCGCTCATCCGTGAGCCAATCTCTCCATGACGCCGATGGCTGCAACCAACCGGCAGCAATCAACAGCTCATCCACAATTCGGCCGATGGCGACCAGAACCGCCAGATCAGCGCGATGGACTCGCCGCATCATATCAGATGATGGACGTCACCGACGAATTTGCGGCAATCGTCCCTCGCTGCCAGGCGAATAATTCGCGCATGGCGGTGGTATGCTACGAAGTCGCCACAAACGCCACCATCAGGAAAACGCTTCTGGCACAAATCCGATTCACATCGAATATCCAACGGCACATCCGTTGTCCATCCAGGGAGGTGAAGGGACGATCGTTGCGCGATGTCCTCAACGCCTACTTCGAAGGCAACAACTCCGCGCGCGGCTACGTGCTCGATGATCAAGGCGCCCTTCGCCATCACATGGCTGTCTTCATCAACGGCAAGCCCATCGCCGACCGAGATCGGCTGACCGACGCCGTGCCCGCCGATGCGACCATCGACGTCATGCAAGCGCTTTCCGGCGGATAAGAGCACCAGTTCACTATCCGAAAGTTGATCGATCATGTCGAAACGAGTTCATGTCGCGACCCGCAAAGGATTGTTCACGGTCGATCGAACGCGCTCCGGTTGGAAAGTCGCCAACGGCAGCTTCCTCGGCGATAATTGCACCATCGTGATGCACGACCCGCGGTCGCGCACCAAAGCGGGCAAGCCAAAAGGCCGATCCAAGGGCAAATCGCGCAGCGCGATGTCCGATGGCACCCTCTACGCCGCGCTCAATCACGGCCACTTCGGCATCAAGATGCATCGATCGGTCAATGGCGGATCAACCTGGGAACCGATCGCCACGCCGCAATACCCCGAAAAGCCTGCCGACTACAAGCCTTCCATGATGCCCGCCGAAGGAAAGCCCTACGACTGGGTCTTGCGGCTGGTCTGGGCTCTCGCGCCCGGCGGAACCGATCAAGACGGTTTCATTTGGTGCGGCACGCTCCCCGGCGGACTCTTTCGCTCCGACAACTTCGGCGAAACCTGGGAACTTAACCGGCCGCTCTGGGACAACCCCCTGCGCGAAGAATGGTTCGGCGGCGGCGCCGACTATCCGGGTATTCACTCGATCTGCGTCGATCCGCGCGATCACGATCACATCACGCTCGGCATCTCCTGTGGCGGCGCGTGGATCACGCGCGATGGCGGCCGAACATGGAACTGCGGCGGCAAAGGCATGCGCG
>JAKEEP010000040.1 GCA_022616475.1 Phycisphaerales bacterium | reverse complement strand
GGCTGTCCCACTGACAAGTGTGGGGGGAACTCAGCCCAGACCGGATGATCGTTCAAGTCAACCATCGATGCGCTGCGCGCGTGCATTTTTTGGGACGGGTCGGCGGCAAACCATCCGATGACTCGTGCTTGCGCTGGACGGCCGCGCGCATCAGGTCGATACATCTCGTCGATGCCTGCTTGGCTCAACAAGGTCATCAATTCCCTGCCGGCCATTCCGAAAATTTCGGGAATCCCTCTCCCCGGTATCTCGGAGATTCGAGGGCTGGTGGACGGGCGGGAATCGGTTCGCCGGGCGTTGCGCGATGCCCAGCGCGACCGCGTGAAGATCGAGCTTCAGGTTCCCTCCAGCAGCCGCAAGTTCGCGATCATCACCAACATCGAGCAGGTGCGCAAGGACGACCTGGCCGTGAGCCAGCCGATGATCGAAGGCGAGAGCTTCCCGCTAGCGTTCGGCGAGCACTTCATTTTGAGTTTTCCCAGCCCCGATGGCTACCACACGGGCGCGACGCGCTGCCTGGGCCGCATGAAAGTGACCGTCGATGCCCAGGAAGGGGTCGACCAGGAGTTTTTGCCGACGATTTCGGCGTACCGACTGGCCCTTCCCGAATCGCTGTTTGTGGATGAGCGGCGCGGATTCCCGCGCGTGCGGCTCAATCTCGGGAAGTTGGTCCCGATGCAGCTGTATTCGTATGACTCAGGCGAAGAGCCGGTGGTGGGTGAGCTGTTCGACATCAGCATGAGCGGCGCGCGCATTCACGCGAGGATCGCGCCGGGCGACGTCACCGCCGGCGAGGCGCTCTTTCTCAAGGGAAAGCTGCCGCCGCCGGTGGGCGAGATCGACGAGCTGGTTGACATCACGCGCGTCGACCTCGAAGCTCGCGGCGAGCCGTACACCATCGGCATCACCTTCCGGCGCCGCATTGTCGGATTGGATGAAGTCATCCGCGTGGCTCAAGGGGTCCAGGCCCAACGAGACGTGAAGCGGAAGAGCGCGTAGGTGAGATAGAAAAGGTGCCAGGCACCTTTTTCCGACGACCCATAGCGATGCAAGTCATGCCTTCGAAAAAGGCGCCTGGCACCTTTTCTGGCGGCGCTTTCCCGGCGGGCTATTCGCCCAGCTCGGCTGCGTCATCGCGTTTGCCGCTTTTGTGATACGCGGATCGACGCTGTGCGTAACTCTCTGGTGAGATCGGCAGGTTCGGCTCCTGGCCGCGCTCCCACTGATCGAACAGCTTTTTGAGAAACGGCACGCACCATTGGCAGCCGGTGCCGGCGCTGAGGCACTCACTCACTTGTGAGGGCACGCGCGGTTTTTCGCGCTTGAGAAAATTGACGATCTTGCGCTGGCTCACGCGAAAGCACAGGCAGACGTTGTCGTCGGGATCCATGGGAGAGTATAGAAGTCACCAGAGTACAACAGCAGATAGCTGCTCTAGGCCATCACAGAGCCATATCCACAGATTTCACAGATGGGCACAGATGTATCGGGTTCTCTCTCGATCTGTGCCGTCTGTGAAATCTGTGGATTTCGCTTTGCCTGCTACTCAAGCGGGTTGCCGAAGTGCTTCTTGTAAAGCGGAACGACTGCCTCCAGCACCTTCATGAGGACTTCTGCCGGCGTGCCCACTGCTTTGACCTTTTTGATGAGCTTGGGCTTGTAGTGCTTCAGCACCGGCTTGGTTTCGGCGTCGAAAACCGCGAAGCGCCGGCGGATGACCGCTTCGTCGGCATCATCGTGCCGCTTTTCGCGCTGCGCGCGAAGCTTCATCCGCCCCACCATCTCATCGATGTTCGGCGTCGCGAGATGAACCACGCCCAGCACATCGATGTGCGGATCGATTGCCTTGGCCTGGTTCACGCTCCGCGGAATTCCGTCCAGAACCAGCAGATCATCGGCCGGCGAGAATTTTCCCGACTCGATCAACCCCCGCACGTGCTGCTTCCACAATTCAATCGTCAAGTCATCCGGCACCAACTCGCCGCGCGATGAGTATTCGTTCACCTTGCGGCCCAGCGGCGATTGACGATCCAGCGCCCGAAACATCTCGCCCGTCGCCACGTGCCGCATCCCCGGGATCTGCCCCAGCAGTCTCCCCTGCGTGCCCTTTCCCACGCCGGGCGCGCCAAACAAGAGCAAGGCCTTGTATCGTTCTGCCATTCGGCCAGTATAGTGAGTGGACTGCCGTCAGCGGCAGCGGCCGGCGCAATGGATTACGCTCAACGCGCTCGACAGGACGATGGAACCTTATGACCACGAACGTCATCGAGTTGCCGTCGCCCACATCAACCTCAAGCGGCGATGCGTCATCCGTTCGCGGTTTGACCAAGGTCTGGCGAATGCGAGCGGCCCCGACCATCACGATGCAAATCGGCGCCCCGGCCTCCGCCCCCGGCCCGGGAAATGTTCCACCGCTGGTTCAGCGTGTGCTTCACGCGCGCGGTTTGGATGATCCGCAACAGATCAAACGCTTCTGCAATCCCAAGCTCACCGATCTGCACGATCCCGGATTGCTGCCCAATATCGATGTTGCAGCCGCGCGCATCATCGATGCGATCCGCCGCGATGAGCTGATTGCCATCTATGGCGATTACGATGTCAATGGCATCTCCGCCACCGCAATTCTCTATCACATCATCAAGGGTCTGCAACCCAACGCCAGGCTGCGATGTCACGTTCCTCATCGCCTCGATGAAGGCTACGGCCTCAACGCCGATGCCCTGCGTCAACTCAAGACTGAAGGCGTTGACCTGGCTATCTCGGTCGATTGCGGCATCACCGCCATCGTCGCCGCGCAAACCGCGCGCGAAATCGGACTGGACCTCATCATCACCGATCACCACGACCTGCCTGACCCAGCACTCAGTACTCAGCACTCAGCACTTCCCCAAGCCCTCGCCATCGTGCACCCGCGCTTACCAGGCAGTCAGTACCCATTTGGCGATTTGTGCGGCGCGGGCGTGGCGTTCAAGCTGGGCTGGCGCTTGGCGACCATGTGGTGCAATTCCCAGCGCGTCAGCCAGAGCCTTCAACACTTGCTTATCGACTTGCTGCCGCTGGCGGCCCTGGCGACCATTGCCGACGTCGTCCCCCTCACGGGCGAAAACCGCATCATCACCACCTACGGGCTGCGCTTCATCAAGCAGACTCCGCTCATCGGATTGCGCGCCCTGATCGAAGCGTCCGGCTTGATGGAAGAGACGATTGATTCGCAGAAAGTCGGGTTCGTTCTCGGCCCTCGCCTCAATGCGTGTGGTCGCATGGGTCATGCCGCCGACGCTGTTGGCATGCTCACCGATGCGCCGGCGGATCAGGCAGCCGCCATGGCGCGCCAGCTCACCCAGATGAACCAGCAACGCCAGGCGGTCGAGCGTGCCATTGTCGATCAAGCATCGTTCCTGGCAGAAAGCCAGGGCATGACCGGCGATGATCGGCGGGCCATCGTCCTAGCCCACGAATCCTGGCATCAGGGCGTGGTCGGAATCGTTTGCGCTCGGATGGTTGACCGGTTCAGCAGACCGGTGATTCTTCTTCAGCGCCAGGGCGATGTGTGCAAAGGCTCGGCTCGAAGCATCGATGGCTATTCGATTCACGCGGCCCTTGCCAGCGCACAGGGCCACCTCCTGGCGTACGGCGGACACGCCATGGCCGCCGGGTTGACCTTGAGCGCCGAAAGTCTTGAGCCATTTCGCCAAGCCCTCACCGCCCACGCCAACCGGAACATCAGCATCGATCAGTTGGCTCCTTCGATCACCGTCGACTGCGATGCGCCACTTGCGGAGATAGACGCTGCGGCCGTGCATGGTTTGATGGCGCTGGGTCCGTTCGGCCGCGGAAATCGCGAACCGGCGATCCGCATCCGAAATGCCGTCGTCGCTCAGCCGCCGCAGCAGATGGGCTCGAACGGCAGGCATCTGGCGCTCCAAGTTCGCCAGGAAGCTGCGGCCACGAACCGCCCTGGAGCATGGCGATGGCTTCGAGCGGTCTGGTGGGGGGCAGGTCAGCACGCCGCCGCCCTGGCCCCGGGGATGACCATCGACCTGGTGATCGAACCCAAGATCAATACCTGGAACGGCCGTATCAACGTCGAAGCCGATGTGTATGACCTGAGAATTGCAGGGACCTCGGCTCCTTCCTAAGCGAAGCTCGCTCGGTCGGCTCGACACCCTTCGGGTCTTTGGCCGAGTTTTGGGTTTTTTGCAAACGCTTTTTCGAATTTCACTTGCCAAGACGCCTCGGCGGGGGGGAGAATGCTCTCAATTCGACCTACGAAGCAATCGGTCCGTATCAACGTCGTCATAGAATCTGACAATGGAGACTTCGGCCATGACGCACTCAATCAAGTTAGACGTCGCCGTTCTGGTGTTCGCCGCATGCAGCATTTCCATTCGACAATCGGCCGCATTCGTTCCTTGCACGTGCAACATCAGCTACCCATGTTGTGTCGATCAATCCACACCACCGCCTTGCGGCGAGGGGTCATGTCCATGGGAATGGGCCTCCTATGGCAGGTATATTCTTGCTGGAAACTGCGCAAGCGGCGTGCAAGATGGCACCCCGCTTTTGTTTACGCAAAACAATCAGACCTGTCGCTATCGTGAAGGCATCTGCGTCGGCGGAGAATGTGCGTTCGGGCCCCTGGCAGTATGTTGACTGCCCAGACTTTGATATTGTCGTGGGTTCAGGCCCTTCATGTCCATGATCGGGTCATTTGTTCTGTCGCTCGTTCTCCTGACGGCTGCGCCAAGCCAAAACATAGCCGACGGGTTTTCAATCGACTCGCGCCATCGAGACGCGTTTCTGCAAGTCGCGTCTGATCGTGTAATAACGCCTCAAGAGCGCGAGTTTTTGCGCGAGCGGGGCATCGACATCGAAACTATCCGGGAGTTTGAGCAGTGGTTGAAGAAACAAGCGCTGCGGCCTAGGCGCGCTGGTGTCGCATACTTGGCACTGCCGTTGCGAGAGCCGATGGGAACCCTGGAGGTCGAACGGGTGCGAGTGCTTTTGAATCTCAGTCCAGAGCAGAGCGCTTATTTGGAATGGATTTACCAAGAATACCGTGAGGCTGCCCCCGCTTTTTGGATGCAGTTGACAGCGCCGCTTTGGGAACAATCGGCCGCGACGGCTGCGCTGGATGCTACAAGCCCGGAGCATTCGGTCGCCTTTGCGTCGCTCCTGGCCGAAGCAGCTCAGATCGATGACAGCCTTGGCCAGTACGACAATGCGTTTCTGGATTCGCTTACCCCGGTACTCGCCGACGAACAGTTGCAGCGACTTGAACGCGCGCGAGCGCTGCGCTATCGAGGAGCCGTGCGCGTTGATCGAGAGTGGCATCCTGGCTGCGATGTTGACCTCACCGAGTCGTATTTGGAACTCCTTCTGCGTGATAGCGAAAAGCCGCGCACGGTTGAGCCAGCCGTGGATGCCGTTCTGGCGGCTTATGAAGCTACCCTTACCGGGTTGACTACGCAGTTAAGGAAGGCGGTCGTCGAAGCTGAGATTGCACGATCCGCGGCGCTCGCCCACGCCGCTTCAGTTGACCAGGATAGTGCGGCCTGGAAGGGCGTATTGGGCCGACGTCGCACGCAAGCGGTGGAAGCTATTCGACTTGCCAAGCAAATCCACGACTTGAATGTGTCGACACTGCAATCTTTGCAGCAAACGTTGTCGGCTCCTGAAGTTCAACAGCTCAAGGACCTCTTCCTTGCGAGGTCCTATCCGGTTGTTTATCCCCATGCGACAGGCGTACAAGATTTCGTTGAACAACTGCTTGCCGGTGAAGCGCTTGATCCAGAGGCGCACGCACTTATGGAATTGATGGCTTCCACCCTGCAGGCCGACGTCGGTTCAGCCAACGAGAAGATGGTGCAACGTTACCTTCGGTGGCGTCGTGATCGGGCGGAAACCGGAGGTTTTGCGCATGACTCATATCGAGAGTATCGCGAAGATATGCTCGTGTTTCTTGGTCAGCGCAACGCCGCGATGAAACGGACTCTTAATGTGCTGGCTCCGGTGCTTCCGTCCGCCCAGGGTCAGTTTGAGGCCCTGCGTAGGGAAATTGATGCAGAGCTAGAGAGTCGGACCAACCCTACTTCGGGCCCTAACCGGATGGGTTGGCCAGACCCACATGATCGGTTTCATGATCGTGAATAGGGGTCATTAGAACCTATCCCTAAACCCTCAAAACGTCACACTCGCGGTATCGCAAACAGGGTTAGGGGATAGCTTCTAGTGTCCTGACAGCGAAGAAGTCGCAAGGTAATCGAAGACGGGATCGCCCAATCCTCTCGGCATTTGAGACCCGTCCTCATGGTGCGAGAAACTCAAAG
>JAKEEP010000308.1 GCA_022616475.1 Phycisphaerales bacterium | reverse complement strand
TCCCAGCGCCAGCTCGATATCGCCCTCCGACCACCATCGAAATCCAAGGCGCTCACTCTTCAGAAAGTACTCATCCGCAATGCGACCTTGGCAACCCGTGTCCGAACGCATGAGGCCATCATCGTATTTGATGATGGCGGCCCGACAACGAACAAGCCTGGAGAAATCCCTCGGCCCAAACGGCGGGACCAAACCTTGGTCGTTTCTTTTGATGACCTACGCCGCAGCGCGCCGCCTTCGCCCCATCATCGCCACACCCGCCAACCCCGCCAATCCCATCGCCACCGCCGGCGGCAGTGGTACTGCCGAAAGCCCCAGCGCGTATCCAAACTGCAGATGGTCGATCTCGAATCCCGCGTAATTCGATGCGATCTGAATCTTCGAGATTCCCTTGTTGCTGGTCAATCCCAAAAAGCGGTCTTCGCCCGTGGTGCCGGTCTTCACAAGGTCGCCCAAAGTAACCTTGATCTTCCCGATGAAATCGCCGTTCTTATCCCACGCCTTGAAGGTCACCGTTGAATCGTGTTTGCCGTCGGTCCACACCACGCCCGCCATCGTCGGCATGGCATTGCCCTGTCCGGAAAAGTGAAACGTGATCGACTTCTTGTTGCCGCTGGTGAACGAATGGCCCTGGTTCCCGAGTCCGTTGATGTTGCCGTCGTCGCCGTCCACCGAGTCGGTCTTGGAGCCCGAACCCTTTACCTTCCCGCCGTTCGCAGTCACGCCCGCCAGGTTCAGCACCCCATCTTCGAAGTTCTCCAGCTGCACGCTGCCCGCATATGGACTGCTCCCGCTGTTCACGTACGATTGGTTCGCATTGAAGAAGAACGTGGTCGCTGCCGTCGCCGCCGGGCACGCCGACAGTGCAACACTTGCCGCGCCGATCGTGATCAGTGTTGTAGTCTTCATTCGCTTACCTCAACAATCGTTGCCGGTGCCTTCGAAAAACCCGAGATTTCACGGCATTTTTCCCCTTTTTCCAATTCAAGCTTAGCACCGATTAACTGGGTGGCATCTGTGGTCAACCCCATGCAAGCCAAAGTAGAGCCGATGCCCTAAGGGCACGCGCTCATGAGTCTGGTGGGCGGTTAGCGTCTACTTGTTTCGACCTTGCTTCCTCGTGCCGCCCTCAAGACCAACGCTAGCCGCCCCTCGACAAACGTCGACCGCTGATCGGCAATTTGAGGAATCTGCCCGCCCTCGCATCCATTCCCCATCGCAGTTCGCTTCACCGCGTGCGGAAACTTTGTTCGACTTTTTCACAGATCAAGTGCAGAGCGACCTGATGAGCGTCCTGAATGAACGCCGAATCGCCCACCACCTCGCGTGAACCCACCAGAATTGCCGTATCGCACCATTCCCGGCAAGCTCCGCCATCGCCGCCCAGGAACCCGAATGTCGCCGCTCCAGCGCTCCGCGCCGCCCTCAACGCATTGACGATGTTGGCGCTCTTGCCCGACGTGCTCATCACCAGCAACACATCGCCAGGCCTCAATAACGCCTGACACTGTCTGGCAAAAATCTGATCGAATCCAAAATCGTTGCCGATGCACGTCAGCGCTGTCGAGTCCGCGTTCAGGCACACCGCACGCAGCGGTTCGCGATTCCCCCGATACCTCCCGATCAATTCCTCCGCCAGGTGCAGCGCCTGCGCCGCCGAACCCCCGTTTCCCGCCGTGTACAAAGTCCCGCCCGCTCGCAATCTCTCCACAACCGCCTCAGCGATCGAAGCCAACTCGGCAAGCTGTCCGCGCAGCGAGCCGATGGCCGTCAGGCTCCCTTCGATGCGCTTGGCAAATAGCTCTTGCGTGTTCATGCAGGCTGCGGGTGCGAAGGCCGGCCGCTCGGCCGGGCATATTCCCGGCAGATCTCGCCGATCGACTCAACAGCGTACCGAACATCTTCCTCGCTGAGAAACGGACCCAAACTCAGCCGCGTCGCGCCGCCGCCGGCCGCGGTCCCCATCGTCTGATGCGCCAGTGGCGCGCAGTGGAGTCCCGTCCGCGCCAGTATGCCATAGTTCTCTTCCAGAATGGCCGAGACGTCCGCCGGCTCGCTTCCATCCAGAACGATCGAAAACACCCCACATCGATTCTCCAACGTCGGCAACCCCAGCAATCGCAGGCCAGTCCCAAATAGCCTGTTCAGACCATCGAGCATGACCCCCATCAATCGCCTCTCATGCGCCCACAGCTCATCCATTCCCCGATCCAGAATCCACTTCACACCCTCGGCCAGGCCCGCAATCCCAGGCCCGTTCTGCGATCCAGGTTCGTACTTGTCGGGCATCGTCACCGGCTGCACATCGCGCTCGCTCGCCGTGCCCGTCCCACCCTCGCGCACCGTATCCACCAACTTTTCCATCCCCGGCCGCATGTATAACCCACCCGTACCCAGCGGACCGAGCAAACCCTTGTGTCCCGGAAACGCCAGTAGATCGATCTTCATCCGCTGCACATCGATCGGCACATGCCCCACCGTCTGAGCTGCATCAACCAGAAACGGAATGTTCCGCGCCCGGCAAATCTGCCCGATCTCCTCAATCGGCTGCAGCGTCCCCGTCACGTTTGACCCGTGCACCGTCGCCACCAGCTTTGTGTCCTTGATGATCGCCTTCTGAATCTCGTTCGGATCGATGCGACCGCTTCGCTCATCAACCTTCACGCGCGTGACTTCGACTCCATCGGCCTTCATTTCGTTCAGCGGACGCAAAATCGAGTTGTGATCCATCCATGTGGTCACGACATGGACTCGATCCCCCTTCCGCCGGCGATGCTGCGCCAGTCCCTTGATTGCCAGATTCAGCGCATCCGTTGTATGCAGCGCGAACACGATGTGATCCGCCGATTCCCCATGAATCAACTTGCAGATCAAATCCCGGCACCGGTTCATCACGCGGCCCGCCTCAACCGCCTCCGCATAAGCCCCTCGTCCTGGACTCGCCCCCACATGGGTCAGGTACCGCATCACGGCCTGCGCAACTTCCGGCGGCTTGGGAAAGCTCGTCGCCGCATTGTCAAAATACAACCGCCTGCGCGCTGCGCTCATGAGGGAATTGTACACCAACTGATCCCGTCTCCCTTTCTAAGGGAGAGGGTTAGGTGAAGGTTGAACCGTCGCGCGGTTGTAGGCTGCTCAGTCCTCCGCCCGTTCGCCGCCTTCGGCCATCTTCACAATCTTCGGATCAAACCGCGCCACCACATCCACCAGGTCGCGCTGCTGGCTCATCACCTGATCAATGTCCTTGTACACCCCCGGAACCTCATCGATTCCCGCCGAGATCAAGTGCACATCGCGCTCCGCCAGCAGCTTCTTCACCGCCGACCACGTGAACGTCGTCTTGGCCTTCGTCCGGCTCATCACCCGCCCCGCCCCGTGCGAGGCGGAATTGAGCGACTCCGCGCTCCCCTTCCCGCGCACGACATATCCAGGACTCGCCATCGACCCCGGAATGACCCCCAGCACTCCACGGCCTGCGGGTGTCGCACCCTTCCGGTGCACAATCATCTCGCGCTGCTTCCCCGTCACCGGGTCTGCGTGCAATTCCTTCCACGCAAAATTGTGATGGTTCTCCACGGTCGCGATCACATCCGCCCTCAAGTTCCGCGCGATCATCCGATGAATCACCGCATGATTCGCGCTTGCGTACTTCCCCATCAAATTCATCGCGGCCCAATACTGTCGCCCTTCCTCTGTCTCCAGATCCAGCCACGCCAGATGCTTCAACTCCTTCGGCAGCTCCGGATGCAAGCTCATCGCCAGCTTCGAGTAATAGCCCGCCACCGCCGCGCCGGTCCCTCGGCTCCCCGAATGCGACAGCACCGCCAAATACACGCCCGCCTTCAAGCCTAAGTCCGGCGCGTCCTCGTCGACCGTCAACGTTCCAAACTCCACAAAGTGATTCCCCGATCCGCTGGTCCCCAACTGCGACCACGCCTTGTCCTTGTTCAACTTCGTGATCGTCGTGACCCCCCAATCTTCCTCCATCACCTCATGCTCGTGCGGCTTCTTGAAGTTCGCCCCAACCCCAAACCGCGTCTCCCGATTCAGCGCGTTGATCAACCGGTCCGGCTCCGCCTTGATCGCATGCGCGCCACCCGGCACATCCAACACTGTCATCTTCATCCGGCACGCAATGTCAACCCCGACCGCATACGGAATCACCGCGTTCTCAGTCGCCAGCACTCCCCCGATCGGCAACCCATACCCCACATGCGCGTCGGGCATGAGCGCTCCCGCAACCGCCACCGGCAAGTTGCACGCATTCACCATCTGCCCAACCGACTCCGGCTCCAGATCCACACCCCATTGCCTCCAAGGCGCCGCTTCCCCGCGCGCAACGTATGCCGCTTCCGGGGGCGGCTCAGCACGCTCTCGACGCTCGATCATCGCCCGCGCCAACTCACCGAACGCCGCATCCTCCATGTGCGCACCCGGATCGCCCACAACCGCCGCCACCCTCTCCCGCAACTCCTGTTTTGCCATCCCCCCGCGCGCCGCCTGCGCAATCAGCCCGACCGCCAGCTTCAGAACTTCCCCATGCGGCACGCCCAGATTTTCCAACTCGCGCGGCTTCATTGACCAAAGTCTAGCGGCTTACCGAACCGAAGGATTTGACGGGCCACACCATGAACGCACGTCCACCGCGCTCAACCATTCCCCGTCGCCCGCTTCAAGCCCGCCAATCCCGCTGGGCCCATGCCGCCAGCGCCGCGCTGCTTCGCCTCGGCCTGCGACCCAACGGCGTCTCCATTGTCAGCATCGCTTTCGCCGCGCTCGCCGCCGCATCCTTGATCTTCTCAGCCAAAGTCGATGCCGGCGCTCGCGCGGTTCTCCTCGGTCTCGCCGCCGCTTCCATCCAACTCCGCCTCCTGTGCAATCTCCTCGATGGCCTCATGGCCGTCGAAGGCGGTCTCAGATCCAAATGCGGGGAAATCTTCAACGACTTCCCCGATCGCATCTCTGACGCACTTATCCTCATCGCCGCCGGCTACGCAGCCCCCTCCATCCCTCACGCTCACGAGCTCGGCTGGCTTGCCGCCCTCCTCGCCACCCTCACCTCATATGTCCGCGTCCTCGGCGCCTCCGCCGGCGCGCCTCACGATTTCCGCGGCCCCATGGCCAAGCCCCACCGCATGGCCGTCCTTACCGCCGCCTGCCTCCTCGCCGCCGCCGAACCACTCTTCGACCTCAATGACCACACGCTTGCCGCCGCGCTGGCGATAATCTCCCTCGGCTGCGTCATCACATTCCTCCGCCGGCTCCGTTTCACCCTCCGCGATCTGGAATCAAAAACATGATCGCCTCGTCCTCCTTCGTTCAACAACCTTCCACCTCGCTTCTCCAGCGCTTCGCCGACTTCCTCTTCTATCCC
>JAKEEP010000307.1 GCA_022616475.1 Phycisphaerales bacterium | reverse complement strand
TGCTGACGGATGCGCTTGTTCGCTGATGCATGGCCCGGTCCAAGTTGCGTCAAAACGTGTCGAATGTTGCGGTACTGAACGCCGATAATCGGTCACTCCTGGCTGAGTCGGGGCTGAACTGGTTGCAAGGCGCGTTCCAAAACTCGAGGGAATCGCGGATGCATTCGGGGGCACCGTCAGGATGCAGGAAAGATAGCGGATTCTGCTCGAGGGGCGGCTTGAAGCAGCCTGATCGTCGAGCGGACTGATGCCGAGAGACTGTCACCTTGCCGCCTAAATGGCAAGCCCAGGAAGGCAGGTAAACGCCGAAATGAGGTGTCGCGGTGAGCGCCGTTACCATGGGCGGCTGAGTCCGAGCTTCTTCATTTTTGATTGCAGTGAAGTTCTCTTCATTCCGAGCTTGGAAGCGGCACCGAGTGGTCCGGCGATGACCCAATGCGATTCTTCGAGGACGCGGCGGATGTGCTCGCGTTCGACTTCGATGAGGCTGGTGGCCTCGGCGATCTTTCCGTGCAAGGGCTTGAGCTCGCCCAGGGGCGCTTCGAGGACCTCGCCGCGCGAGAGGATGACGCTTCGTTCGATGAAGTTCTCCAATTCGCGGATGTTGCCAGGCCAGGAGTAGCGGCAGAGTGCGGTCATGGTTTCAGAGGGGATTCTGGAGATGGGCTTGTTCATCAAGCGAGCATGTTTCTGGGCGAAGTGCCGAGCAAGGTGAGGAATGTCTTCGGCGCGTTCGCGAAGGGGTGGAACGATGATGGGGAAGACGTGCATGCGATAGTACAGATCGTTGCGGAACTCGCCGTTGGCGACCATTTGCTCGAGGTCGCGATTGGTGGCGACGACCAGGCGCACATCGACGCGCTGAGTTCTGGTGCTGCCAAGGCGCTCAAATTCGTGTTCCTGCAGGACGCGAAGGAGCTTTGGCTGGAGCTCGAGGGGGATTTCGGCGACCTCGTCGAGGAAGATGGTTCCGCCGTCGGCGAGCTCGAAGCGGCCGATGCGTTTGGCGATGGCGCCGGTGAAAGCGCCCTTTTCGTGTCCGAAGAGCTCGCCTTCAAGAAGACCGGTGGGAATGGCAGCGCAGTTGATCTTGACGAATGTGCGATCGCGCCGGCGGGAGAGATTGTGAATGGCGCGGGCGACGAGCTCTTTGCCGGTGCCGGTCTCGCCCTCGATCAGGACCGTTGAATCGGTGGGGGCGACGGTCTTGACGCTGCTCAAGATGTCCTTGAGAACGGGGCTGTTTCCGATGATCTCCTCGAATCCATTGGCGCTGCGGATTTCCTCCTGGAGATAGAGCTTTTCCTGCGTGAGCTGATCCTTGAGGGTCTTGACTTCGTCGAGAGCTTTCTTGAGGGCATTCTCGGCGATGGTGGGCTCGGTGATGTCGATGATGCTGCCGACGTACTGCAGTTCGCCGGTTTCGCTACGAAGCGGGTGCGCCAAGCTTCGGATGTGCCTGATCGATCCATCGGGGCGAACGATTCGACAAGCGGTTTCGTAGTCGGCTCGATTCCGCACGGCCTCATCGAATAGTTGCTGCACACGGGCGCGATCATCGGCGTGAACAGCCTGCAGCACTGCTGGATATGAGGGTTGGAATGAATGAGGCTCGACGCCGAAAATGCGGTAATGCTCGGCGGACCAGAAGAGCTCGCCTGAGCCAACGTTCCAGGCCCAACTGGCGGTGTGGCTGAGTCGCTCAGATTCGGCGAGATAGGAGGCGGTTCGGCGGAGCTCCAATTCGGTGTGCTTGCGTTGAGTGATGTATCGCTGGAAGGTGACCAAACCGCCATCGTGGGTTGGGAACATGTGGTTCTCAACCCACTCGCCGAGCGGCTCGTAGTACAACTCGTCGGTGACGACGACGCGATCGCGCATGACGCGGCGGAGCGCCGGTTCGTTGGGCACGTTGGGGAACTCATCCCAGAGGACCTTGCCGATCAGGGCCTGGGGGTCTTTGCCCAGGATCTTCATCTGCTCTTGCGCGTGCTTGTTGAGGAAGGTGAATCGGAACTGGCTATCGAGGGCGAAGACCTGGTCGGGAGTGCTATCGAGGATCATCCGAACTGTGTGATCGGCGAGCGGGCCGACGACGGGCTGCGCAGTTTGGGGAAGATGGGTTGAGGCCGCGCTGCGCGCGGAGGCTGACTGGTTCCCAACTTGAGTTGTTCTCATTGGCGGTCCCTTCCGGAAACAGAGAACCCGGTGTATCGGAGTGCTGGCATCCGTCAGCAACAAAAGTTCACCGGAACCAGGGCGACTCTGGGCGTACCGTCTTGGTTCGACAGGATACCCAAACTTCGGCAATTCCGCACTCGGAACGCCCGCTGAGTTTGTTCGACTTGACGTCGAATGGACATGCTTGGCACAGTAGCCTTTAGTTAGGGGTCTGAAGGCGGCGCATACAATTTGGCATTCTGCGTGCGAAAACTCGACGGTGAAGTGCTTAGTCGCGGTTGATCGCGGACGGATTTGTGATGCAGTTCAATGCCCGGGGGCGCTGGTGGAGATCGGTTGAGGGCGGCTTGCGGCGCCTGGTGGGCAGGTGAATGGTGTCGCGCGTTTTTGGGCGCGGCACGGGTGGGCGTCATCGTGGGAGTGGAAGGGATGCGCCGCGGCGCGTCTCGTTCAATGCCCGGTGGCTATACTCGGTGCTCATTCGAAGGCTGAATTGCTGGAGTTTTTTGTCTGTGGACGATTTTCTAACTCGATTGAAGGCGAACGCAGAGAAGGCGGGGGTATTCGGCTCAGTGAAGGCGACGGGAGCGAGGTTGGAGTGCGCGGCGGCGGGAAGCGCCGAGCCGGCGTGGTATCGGGTGGAAGAGGCGGCGGGGCGGTGGCAGGTTTCGCTGGTGACGAAGGATCGGTGGCTGAGCGAGTCGATCGAGGCAGACTTGATGCACCATGGCGATCCGATCGAGGAGCTGCTTGAGGAAGAGCTGGTGGATCAGGGGTACAACGTGGCGGGGGGCGCGAAGGGTCAGACGGGCTTAAAGCCCGTCTGCCGGAGCGGCGGAGTCGAGGTCAAGCATTTTCGAAGCGAAGATATGATGTACACGTTCCAGAGCATGCTGCCGGTTGATGAGTCGCAGGATGCCAGTACGTCGATCAAGGTGGCGACGCAGTGGCTCTTGGCGTATGAGGCGGCGTTCCGGCGGTTGGGTGACATGGAAGTCAAGAGCGAAAACGTCTAAACGTCCAAACGTCTGAACGTCCAAAAAGGGACGGACGAAGACGCGCGAAGCCGCAAGCGGCAAAGGGATGTATGTGGACGTTTGGACTTTGGATTTTGATCGTTTGATTTGTGAATTGAGGTTTGCGATGCGGGTTTTGATGTTGGGGTGGGAGTTTCCACCATTCATTGCAGGGGGGTTGGGGACGGCGTGTCACGGGCTGACCAAGGCGATGAGCCGGCGCGGTTTGGATGTGACGTTTGTCTTGCCGAAGGTGATTGATCGGAGCCATTCATCGCATGTGAACCTGTTGAGCCCTGAGGAACAGAAAGCAGAACGGCCGAACGGCCGGGCAGCGGAGCCACAGAGCGGTGAAGCGGCCGCGCCAGCGCGACCAGGCAACGGCGGCCAACTGGCGGTTGGGGCCGCGCAGCGGTTTGGGGAGATTGCGTCGGGGGGTTCGGCTACAGCCGGCGCGAAGGCCGAACCAGCAGGGAGTGTCGAATTCGAGCGAGTGCGTTTTGTCGGCGTGCCCGCGGGGTTTCACAATCCATATCAGCGACAGGCGGGGGAGAGCGCGGCAGGTCGATGGGTCTTTCGGAGTGGAGTGCGGACGTTCGTGGCCGAAGGTGACTCGGAAGCCGGCGATGTGGAGGCGGTTCCCTATGCATCGTTGCAGGCCAGCGCCGAGCGCGCTCAAGGGGGGCCCGCTCCGGAGCCGATCGGCGAAACATACGAGGGGGATTTGCTGGCGCAGGTGGAGCGGTTCGCGCACTTCTGCGTCGCGGCCACCCGGCGGCTGAAATTCGATGTGGTTCACGCCCACGATTGGATGACGTATCCGGCGGGGTTGGCCATCGCACGGATCAGCGGCCGGCCATTAGTGGTGCACGTGCACTCGACGGAGTTCGACCGAAGCGGGGTGCACGTGAACCAGCGGGTGTACGACATCGAGCGGCGCGGCATGCACGGGGCGATGCGGGTGATTGCGGTGAGCCAGCTGACCAAGAACGTGATCATGCGACGGTACGGCGTGCCCGACGCGAAAGTCGCGGTGGTGTACAACGGAGTGGATCTGGAGCCGACGCAAGGCGAGCACCAGATGGGCATTCAATCGAAGGACAAGATCGTGTTGTACTTCGGCCGGATCACGTACCAGAAGGGTCCGGAGTATTTCATCGCGGCGGCCAGTCGCGTGCTGGAGATGATGCCGAATGTGAAGTTCGTTGTGGCTGGCAGCGGCGACCAGGCGAAGCGGATGATCGAGATGGCGGCGGAGCTGGGGATCGGACACAAGGTGTTGTTCACTGGTTTCTTGCGCGGCAAGGACATCAAGCGCGTGTTCGCGATCGCGGATTTGTACGTCATGCCGAGCGTGAGCGAGCCGTTTGGGATTGCGCCGCTGGAGGCGATGAGCAACGATGTGCCGGTGCTGATCAGCAAGTCGTCGGGGGTGAGCGAGGTGCTCTCTCACGCGCTGAAGGTTGATTTCTGGGATATCGATGACATGGCAAACAAGATCATCGCGGTGTTGAGGCACCCGCCGCTCAGCCAGACGCTGCGGGAGCATGGGTCGTTTGAAGTGCGGAAGATCACGTGGGACGGGGCCGCCAGCCGATGCGATCAGGTGTACCGCGCGGTGATCTCGGAGATGAAACGGCACGCGGCCCCGGTGAGGTGAGATGGGCGGGGCGGAAATCCGAAAGACCAGGTCGGAAGTCAGAGTCAGGTGGGATGGCGGTCGTCCATGTCGGGATGCGCTAATTTCTAGGGGCACGGTCCCCAGGCGGAAATCACGGCCAGCAAGTCAATGATGTTGACGACGCCATCGCTGTTGATATCGGCGGGGCCGCTGGTCGCTCCCCAGGCTGCGATCACAGCGAGGAGATCGATGACGTTGACTGTGCCATCAGCGTTGATGTCGGTGGGGCAGGCGACAATCGGCGTCGCGATGGCGACGCCCTGGATTTCATTGGCGAGCTGGTAGAAGAATGCGATCTGGCCGTCGTTGTTGAT
>JAKEEP010000306.1 GCA_022616475.1 Phycisphaerales bacterium | reverse complement strand
CTAGTTTGATTGCCCAGGAATTGTCCGATCAAGATCCAGCACCGCCCCCGCAACCCGCGGAGCTGCATTAAATCTCTCCTTCCGCAGCGCCGCAATCAGCCGCGCCATGTCCGCCTGCACCGGCGCCTCGAATACCAGCGGCTGTTCCGTCATTGGATGCACAAAGCCAAGCCGCGCCGCATGAAGTGCGTATCTGGCGATGATCGGCTGTTCCGCCTCCAATCCCTTGCTCGACGGTGGCAACGCGACGTCGCCTTCCGTCAAATACCGCCCGCCATAGATGTCATCGCCGACGATCGGATAACCCAGATGCGACAAGTGAACTCGAATCTGATGCTTTCGTCCGGTCTTCAACTCCAGCTCAACCAGCGTGAAGTCCTTGTACACCTCGCGAACGCGATAGATCGTGACCGATGGTTTGCCCGTGGGGTCCCAGCGCACCGCGTACTTCTCTCGAATGGTTGGATGCTTGCCCAACGGCAGGTCGATGACATCGGCGTACGGCTCCAATTGGCCATGCACAACGGCCAAATATCGCTTCTCCGTTGTCCGGGCTTCGAACTGCTTTCCAAGTCGCCAATGCGCCGTTTCCGATTTCGCGGCGACCATGACACCCGTGGTGTGCCGATCCAACCGGTGCACCACCCCCGGCCGCGCGAACTCCGTGCCGATCTTCGACAACGATCCGCTCGACCGATGCTGAAAGTGCCAGGCGAGCGCATTGATGATCGTGCCCGATTTGTTGCCCCGCGCCGGGTGCACGATGATGTCGTCGGCCTTGTTGATCACGATCAGATCATCGTCCTCGTACAAGACTTCAAGCGGGATGTTCTGGGCCTGAATCTCAGTGCTCGGCGGCGGAGGAAGCATCGCCACCACCACATCGCCCTTGTGCAGCCTCGTCGAAGCCTTAGGCACGCGGCCGTTCACCGTCACCGCCTCTTCCTTGATCAACTGCTGAAGGGATGTGCGGCTTAGGAATGGCACGCGATCAACCAGATACTTGTCGAGCCGCTTGTCCAGATCGCGGCCCAGCTGGAATCGCACGCTCACCGGCGTCTCATCATCGCCCGATGCCTCTTCAGACTGCTCGTACAACGAGAACAGCGCTTCGCGGTCGACCTTTCCACCCGCGTCGATGAGTTTCGCATTCAGATCAGGATCGGGCATGGCGGCCCTGCCGGCAAACGACCATCACAGGGACGTCAATCGCTCTCTTTCGGCATGACCAAGTCGTACACCCACGGATCAACGGCCACCGGATCAAGCGTCACCGGCTTTGATTGCTGCTGGAGTGAAGCCACATCAGCCTGCGTCGGAAGGCTCACCAGTTGCGGATGCTCCTGCACAGCGTCAGCTCGACGGCGCGACTGCGCCGCCAGCTCTGGAAACAAGGCTTCAACGCGCTGTGCCGCCTGGTTGTGGTACTGCTTGGCGAGAGTCGCATTGCCCTTTGATTCGGCGATCGCAGCACGGCCGGTCAACGCCTTCACGATCAGCAGAGCCTGGCGGTCGGACCCGTCGTCGGTCTGCACAACCTGTCCGAAGAGCCCGTCGGCACGATCCAGATATGCGGCGCGCTCGTCCGGAGTGAGGTCCTTCTTCGCCTCGGTATCAGCTCCAAGTGTCTTGCCGGTTTGCACGGCGGCGAGCAACTGTTGTGCGGCGTTTATCCGCGCCAGCTGGGGAACGGCGCCAACATCGGAGTATCTCTGCGCCACGTCTTCGAAGCTGCTGGGCAACTGCGCCGACTGCAAATTCTGCCAGGCCTCGGTCTGATAGTTCGTCCGATGGTGACTCCATCGCACCCACGCAAAGTAGCCGCACAGGACAATCAATGCCGCCAACAGGTACGACATGCCCTTGGTCTGCAGCCAATCGACAAAGTCCTGATTGATGCGGCCTTCGGTCAGGTCGCTCTGGTGGACTTCCTTCAGTCGATTGCGATCGGTGGCAAGTATTCCGGGGGTTCCGGTTCCGGGGGTGCGGGTGGCCATGAAAACTCCAGGTCAGACAATTACGTCCATGGTATGGCATGGGGCGAGCGCGGGCAAAGCTCAGGAGTCATTTCAAATCATTCAGCGAGGTTTCCAACCACCCAAGGCAGGCTTCCAGGTAAGCCGGGTGACCCTCGGATTTGATGAACTTAGGAGCGGTGCTGGCGAGCAACGCGCGGCGAATCATCGCCAGGCGTGGATAGTCGGATTCAACGGGCAGACCCAGTTTCTTGCGCGCGACAGCCAAGGCGCGAACCGGCTTGTGAGCCTTGGTTCGCTCCGGCCGGGCCCAGAACTGCCGCTCCAGGTAAATGGCGTCCTCGACCCAGTGGCCGGCGTGAACCTCGGCTAAGTCGATCAAGCAGACCGGCCCGCTTTCGGCGCTCACGCGCGACATGGCGTTGGCCAGGTGCAGGTCGCCGTGCAGCCATTGGTCCTCAGATCGATTGTTCCATTCGCGAACGAGTTGCTGAAGTCTGTGGCGAAGCGATTTCATGGCCGTCAGCCAGCGCTGTTGGTGGGCGATGTTGTTGACCCGCAGACTGGTGGCAGCCTCATCGATCATCTGTTCCCAAGGCTCCGAGGTGGGGACTTGATCGATGGCGTACTCGCGTGCAATTGCGTGAAAGCACGCAGCGGCATCGACGACGCGCGGAATGTGATCGTCATGCCAATGCAGGCCCAGCGGCCCATGGGGAAGGCGCTCGATGACCATCCACGCCAGGTCGTAGCCTCCCAGGGTCTCATCACCAGCGAAGAGCTGTGGAACGGGCATTTCGCCTGGGGCGCCGGCTTTGGCGTTGTTGAGGCGCTGCATCCACAAGAGCTCGCGCTGGACGACCGGAAGTTTGAGCACGACCGCGACGTCAGCGATCTCATCGTTCTGAAATGTGGCTCTAGCGGTCGCGGCGCCACCGCGTTGCCAATCCGCCTTAAACCAAGTGATTTGCCCAAGCCTGCCTTGGCATGCGTCGACGACCAACGGCACAAGACTGGCGGCCAAGGTGCGCGAATCGCCGGCCGCTGTGTTGATCGATTGATTCACCAGCAGGAGTTTAAGTAGTTCAAAGGCAAAAGCTAAGCCACATTCATTTCAAAATGGCGGTTCATTTTTTCCGGCCGCCGGAATTCTCTTGCGAATCGTTGGCGCTTAGACTGTTTGACCCTTGCAACGCCGTCGTTACGACCTGCTGGTCATCGATCTTGATGGGACCCTTCTGAGGCGGGACGGAACGGTCTCGAGGGAGAACTGCCGCGCCATCGACCAAGCACGGCAAGCCGGCATGCAAGTGATCATCGCCACCGGCCGGGCGCTCTCGGAATCACGGCCAGCCTTGTCGGCGATTCAACACAAAGGGCTCGTCGTTGCAGCAGGTGGCTCGCTTCTTTGCGATGCGGCGAGTGGATGCACCCTTGACCGGCGCGTGCTGGCCCCCGATGTCGTGATGGAGGTCGCCGGATCGCTGATTGACGCTGGCCACAAAGTGCTGATCTTGAAGGACGCACATGCCACCGGCTACGACTACCTGGCCGTAGGTGATGGCGAGTTCGATCCGGCGTCAACCTGGTGGTTCAACAGTCTGGGCGTCGAAGTCAGGCACATTGAAAGTCTGCGCGAAGATTCTCATCCGAGCGATACCGTGCGGACGGCCGCGGTGGCGTGCGATGCCAAACTCGGCCCGATCGCCACCCGGCTCAAAGAGACGGTGGGCGATCGATGCTGCCTTCATCATTGGCCGGCGGTCACCGAGTCGCTTGCCACCGGCTCGTCAACTCATCTGCTTGAGGTGTTCACGTCCAACGTCAACAAGTGGACGATGATCCAGAGTCTGTGCGAAGATCGGGCGATTGATCCAAGGCGCGTAGCGGCGATCGGCGACGGCTTGAACGATGTGGAACTGGTTCAAAACGCCGGACTTGGCATCGCGATGGGGAATTCGATTCCGATGGTTCTGGAGGGCGCCAAGCAGGTCACCGACGACCAGGATCGAGATGGCGTTGCGATGGCTATAGCGCGGATTTTGACCGCAGAGTGGTGAGGAACGATGCCGCAGTTCATTGGGTTGGACAAGCCGAGCGAATGGCAAAGGACTGCGCCCGCGTCATCAAGTCGCCGTGAGGCTCTAGAATTGCACCGGTGAACTCGGCTGCGACACTCAACCTGGTCCCGGGCCTTTCCCAGCACGATGGGCAATGGTTGCTGTGGGCAGCCGAGGCGATGCTGAAGGGCGCGCTGGAAGCAGAGATGGAAGTCTCGGTGATCGCCGGCCCGCGCAGCGGCGGGGCGTTTGCCCCTGTTTTTGACTTGGCGCGGCTCCCGGCCGTCGCCGACCTCCTGCGGCAGCACAGTTTGCGGCTTGTTTCCACGCCCGGTGCGGCGCGCGCGGTGACTCTGGCCAGCTATGCGGCCAGGTCTGGTCGCGCCGGCTTCGCGCTGATTCCCAACGATGAACTTGATGGCTCGATGAGTTCTTTGTCCAAAGCCATGGGTGAACCCCTGGACCGGGGCGGCGCGATCTGCGTGGTGTTGGAGGATTCGCCTCGGCAATCGCCCGCATCCTGTCCGAGGCGCGCGAGTCATCGCCTCAATCTGCCGTGCATTGAGCCATCGAGTGTCGGCCAGCTGCGCGATGCGATGGAGCACGCGCTGCGATTGAGTCGCGCTGGGCGATGCCCGGCGGGAATCGTCGTTCATTCTTCGATCCTTCGATCCTCCGATACGCTCGAGCTGCGGCCCAATCGTGTTCTTGGATCCGTTGAGGCGGCTCTGATTCGTCGCAAGAAGCCTCGAACGCTGCGATGGACCGACAGCGGCGGCCCCTTGCGAGTGGCCCGCCGGTTGGAGTTGAATCCGTTCCAGGCCATGCCCAGTCCCGGCGAACGAGTTGGTGTTGGATTCATCACGGTCGGTCCCGCACACGGAACCTTGCTGCACATCATCAATGTGCTTGGCTTGCATGGCCGCGTTCCAGTCCTTCAGCTCGGATTGATTCATCCAATGGACGAGTCAGCCGTGGGTCGATTACTCGACCGTTGCCAGCAAGTGATCGTTCTGGAGCCTCGG
This sequence comes from Phycisphaerales bacterium, assembly GCA_022616475.1. Classification (GTDB taxonomy): domain Bacteria; phylum Planctomycetota; class Phycisphaerae; order Phycisphaerales; family SM1A02; genus JAKEEP01. The sequence goes on along the minus strand of JAKEEP010000306.1, from coordinate 6,022 downwards.
CCCGGAGCGGTCGCCGGCAACGTTCTGGCGGTGGCCGAAGCCGCTCGCAAACAAACTGATCGAGCGACGAGCGTGGCGTCGATTTGGGGTCCGACGATCCCTCCCGATGCCTCCGGCATCGAGCACGCCACCACCTCGGAAGACGACTTTCACCCATCGGTTCTCGTGCGCAAGATCGCCCACTTGCTCCACTCCATTCGGCCGACCGTTCACGTCGCGGCTCAACTGGTTGCAGCGCCGCCGGCGTTGTCGGTCGCGGTTCCCGGGCGTGACGTGCAAATTGGCCCAGGCGCGGCCCTCTCGGTCATTCGACGGATTGTGACCGATGTCGATCAATGGCTGCGTGAGCGGGCGCCTTTGGAGGAGCGCGGAGTCGAGCCGACCGCGCTGGCGATCGACGGAGCCGAAACTGCCGGAGTGACGGGGAGAATTGTGCACGTTGAAACATGGGATCACCGGCGTTTTCAGACCGAGGGCATCGCCGCTCTGGTCCACGCGGCCCGAGAAGACCGCCCGTGGATCATCATCGCCTGTGAGAGCGCTTCGGAGGACCTGCGCGACCTGGAGCGCCTGGCGCGCGGCGCGGTCCCTGCGGAGCGCGCTGATCGCGTGAACCTCCAAATCGCCAATCTGTCAGACAAAGTCGAGCTGCGCGACATGCTTCGGGAGGCATCGCTGGTCGAGCGCCTCAGTGTGATCATTGTGCGTGATGGCCCGCCTCCGCACTACGACGTCGCCGCCATTGAACAATCGTTGGCGGACATTGATCGATTGGGGTTTGAGCCGCGCCAAAGGCTGGTGCGTTCAATCGATGAGCTGTGCGCGCTTCGCGAAGTGGCGGCGGACCAGGAGCAGGAGCCGATATTCGAACACGATGCATCGTCGATGAAAACTGAATTGACGATCGATCAGGTTTCCAAACGCGTCGGATCGGGCCTGCGCCTGCGCGTTCGGCCGTTGGTTGAGGAGGTCGAGGTGGTGCGGACCCGGCCGCCCGTGCGCAGCTGGCAAAGCGCTTCGACGGGCCGCGTGCCGACACCTCAGCCGGTCCATGGACGACAATCGCAGTGGCGCGCTCATCTGGCGGGCTTTCGCCATGATGCTCCTGGCGTGGCCGCGTTGGCGCTCGCTGAAGCCGGGCGCGTGATGGGCTATCACGTCAGGACCATTCACGATGCCACGCCGATCAGCGCCGGACGGCGGGCCTGGGCGCAGGTCCTATTCACCCACCCGCGCTCGGGAGAGGCGGCCCCCGAAATCGTTGCGACGATTCCGTACGGCGAGGCGGACTTGCTGCTGGGGCTTGATCCGGCCGAACTGCTGCGGTCGATTGGACCCGATGCGCTGCTTCGCGTCGCGTTCGCTGATCGGACCCACGTCGTGGCGAACGTTGGCCAATTCGGCGACGATCTGAGCCTGAACCAGCCGGCAATTGCCCGATCGCACATTTCAGCGGCCGTGACGGGCGTCTCGAAGAGCGAATCGCGGCTCCTCGATGATTTTGCGGCGGCCTGTCGCGCCTGGTTTCACACGGATCGTGTTGCAGACGTGGCAATTCTCGGAGCCGCATTTCAATTGGGGCTGATCCCGGTGTCGCCAGAGGCGATCGAAGCGGGAATCACCTTGGTCGAGGCGCGCGGCTTCGGTCGATCGCGCGAGAGCTTCGAGTTCGGCCGGAGGCTGGCCTTCGACGTGCGGTTGTTTTCGAGGCCGCGCGACGATCATCACGAAGACACCGGGCACATCGCTCGGCGAATGGTCCTCTCGCTCAGCCGCGGGGGCTGGGGGAGCGGCAAGAAGGCTCGGTCGCTGTCGCGGCTGATCCACGAGAGCTTGCTGATCATGCCGGGCTTGACCGATCCCGACGGCGGGTCCGCGCCGCAGCGGGACTTCATCACCGGCTGTCAGCGCTGCCTGACTTGGGCCAGTCTGGAGTACGCCAAGCAATACTCGGAGATCATCGCGAATTTGTATCGCGCCGATCAATCCAGCCGGGGGTTCATGCTCACGCGGCACGCCGTACTACCCCTGGCCGAAGCGATGCTGATTCGCGACCCGCTGTACATCGCGGCCATGGCCACCAGCGCCGAGCAGCGGCAGCGCACCCGTCAGCGCCTGAATGTGAAGCTGGCGCGCGGCGATCGAATCGAGCGGCGCTACCTCACGCGGTTCGAATTGATCGGCTTCAGCCGCCGGCTGCGAGCCGATGTGCGAACCAGTGATTGGGCCGCACGAGTCGCAGCGTTTGTCCGTCGCTTTGCCCCGCACAGCTGGAGAGGCACCAAGCGCGAACGCGATCTGCGCCAGTACATCATTGAGTTCATGCAACGCGCGATCGACGGGGCCGGCCTAAACTACGCGCGATGGGCCGAAGCCATGCAGCGTTTGCACAATCAAGCGGCGGAGAATCGACTGCGAGGCATGGCCCTTTCCGAGGTTAGAATGCTGCTGGAATCCGGCGCACCCCAGGCCAGCGACCTCGCACACGACGACATTGATGTTCTGCCGGAGTCATCAACCTCGCGCGATGAGGCGGCTGTCGGGTCGTGAATCGCGTTGATCGCTCGCTTCCGAGACGTTTGCGTCACGATGCTCATGCCGCAGTTGACCGCACGCGGCCGCGATATCGCGCCCTCGACTGGCGCGCACATGCACATTGACCCGGTTTGACCGAAGCACCTGCTGAAACGCCAGGACGTCGGTCGTCGTCGGACGATCGAAGGAAATCCCCCTCACTTCGTTGTATCGAATGAGATTGACGTTTGCCCGCAAGCGTTTGGCTACATCGGCAAGCTCCCTCGCGTGCTCCGGCCGGTCATTCACCCCACGTAACAAGAGGTATTCAAGCGTGATTTCCCTGCCTGTCTTCTGAAAATATTCATCGCAGGCGTCGAGCAACTCATCGATCGTCGCATAGTTTGCCCAGGGAATGAGCTGCCGCCGGATCTCGTCATTTGGTGCGTGGAGGCTCAAAGCCAGGGTGACAGGCAGCTCGAAGTCGACGAGTTTTCGGATCGCAGCAGGCAACCCGACGGTCGACACAGTGATTTTCCGAGCGCTGATCCCAAACGCCCAATCGGCGTTCAACGTCCGGATCGCGCTGGTCACATTCGAGAAATTCGCCAGCGGCTCGCCCATGCCCATGAATACCACGTTCGTGATGCGGCCAACATCGGGCATCTTCGTCAAATAATGCACTTGTTCGACGATTTGCCCGGATCGAAGGTTGCCGTCGAGCCCGCCGATTCCCGAGGCGCAGAAACGGCATCCCACGGGGCAACCAATCTGGCTCGAGATGCAGGCGGTCTTGCGCTGCTGCGTCGGAATCATCACGCACTCAGTTTGTTTGTTCGGATCCGGCCCGGCTGCAGCCGCAAGCGGTAACGATGACCGCGAGCCGGAGTCTTCACCCCGCTCAGGCAGATGCGGATTCCAATCGATCAGCAGCTTATGGGTTGCATCCGTCGCGACCTGTTCCTGCACAATCCGGCCCGAGCAGAACGTCAGCGACTCCGCAAGGGCGTCGCGATGGGCGGCTGAAAGGTTGGTCATCTGTCGCGGATCGATGACTCCCTTCTTGTAGACCCAATCCGCAATTTGCGCAGCGACGTAGAGCTGCATGGATTGCTCCTTGCAGAACGCCGTCAGGGTCTCGAGAGTGAGGTCAAAAAAGTGCTTCATGCGACATCCGCGCCGCTTTCCGGGGGCGGGGGCCGTTGGGTTTCAGAAGTCTAGCGTGCTCGCTCACCCGACCGGTCATCGCCTATGTGGTCGCCTGCACGGTCAGGTCAACGGTGCGGTGGGGGATGTTCTGCTCGCTCAGCCACGCATCGATGGCGGCGGCGTTGTCCATCACAATGCGGCGGCCAGTGGGGTCGACACCCTGGGAGCGCATGAACTTCTTCAGCGTGCCAGGCAGCCCGAACTCGACCGATTCGTGATAGATGTCGCGCTGCTCAACCTGGCCGCCATAGTTTTGGATCAGATGCAGGATGATCTCCTTGACCAGGTACTCCGGAGCGCTGGCGCCGGCGGTGACCAGCAGCGTTTCAACGCCCTCAAACCACTCGCCGCGCAATTCCGACTTGTCATCGATCAAGTACGCGGTTGTGCCCGACGCCTCGGCAATTTCGCGAAGCCGCTGCGAGTTCGAGCTGTTCTTGCTGCCGACAACCAGCACGCAATCGCACTCGGGGGCGATGGCGCGGACAGCATGCTGGCGATTCGTGGTCGCGTAGCAGATGTCTTCGCTCGGCGGCTCCTTGATGTTGGGAAACGCCTGCCGCAGGGCCCCGATGATCACATTGGCATCATCCATGCTCAGGGTGGTCTGTGTGAGGTACACCAGCTTGTCGGGATCCTTGATCGTGAGGTTCGGAATGTCGTCAGCCGACTCCACGACCTGGATCGCATCTGGAGCCTCGCCTCGCGTGCCGACCACTTCCTGGTGATCCTGATGGCCCACCAGGAGGATTTGGTAGCCTTTTTGAGCGTAGCGAATCGCTTCAGCATGTACTTTTGTCACTAATGGGCAGGTGGCGTCGATGGAAGTAAGGCCGCGCGCCCGCGCCTGCTCGCGCACGGCCGGGCTCACCCCATGGGCGCTGAACACCACGATCGATCCTTCGGGCACTTCGCCGATGTCATCCACAAACGTGACGCCGCGCTGTCGAAAGCGGTTTACGACGTGCTTGTTGTGCACGATCTCGTGAAAAACATAGATCGGCGCGCCGGCGCAGATGTCCAACAATTGGTCGACCACATCGATCGCCATGTACACGCCCGCGCAGAACCCCCTGGGATTGGCAAGAATGAGTTTCATCTCTGATGAGCCTGGCGTATGATAGCGAGCCAATCGGACGCCGGATTCCGTGGTTGCTGGTTCCGGTGGTTCCGGGGTTCCGGGGTTTCGCTTGAGTGGTCCAGCGGCAAGAGCATTCCTTTGATCGTCAATCGCGTTGCTCGTTCATGATGATGTCTGTGAGCACGATTCAACAGCTCGAGATGTTCGGCCCCGACCGCTGCGAAACGCTGAGCGTTGAGCAAGCCCGGCAGATGTGCCTGCGGTTGGCGCGCGGGCGCTACGAGAACTTCAGCGTGCTCAGCACGCTCGTGCCGCGCGCGCTTCGAACCGATTTTGCCGCCGTCTACGCGTTCTGCCGCTGGGCTGACGACCTGGGCGATGAAACCGGCGATCCGAAACGATCGATGGACCTCTTGCGCTGGTGGCGCCGTGAGCTGGAGCAGTGTTTCGCCGGACAACCGCGGCATCCCGTGTTTCTCGCCCTGCATCCGACCATCCAGCGTCATCAATTGCCGATCGAACCGTTTGTCCACCTGATCGAGGCATTCCAGCAGGATCAGACCGTCAATCGATACCAGACTTGGGAACAGCTCGTTGGATATTGCCGACTGAGCGCCACCCCCGTCGGCCGGCTGGTGCTCATGCTCTGCGGCGAGAAGCGGTCGGAACAGCTCTTTGGCTTGAGCGATTCCATCTGCACGGCCTTGCAATTGACCAATCACTGGCAAGACGTGAAGCGCGACATTCTCGAGCGCGATCGCATCTACATCCCCAGCGCCATGATTCCGATCGAGAGTTTTGAAGACCGGCTGATTCGCAGTGCACGACAAGGCTATGCGGTCGATCGCGAGTTCCTCGGCCAGACTCGATCGGTCTTGCGGAATTGCGTTGAGAAGACCTGGCCGCTGTACTCCCAGGGCAGCGCGCTGTTGGAAAAGCTCAGCGCGCGGTCGCGGCCGATCGTGTGGCTTCTGGCCGAAGGCGGCCAGCGGGTGCTGCGGATGATTGAGATGTGGAATTACGAGACGGCGCTGCATCGGCCGGTGTTGAGCAAACCAGTGAAGCTGTGGCTGATTTCCAAGGCATGGTGGAACGCGCATCGCGCGCGGCGCCGTGCAGAGCGGGAGACCAAGCCATGAGCGCTCGAGGCGTGATTGCCAACTCGGCGATCGCGGCGGGTGAAGCGTTGCGGTTTTGCCGCGATGTGACGCGCACTCG
>JAKEEP010000305.1 GCA_022616475.1 Phycisphaerales bacterium | reverse complement strand
GGCTGATGATTCCCAGCAGGTCGCTGACGTTTACCACGCCATCACCGCCCGGCGGGGCGATGTCGGCCAGACAAACAGTCGGCGGGGGTGGGCACGCTCCCCAACTACTGATGATCGCCAGGAGATCGCTGACGTTGACGACGCCGTCTCCGCCAGCGGGCGAAATGTCGCCGAGGCATGCCGGAGGCGGATCGCATTCGTCGGGAACGCCGTTCTTGTTGACGTCGACGCTGGTGCCGCTTTCGATGTCGCAGCCATCGAAGATGCCGTTGTCGTTGCAGTCGGGAAGTTCGACCGGCTCGCCGAAGTACACCGCGCCGTTGTCAATGTCTTGGGCGGAAGCATCGTATTGCCAGGCGCCGATGAGGAAGTGATCGTTGTGCACGGCCACGCTGAAACCGAACTCGTTGTCTTCGCCGGGATCGCTCGGCGTGATCTTGGACTGATGCGTCCACGATGAACCGTCGAATCCAAGCAGATACGCCGACCCGGTGTCGGCGAGGACGGTGCTGCCGTCGGGGAGGGGATGATCATCGCCAGGGGCGCCAACCAACGCGGTGTTCTGGTGAATGGCCACCGCGTTTCCGAATCGGTCATTGATCTGAGCATCCGGCGCGGTGATCGGCCCGCCCAGTTGTGCCCACCCCAAGCCGGAATCAGCAAAGATGTACGCTGCGCCGGCGTTTGTGATGGTTCCACTTTTGTCTTGCAAATCCACGTTGGGCGCGCCGACGATCACCGTCGGGCCCGTCGCGCCGATCGTGATGGTGCTGGTGAATCCAAAAAAGTCAGTCAGATGCGGATCGCTTGCTCTCAACTTCGCCATCTGAGTCCAGACTGGGAAGCCTCGCTCGAAGATGTAGATTGAACCCAGATCGGCCAGAAGGGGATCGGGGGGATCGACGTCACCGTTGTCGAGCCAAGCGCCGATCACTGCGATGATGTCGCCGGTTGCCTGGTGGTAGACGACGCCGAGCGAGCTGCCGAACTGATCCTGAGCCGCCAATTCAACGTCAGCGGCGCGGAGCTTGTCCTCCTGGTCCCAACCCAGGTTGTCGTTGCGGAACACGTAGACCGATCCGGCGTTAAAGGGGGTATCGTCGAGATGCGCGGTGGCCAGGACCAACTCTTCGGATCCGACCCGGAGTGCGGCAACGCTGCGGCCAAGATTGTCGCCGCTTTGGTAGTCTTCGGCCGTCAGCTTGACTTCTTGCACCCAATCGCTTGCGGGACCCGGTCCGCCCGTGTTACGAAAAACGTACACGGCTCCCGCGCCGCGCGTGTCAATGCCCGGCGGGATGCTCAACTCCGGCACATCCTGTGCGTACGCCCCAACCACGGCAAACTCAGTGCCATCGGGGTGGTCAACGATGTCAACCGAGATGCCGAAGCGATCCTGGTCCTCGCCGTCGGAAGCCGTGAGCTTGGCTTCGAAAACCCATATCCCCTTGGCCTTGTCGAAGCGGAAGATGGACGCTGATCCGGCGTTCTCATCATCGGCTACTGGTGGTTCATTTTCAAAGTCGTCGCCATACGCGCCAACGATCGCCAATTCGCCGTCGAGCGCGACCGATGTGCCGAAGATGTCGTCGGCGACGGTGTCGGTTGGCAGAAAGCCCGTGAGTCCGACGGCGGCGGGAGTGACCGCATCCAGGCACTCGGCGTGCTCATCGCGATAGTTGATGATCAGGGCTTGCGAGCATCCTTCAAACTGGTCGACGGGGCCCGCGCACGATGCCACGGCCGAGCACATGATGCCGCAATCTGCTGAGCAACTCGAGTTGCAGTGCACCGCGCTCCAGTTGTGACCGAGCTCATGGGCGGTGAGGATCATTCGCTCCAGCGGATTCGTCGTGCCAAACCCATCGAAATGCGATTGCGAAAGGCCGTACGCCCACTCGAGTTCGCACACGGTCGCCAAGTAAGCGACGCCAATGATGTTGCCATCGATCTCTTTGCCGGTCATGAGATGGGCGACGTCGCGAACAACATCCTGGTGATTCGAATTCCAGTAATTCTGGAACTCGTCCAGCAGCGCGCTGTGGTTGGTTGAGGTATATGGATCGTCTGGAGATGTTTGTATGATGGTCGTGGTGATTTGATACTGGATTTGCACCTGGTCCTCGTACACCGGGAAGACGTAGTTAAACATCAAGGCTTCGATGTCAAGCGCTGCTGCCGCGGCTGGGTCTGGGTCACCAATGAAGAACTGAAAATACTCGTAATCCGCATCAAACGCGATTTCCGCCTTGGGCAGGCAACCCAGCGGAATCGTCCCGGCGATCCCGCCATCGTTGATCGGCGGCGCGATCCCCGCAGCGTCGTCAACGCCGCAAATCCCATTGCGAGGCTCCAGGTCAGATTGGCGGTACACCACGTGCAGCTTCGAATCGGCGCCGGGCAGAACATCATCGAGCGGCTGGACGCCCCAATGCTGGCCCGAGCTGATGATCAGTCCGCTCATCTGGCCGTCGTGGATTGAGACACCTACCCGGCTGCCGGGCAACTGAGCAATGTGCCCGCGGTAGGTTCGAACCGGGCCCGGTTCAATCTGAGTGAGCTTTCCGCCTTCGCCGCGCGTCAGCAGGCGGTAGTTTGGCGCTCGCATCGAATGCGGACGTAGTTCAACCTTGATCGCGACCCCATCCAGCGAAATCGTGGTCGTAACCGCACCGCTTCCGGGGGCGGCCGTGGGCAGTTCGATGCGCTGGAGTTGGAAGTCGCGGACGTGGAGCTTCTCGCGAATCGACGCCGCATCAACCTCCGGGCCGGCTTGGGCATGCGCCTGGCCCGAGATTTGGCTCCCCAAGCAAATCGCAAGGAAAGCTGCCCCAGCGCTGGCCTGGCGCAAGAAACGCATCGACCTGTTGCTGCTTGGCATCGTGTTCCTCTCCTAAGAAATCGCGAGCTTCCCCGAGTTTCCGTCATCACCGGCGGGCGGTTCAAGAGTACCACCATTTCACCCCAACGAAAGCCGCCCGGAAGCAAATATCAAGGAGATTCGCACCGTCTGATCTGATGGTTGCCGTGGCTGATCCCGAAAATCCAGCGGCGCGCAAGATTACGACGTCATGGCTTCATTCGAATCCTCGGACAAGCCGATTTATCCAACGCTCGCAAATCAGAGCGATACTATTGCAGGATTGTTGAGGCGCATCTGAAGACGACCCATCAAATAGAGCACTTTATCGCCGGCCGCCGTGTTGCTGATTTCGATTCCGAAGCGCGAAACGGCGGCGAAATCCGCGCCATCATCAACCCCGCCACCGGCCAAACGCTCGGCCAGGTGCGGATGGACAGCACCAAGAGCGCCGAGGCCGCTGTGCAGGCCGCGCACGACGCGTTCCTCTCATGGTCGGCCAAGCCCGTGGGCGAGCGCTGCCAGGTCCTTTTCCGATTCAAGCACATCCTCGAAGAGCACTTTGAAGAACTGGCCAATCTGATTGTGTCCGAGCACGGAAAAACGCTCGCTGAGGCCCGTGGCGATGTGCGGCGCGGCATTGATTGTGTTGAGTTCGCCACCGCCGCGCCGGTGTTGATGATGGGCCGTTCGCTGCCGCAGATTGCCGTCAGCAGCTCATTCTGCCGCACCAGCGATGAAGGCGGCGTGGCGATTGACTCCGCCGCTGAGCGCGTGCCATTGGGGGTGTGCGTGGGGATCACGCCTTTCAATTTCCCGGTGATGGTTCCGTTGTGGATGTGGCCAATGGCGATCGCTTGCGGCAACACGTTTGTGCTCAAGCCGTCCGAAAAGGTTCCACTGAGCGCCTTGCGCGAAGTTGAGTTGGCACACCAAGCCGGCTTGCCGCCAGGCGTGCTCAATGTGGTCGTGGGGGGGGCGAAGGTCGTCGATCATCTCATCACACATTCAGATGTGAAGGCAGTCTCGTTCGTCGGATCATCCAGAGTTGCCCAGCACGTGTACACGACCGCCACCGCCGCCGGCAAGCGCGCTCAATGCATGGGCGGCGCCAAGAACTACATGATCATCATGCCCGATGCCAATCAGGATGCGGTGATCGACGGCGTGATGGGCTCGGCCTTCGGCAACACCGGCCAGCGCTGCTTGGCCGGCTCCGTTGCTATTGCAGTGGGGGAGGCGGCCGATTGGCTGCTCCCGCGATTGAAAGAGGCAGCGTCAAGAATCAAGGTCGCGCCAGGCAATGACCCCAAAGTTGGCATGGGGCCGGTCATCGATGAAGCCAGCCGACAGCGCATCGTTTCTTATGTCAAATATGGCGAGGAGGACGGCGCTTCGCTCGTACTCGACGGTCGCAAGGCGAAACTCCCTTCCGGGGAAGGTTCCGGGGGCGGCTGCTTCATCGGCCCGACGATTTTCGATCACGTCCGCCCCGGAATGCGCATCGCCGAGGATGAGATCTTCGGTCCCGTGCTCTCGATCATGCGCGAGCAGACTCTCGACGCCGCGCTCGCCACAATGAACCGCTCCCGCTACGGCAACATGGCGGTGATCTTCACCTCCAGCGGTTACGACGCCCATCGCTTCAAGACTCACGCTGCTGCCGGCATGCTCGGCATCAACGTCGGCGTTCCCGCGCCCATGGCCGTCTTCCCCTTCGCGGGTTGGAAGCAGAGTTTCTTCGGCGATCTCCACGCCAATGGCGAAGACGCGGTGCGCTTCTACACCGAGTACCGCATCGTGGTTTCACGATGGTTGTGAGTCTTGGCGCCGTTTGGGCTAGAATTACCGCATGATTGCAGACACCATTCGCGAACGCTTGGAGCAGGTTCCGTTTGAGCGGTTTCAGATCCGCGCCAGCAGCGGCCAAACGTATCCGGTGGCGAACCCGGGGTTGGTGGTCTTGATGAAATCGTCGATGTTCATCGCCGCTCGGAACTCTGATCGTGCCGCGACGGTTCCCTATCTGCACATTGCAGCCGTTGAAGAAGTCAGGAACGGTCATCCTCGCAGCAAGCGGCGACGTCGGCGATAGCGGCCGCCGATCATTTTCGAATCGGCGTCTCCCCGACTCCCGCCGGTTGAGCGCCAACGTTCTCAATGGCAACAGTGGTTCGCACCTCTCCCCGATGCCGCACCGCCCACGCTGCGGCCACCAGTCCAATCGCCGACAGCAGCGCGCTCACATAGAAATTCGCACCTTCCAACCGAATTGGCGAATCCGGAAGCGGCCGCGGCTCCTTGATGAAATACGCCAGCGTGATGCCTCCGATCAACGGCCCGATGATCCCCGCAAGGCTCTGCAAGCTCGCCATCGCCCCCTGGATCGCACCCTGCTCCGTCGGCAACACTTCCTTGGTGATTAGCGATTGCCCTGCGGGAAAGCCGATGCCTCCAATCGCCGCCAGCGCAATCACCACGTAGATCATCCATCCCTGTGTCGCCGCGCCGTAGCCGATGTACGCGAGAATTCCAACTCCAATGGCAAACATGAGCGATCGCCGTTCGCCCAGTGCCGGAACGATCTTGCCCGACAATCCGCCCTGCACGATTGCCCCGCCGATTCCCACCGCCGCCAGCGACATGCCGATGTCTTTCGGCGTCCATTCGAATCGATATTGCATCGAGAGCGCCCAGGTCGCATGCAACGCGAACTGCGCCATGTTGAGCAGAAACATCGCGATCGCCATGCCCAGCACCAGCGGATATTTCTTCAGATACACCAGCGACCCCAGCGGATTTGCGCGTTTCAAGTTGATCGGCGAGCGGTGCTCGCGCGGCAACGATTCGGGCAAAACGAAGTAACCATACAACCAGTTGACCAACGTCATCCCCGCCGCGACGTAGAACGGCAAGCGAATGTTGATGTCGCCAAGCACCCCGCCGATGACGGGACCGATCACAAACCCCAGCCCGAATGCTGCTCCGATCATGCCGAATCCCGCTGCGCGCTTCTCCGGCGGCGTGACATCCGCCACGTACGCGCTCGCCACGCTGAAGCTGGCGCCCGTGAGTCCGTTGATCACGCGGGTCACAAACAGAAACGCGATCGTGGGCGACAGGGCCATCGCCAGATAGTCGATTCCGGAACCAAAGAGCGAAATCAAGATCACTGGCCGCCGGCCAACGCGGTCCGACAGCACGCCCAGCAGCGGCGCGAACAGGAACGCCATCGCATAAAACGTCGATTGCAGCGCTGCCACATACGGCGCGGCCTCCGCTTCGGTCCCCCCCTTGCCCCCATGGAGCAGTGATTCGATCAGACGCGGCGCCACTGGAATGAGCAGGCCGAACCCAAGCACATCGAGCATCAGCGTGAGGAAAATGAACTTGAGCGCCGGTTTGCGCAGCGTCTTCACTGCACTCGACGTGATGGCCACATCATCCTCAGGTGGAATGGGAAGCCCCATTGGCGCGATAACGTATCAGAATCACGCCGTTTAGCGGCGGGGGTGTGCCGAACGCAGCGCGCACGTGGCATCGGCATCGACGTGTTGCTCATAGGGCCAAGCTGGAACTTGCCCATGCCACCCAACTCTAACGCGATAGAATTGACGCATGCCCCGTATCACCCGCGCCGCGCTGATTCAAGCCTCAAACGTGGATGCGCCATCCACAAACGGCTCGCTCGCCAAAATCAAGCAAGCGATGATCGACAAACACGTCTCGCTGGTCAAGCAGGCCGCCGATCGCGGCGCCCAGATCACCTGCCTTCAGGAGATCTTCTACGGCCCTTATTTTTGCGCCGAACAGAACCCGCGCTGGTACGAAACCGCCGAGCCGATCCCCGATGGTCCCACCATCAAGCTCATGATGCAGCAGGCCAAAAAGCACTCGATGGCGATGATCGTGCCGATCTACGAAGTCGAGATGCCCGGCCTCTACTACAACACCGCAGCGGTCATCGATGAGCAGGGCAAATATCTCGGCAAGTACCGCAAGCATCACATCCCGCACTGCCATCCCGGCTTCTGGGAGAAGTTCTACTTCACCCCCGGAAATCTGGGTTATCCCGTGTTCAACACCCGCTTCGGCAAGATCGGCGTGTACATCTGTTATGACCGCCACTTCCCGGAAGGCGCGCGCGAGCTTGGACTCAACGGCGCGGAAATCGTCTTCAATCCATCTGCCACGGTTGCCGGTCTCAGTGAATACCTCTGGAAGCTCGAACAGCCCGCGCACGCGGTAGCCAATCAGTATTTCGTCGGCGCGATCAACCGTGTCGGCACCGAAAAACCCTGGTCCATCGGCGAGTTCTACGGCCAAAGCTACTTCTGCAACCCGCGCGGCCAGATCATGGCCCAAGCGTCACGAGACAAAGATGAAGTCGTCGTCGCCGACCTCGACCTCGACATGATCCAGGAAGTCCGCAATGTCTGGCAGTTCTACCGCGATCGCCGACCAGAGTCGTACGAAAAGATCGCTCGTTCCTGACCGTTTAGCGGGCGGGCTTGCCCGCCGTTGGTGCACGAACGATGTCCAATCCTCTGATCAATCCCGACCTCGCGCCCACAACACCCGCCCAGCGCACTTGGTCCCTCTGGCACATCGCCGCGCTCTGGATCGGCATGTCGGTCTGCATCACGACCTACACCCTCGCCGCCAGCATGATCGACGCCGGCATGAGCTGGTGGCAGGCGGTGCTCACCGTGCTGTTGGGCAACCTCATCGTGCTCGTGCCGATGATCCTCAACGGTCATCCCGGAACCAAATACGGCATTCCATTTCCGGTGCTCCTGCGCGCGAGTTTTGGTACCGGCGGCGCCAATATCGCCGCAATGGCCCGTGCCATCGTTGCCTGCGGTTGGTTCGGCATACAAACCTGGATCGGCGGCTGGGCGATATATCAACTCTGCGGCGCGCTCGGTTGGATCGACATCTCCAGCGATGCGGCGCAAACAAATGAGCTACCGCTCCTGGGCATCTCGCTCTGGCAGCTCGCCTGCTTCTTCGCCTTCTGGCTGCTCAACCTCGTTGTGATCCTGCGCGGCATTGAATCCATCAAATGGCTCGAAGCCTGGTCCGCGCCGTTTCTCATCATCGTCGGCATCGCGCTCCTCATCTGGGCCTTCACCAAAGTTGAACGCCCCGCCGACCTGTTCATGCATGAATCGAAGTTCAAAACGCCCCAGGAGTTCTGGCGCGTCTTCATCCCGTCGCTTACTGCCATGGTCGGCTACTGGGCCACGCTCAGCCTCAACATTCCCGATTTCACCCGCTACTGTCGCTCGCAGCGCGATCAGGCGCTTGGCCAACTCCTCGGTCTGCCGACCACGATGGCGCTCTTCTGCTTCATCGGCATTATCGTTACGTCGGCTACCGTTATCGTTTTCGGCGAAGCCATTTGGGATCCGGTCAAGCTCGTGGCCAAGATCGGCAATCCAGCAACCGTCGTCTTCGCAATGTTCGCGCTCACCATCGCCACGCTCACTACCAACATCGCCGCCAATGTCGTCAGCCCGGCCAACGATTTCTCCAACCTTTGGCCTCGCGGCATCAGCTTCAAAGCCGGCGGCATCATCACCTGCATCATCGGCGTGATCATCATGCCCTGGTACCTCTACCAGGACCCCCACGGGTACATCTTCACGTGGCTGATCGGCTACGGCGCGCTGCTCGGCCCCATCGCCGGCATCATGCTCTGCGACTACTACTTCCTTCGTCGAACGAAACTCGATGTGAACGCACTCTACGATCCCAACGGCATCTACGCGGGCGTGAACTGGCGCGCCCTCGTCACGCTCGCAATCGCCTTGGCGCCAAATCTGCCCGGCTTCTATAACGCTGCGACGCAAACAAAGACATTTCCGCAGATCTTTGACGCCATCTACACTCAGGCTTGGTTCATTGGCGTCCTCATCGCCATACCCTTGTACTTCATGTTGATGGCCGGCCGCATTCAAATTGTTTCCGAAACTGCGAGGGATCGCACATGACAACAGCAACCACACGCCCAGCCATCGCGACCGCACCAGCGCTGCCGCCATTTGCCCACAAGCCCAAGCGCTACACGGGTCCTTCGCGCGAAGAAGTCCTCGCCATGCGCCGCGAGTATCTCACGCCAGCGCTTGTGACCTACTACCGCCAGCCGCTCATGATCATCGAAGGCAAGATGCAGTACGTCTTCGATGAGAAGGGCAAGCGATATCTCGACGCGTTCGCCGGCATCGTGACTGTCAGCGTCGGCCACTGTCATCCGAAGGTGCTTGAAGCGGTGCGGGAGCAGAACGAGCGCTTGCAGCACACGACGACGATCTACCTGCATCCCAACATCGCGCTGTTTGCGAAAAAGCTCGCATCAACATTCCCGAAGAATGCCGGTCTCGGCGTCACCTACTTCGTCAACTCCGGCAGTGAAGCCAACGAGGTCGCGATCCTCATGGCCCGCGCGTTCACCGGCAACTTCGATGTGATCGCCCTTCGCAACGCCTATCACGGTGGCTCGCAGGTCGCCATGGGCCTCACCGCTCACAGCACCTGGAAGCACAATGTGCCGCATTCCTTCGGCATGCACCACGCCGTGCTGCCCGATCGCTTCCGCGGCCCGCATGGCTACGACGATCCCAAGGCCGGCGAAAAGTACGCGCTCGATGTCCTCGATGTCATTCGCAGTTGCACCTCAGGCAAAGTCGCCGGGTTCATCTGCGAACCCATGCAGGGCGTCGGCGGCGT
>JAKEEP010000002.1 GCA_022616475.1 Phycisphaerales bacterium | reverse complement strand
CCCATCACGCCGATTCGCTGGGCGTCCACTTTGGGCAGCGCGGCCATCGCCGCATGGCAGTTAGCCGCGATAGAGGCATGGAACGACAGCGGCTGCAACTGGCAGGCGTCCTTCGTGGGATAGTAGCTGCCCGGCGGGCCGCCGATCGAGAGCGTGACAAAACCGCGCTTGGCCAGTTGATAGCCAAAGTCGCGCAGTTGCTTATCGTTGGCGCCGATGCTGGTTTCCGGCTCGTAATAAACGACGAGCATCGCTGGAAACGGACCGTCGCCATCCGGGACGAGCAGATAACCGTTGCTAGTCCAGTTCGGTGCTGTCTCGACTTGGACACGATGCTGAGTAAAGTTCGCGCGGCGGGACTCTTCGAGAAAACGGATCTTCGGCTTATCGAGCAGCGGCGGCCACGGCCCCATCAGATCGTGCCACGTCTTGAGGATTTCTGCGCGCCGCGCCGGCCACTCGGCAGGGTTTGTTACGGGGCGCCCGTCATAGAATTTCAGTGGCGATTGATATGGTCCAAAATCCCGCGCAAGGTCCTTCGGCGGCTCGAAGAATGGTGCCAGCTCGGCAGGCGGAGATGTGTTCTGTTTCCCGACTGCGACGGGGTCTGTGACGGCGGCCGCCACCTGGGTAAGAAATCCGTTCCACACTTCGTCCTTCGCGCGGCCATCCAATCCCAGGCGCACGATGACCATGTTCCATTCAGGAATGACAAAGCACTTGTTGTTGTTGTGGCCCGACGCCCAGAAGAGACCCTTGGGCGCGCCAGGAAACTTGCGCTCGCCGTCGGGTTTGGTGCCATTGACCCACCAGTTAAAACCGTAAACGCCGCGGCCGTCGATTTCGCTTTCCGGCTGGGCCCACGGCACGGTCGCTGCCACTTGCACGCGCGTCGCTTGCTCAATCCAGTCGGCGCTCAGTAGCTGCCGGCCGTTCCAGTTGCCCTCATTGAGCATAAGTAGGCCAAATCGCGCCATTTCACGGGCGGAAATCAAGACATGCTTGCTGCCATTGCCGGAGCCGCCGTTGACAACCACGCCGTCCACGGTCGCATAGTCGCCCCAATCCCAGTCGCGCATCCCGATTGGATCGGCAATGCGGCGGCGAAACACCGTCTCCAGCGGCTCGCCCGCGGCTTCTGTGAGCGCCAGCCCCAGCACGTTCATCGCCGAATCCCAATACGCATATTGCGACCCAGGCGGTGTAAAGAGCGGCCTCCCATCGGGCTTGAAAGGCGTGCCGCTGGGGCCGTGTTTGTAAGTGCCCGTCGTCGTGTCGCCCACCGCTCGATAGCCGCTGGTCATCGTGGTTAGATGGCGCAACGTGACATCCGGATAGTGGTCCTTCATTTCAGGCAGGATGTCGGCCAGGCGAGTATCGAGAGTGCATTTGCCGTCTTCAATGAGCAGCCCCAGGACGGTGCTGGTAAACGACTTGGTAGCGGACCACACGCCGTGGCGCTTATCAATGTCCTTACCGCGCCAAATCAGGCGGCCATTTTTGATGATCACGAGTTCCTTCGCAGCGTCGTTACCCACCGTGCGGGCGAGTAGCTCCACGGCGGCTTGCAGCTTTTCTGCATCGACGCCCTGCGAAGCGGGCGTAGCTTCTTCCCAAGCTGCTGTGGGGAAAGGTGGGGCGGCCGCCGCTTTGGTTGCGACAAGCAGTGCGATACAAAACAAGACGAGACTCTGGAGCGGAAATGCCGTCAACATCGTGAGCATCCTGTTTTCACGGCCTTTTCGTGGCAGCTTTTTTCGCTGGATCGTTCGGTGGTGTCAGGCCGTCATCCGGTTGATCCCACAATCGCCACGGATCATGGAGGCGGCGCATTTCGGATAGCAGCAGTGCCTCCATTTCCTTAAGTTTGTCCGAGTATTGCGGATCCATCGCGAGGTTCAGTTGATGTTTCTGTGGGGTGGCCCCCGTCAGCACGGTGACTTGTGGATCATGGTGCTCCTGGACCAGCTCGTCCGGATTCTCCGCCAGGTTGAATAGCTGGGTCTGGTGGACTGCACCGCGGTCGCCATCGTACTTGATCAGCTTCCAATCGCCTTTCTTCACGCAACGCATGCCGGGCTTGGTGCCGCCGCAATGAACGCCATAGAGAACATCGCGGATCGACTCGCGCTGGCCACTGAGAATCGGCTTGAAGCTGATGCCCTCACTGGTTTGAGGCGGAGAAATGCCGGCGATGTCACAAAGTGTAGCCAGGCAATCGAGCAAATAGATATTTCCCGGGACGCGCGAACCCGGCTTGATGCCGGGGCCTTTGACGAGGAACGGCACTCGCCAACTATGCTGATAAAGATTCTGCTTTCCTTGCAGGCCGTGGCGGCCGATAGCGATTCCGTGGTCGGATGTGTAGAAGACGTACGTGTTGTCCAACTCGCCCATCGATTCGAGCTTTTGCAGGACACGCCCGATCTGGATATCGATGTTTTCGCAACATGCAAAATAACGGCCCCGCTCATTGCGAATCGTGCCCTCGTCACGATTTTTCCAGACACCGCTGACTTTGGTTTCATCGCGCTGATCGGGAAGCAGCGTGGTGTTGAAGGGATGCGCGGGCAAGTAGTTCATTGGCAACGGCGGCTGCTTGGGATTCGAGGCGGGCAAAGTGTTCGGATCGTCGTGGTTGGTGGCGCCGTATTTCGCCAGCAGCTCCGGCGTCCCGTTGCGGGGATCGTGCGGATGCGAGAAGCCACAATAGATCAAAAATGGATCGCGATCAGTGGACGCTGCACGTTGCTCCAAGTATTCGAGCACTCGATCTGCATGCCAGGCGCTGCCTTCGGGAGCGACCCCGCTGCGACCTGCGGAGTCCTTGCGCACGGTAAACAACCTATTCGCAGCCTCGTAACTGTTGCCCGGCTTCCCGGTGCGCATCGTGTCGTACTCCCCCCGGTTGAACACGGCAGCGATGGTGACCTGTTCCAGATTCGACGGACAGTATTGACTTGCCTCAGGCGCGATGGGCAGATGCCATAGCGTTCGCCCGCACTTGATCATGTGCCGCGACGGCGTGCAAACGGCGCTCACGAACGCTCCCATGTGGTACGCCTCGTCAAAAACCATACCTTCGCGAGCGATACGGTCGATGTTCGGGGTCTGGAGCTGTGAAC
This sequence comes from Phycisphaerales bacterium, assembly GCA_022616475.1. GTDB lineage: Bacteria > Planctomycetota > Phycisphaerae > Phycisphaerales > SM1A02 > JAKEEP01. The sequence goes on along the minus strand of JAKEEP010000002.1, from coordinate 2,255 downwards.
TGGAGTTGTAGATCTTGAGGTCCAGCGGCGACTGATCATCGGTGATGATGAACAAAATGTTGCGCCGCGCGGCCTTTGTCTCAGCAGCGGCAGTTTGATGCGCTAAGGCGTTCAGCGCGACGATCATCGCGCATGCCAAGGATGGCAACCACGTTCTCCGTGCGGCAGAGGCCAAGAACCCTCGTGGTGAAACAAGTCGATACATCGCCGAGCCTTTCCGTTATGCCTTCCAATCAAGGATCGCGCTTGGGCGTGGAGGATTGCGGCCTCGCCATGACGCCGAACTTGCGACAAACTCGAACCACATCGTTAGGGTCAATGGCCTCGACTTTGTGGCCGTCACGGCCAACCGTTGTCGTTGCCTTGAGCAGACTGTTAATAACGGCTTCTTCAGTCGCCTCCCGAACGGCTTGGAAAAGGGGCGATAGCCGATCATCGCGCAGCACCGTGACAGTTTCAACCGCTTGGTTGTTTGCAAACCGCTGCCGAACGCTTTCACTCGTCGAGAACGCCAGGACATAGTCGCCGCTGCCGTGGGTCATCGGAGAGCCAACCGCTGCCAGACCCAGAGTTGCTCGCTTGGCCAGACGATTCAATTGGCGAGCATCCAGCGGGGCATCGGTGGCGACGATCACGATACACGAGCCGTGCTCCATCCCCCCGTCTGCATCTTTCAAATAGAATCTGCCCAGTTCCTGCCCTACCGGCGCTCCATCGATAGTCAGGAGGCCGTCGAAGTTTGTTTGCACCAGCACACCGACCGTATAGCCTCCCAATGACTTTGGAAGCTTTCGCGAGGAGTTGCCGATGCCCCCTTTCCAGCCGAGACAGCGCGTTCCCACTCCCGCGCCCACGCACCCTTCCACGACTGCGCCGGGTTTGGCGTCCCCCAGAGCGTGTAGCACGTCGTCGGCCCGAACATGCTGACCGCGAATATCATTCAAGTATCCGTCATTACACTCGCCAACGACTGGATTCACGGAGAGAACGTCCTCATTGCCCTTCTGACGGAGTGACCAGGCCACCAGCGCATCCGCCACGGCGAACGTGCTGAGGGTATTCGTCAGCAGGATTGGCGTTTCGATGACGCCCAACTCTTGAATCTGTGTCGCGCCGACAAACTTGCCAAAGCCATTGGCCACATCCATGGCGGCCGGTACTTTGCTTTGAAAGATATTTCCGCCATGCGGCAGCACGGCAGTGACTCCCGTTCGCACATCATCGCCCTTGATCATCGAGCGATGGCCAACGTGAACACCAGCAACGTCCGTAATGGCGTTCAGTTCTCCCGTCGGCAGAACTCCGAAGCGGATGCCCAAATCGCGAGCGCGGGGCCGGCTGCTGGCTACTGCGTCGGATGCAACCTGGCGCGACGGTGAGGGCGCAAGTTCCGACTTCTCCTGCAGCTTCAAAAATGCCTCGCCAAATCGTTGGCCGATTACCAATTGACTGTCGGCACTGAAGTGATGCGTGTTGACGTTCGGCAGATCATCGACGTCGATCCACGCCGCATAAGGCACTGTTTCAGCAACATTCACCTGGGCGCGGCGCACTTGAGCCATGGGCGACGTACCCTCGCCGTCAGGATTCGGCTGCGCGATCCGTGAGTTCACGCTCCGTGCCAGCAAGAACGGAGTGCGCTCAGTGGCGTAGCGCTTTCGCAGCACACCAATCAAGTCGCTCAGATTTCGTTCGTACTGACCGGCGAATTTACCGTGAATTGCATCGTCGATCCCTTGATGCCAGACAAAGCCGCAAATCCGTGTCGTGCGACCTTCAGTCGCAACTTCCGCGAGCCTCGCATCGACGAATTTCGTCCATGCCGCGAACAATTCGCCCCCCTCGCCCCACGGCCAGATGTGCGCATCGCGGCGGAAGTTGGCATAAACCTTGATAATCGCCACGTCCCGCCAGCCGGCGCGGTGCAGCGCGCGGGCGAAGCCTACCTCCGGCCCATGCGCAAGTTCGCCTTTCGCTTCGTGGCCCTTAATCTCCCCCCAGGGCACGTAGCGCGGAGAGTTTTCACCATCCGGCAGCGGCGCGGCAGTGAAACGTGTTTCTCGATCAGCAGGCGTTTGCTGAAAACCGGGGGGCACCGTCACTTCGGAATCGGCGCCAGCCATGTTCGATTGCCCGGCCAGTAAGAATACGTTCACAACCTGCTTGTCGGCCGCGGCATGCGCACTCGCTGACCCAAAGATCAACAGCACGGAGGGCAGCAACCCCGCAGTCCTGCGAAAACGAGCCGGGAACAT
>JAKEEP010000039.1 GCA_022616475.1 Phycisphaerales bacterium | reverse complement strand
CCGCGCTTCCCGATGGCGTCGATCGGATGGTGATTCTGCGTGATCGCCAGAGCGTAGGTTTCACCCGTCTTGGTCACCACCGCGCCGCCCACAAATCCCATTGCGTCGCTGGCGCGCACCCGATAGAAATCGAATCCCGCGCCTTTGCAAATCCGCCCGCCAAACTCCCGACCATACCCCAGCGTCAGTGTCATCGATCCCACATAATGCCCCGGCACAATCATCGCCGCCGCCGTCAATTCCCGCCCGCCGGCGCTGATCCGCACCATGTCCCCATCGCGAATCTCGCGCATGCTGGCGGCGCTGGGGCTCATCAACACCGCGTTGTCCCACGTCAGCTTCACAACAGGGTCGGGCAATTCCTGCAGCCAACCGTTGTTGGCAAACCGACCGTCGTACACCGAAGCATCCGCCGCAAACACCAGCTCGACCTCATTCGCCCCGGCCCCCTTCCGCTGCTGTCGCAGCGCCTCTGCACTTGCACCCAGTGCCTGGCGCTGAATGCTCGGACTCGCATCGGCCGTCTCCGCACGACGCACAATCCCGTCATGCAGGGCCGTCCGCCACGCCGCCTCAAAATTCCCGGGGGCATTTCCGGGGCCCCCATTCATCTCCCCAAAAGTCCGCCGCACAATCTCATACCCGTCTGTCTTCTCCTCACCCGCAATCGTCGCCAGCAACTCAATTGCGCTCTTGCCTCCAAACAGCGGCTCGATCAGCGGCTGCCCAATGCACACGGTCCCGTCATACGCCCGGCCATCGCCCCACGTCTCCAAGTAGTGCGCGCGATTCACATGCCACGTGCACGCCGCGCCCGTCTCATCGAAATAATCCCCAAGGTGCACCGTATTCGGCACCCGCTTGAGCACCTCACCGAAGTTCAAATCCGCCGGCGCGTTGTAGACCGGATTCCCGCCGAGAATCACGAGCGTCTGAAACTTCCCCGCTTCAATGCCTGTCGCCAGCGCTTGAATCGACTCCACGTGCTTCACCGCATCCCCCAGCCGCGTGTACTTGATCGTTTGACCCGCGTTCCCCAGCGCATCGTTGATCAGATGGGCCAACGCATGAACTTCCGCCGGCTGTCGCGCGCCTGCAATCACAATCGACGCCCCGTGATTCGCCTGCAAATCAGCGGCAACGTGCTCGAGCAAATCATCCAGGGCCTTCGAATCGCCCGTCGGGTTCCTCGATGTCCTGACCATCGGGCTGTCGCTCAGCAGCCCCGCCAGCGGGCTCGTCGCATCCGGCGCTAGCTTCGCCGCCAGCCGCGCCGCAATCACCGCCACATCCGCGCTTCGCATCGCCACTCGTTCATCAGCGTTCGCACCCGTCAGGCTCACGCCGCTTTCAAACACATACAAACGGCTCATCGATGCATGCTGGAAATTCGGATCGTGCGAGCCCGGCATCCGCCGCCCCGCCGCGAAATCCCGCGTCCACTTCACCGCCGCGCTTCCGGGGGCATCGCAGTGCAGGAAGTCGCTGTCGAGCGAAACGATCGTCCGCGCCTTCTCGAACGAATAGTGCGCTCGATGCGGCGCGCCGAACGCGAGCTCCGATCCCTTTACCTCATTGTCGTTGTTCAGCGGCTCGTACTCGTGCCAGGTCGCGCCCATTCCCACCAACTTCTGCCGCAGCGCCTGCACGCTCGGAGAAGATGTCGCCTCAGAGAGGATTGCCACACTGTGCAACGGACCGCCACCACTGCTCGGTATGCCGCCGCCTCGCGGCCCAATATGCTCCTTCGCCCAGTTCTCAAAATCCGCCCAGGTCGCCTTCACTCCGCCCTTCATCACCGACTGGCTTCGATCCGGATCGTACAAATCCAACACGCTCGCCTGCGCGTGCACATCCGTCGCGCCCTGATTGATCGGATGCTGCGGATTCCCTTCGATCTTGATCGGCCGTCCATCAAAGCTCGTCACCAGCAATCCGGCCGCCACGCCCCCCAACTCCATCATCGTCGCATACTGCACCGGCACCCCCGGCGTCCGTCCCGCCGGCCGATGCGCATACGGCGCGATCTTCTCCTGCGGCCACCTCCGGCACCCGGCCATTCCCATTCCCGCCAGCGCCAGCGATGCCCCCATCACCTTCAAAAACTGCCGCCGATCCTCGGAATCCAATATCTCGCTCGCCCCCGCCGGAAACTCGCGAAACATGAACTCGCGGAACTCCTCCGTGTTCGCCAGCTCATCCAAACTCCGCCAGTATTGCTTCCCCTTCAGATCTGAAATCTCAAATCTCAAATTCGATTTGTCGCCCGACACCTCACTCCTGATGCCTGACACCTTCCCCTCATCAGCGCAGCATCCCCCCTTCGTCAGCTTCTCACCGACAACTGGCAACTGACCACTGACAACTTTCTCTCCATTCACCGGTGACACGCCGAGCAATCCTCTGATGGGTTCAGGTTGTTGTGCTGCAGCCATATTTGTCCATCTTCGATGCGCTGCGCTTGTGTGCGATTGAAGCCCCACGCCAGATCAGTCACGAGTTTCGGATCGCGCACGTTGGGCGCTGCGTTGCGGTGGCACTCCAAACACCACCCCATGCTCAGCGGCTTGTCCTGATACACGACGTCCATCTTGTCCACCCGCCCGTGACACTCCACGCAGCTCACTCCCCGGCTCACGTGCGCCGAGTGGCTGAAGTACGCGTAGTCAGGCAGATCGTGCACACGCGTCCACTTCACCGGATACCCCTGCGTGTAGCTCACCTCCAGCGGCTTGAGGAGTGGACTGTCCTTGTGAATCTGCGCGTGGCAATTCATGCACGTCTGCGTCGGCGGAATCGCCGCCCTGTTGGCGTACTCCACCGTGTTGTGGCAGTACCGGCAATCGATCCCCAACTGCCCCGCGTGCAGCTCATGGCTATATGGAATTGGCTGCTGGGGTTGATAACCCACATCGGTGGTCTGGGGGCTGAATCCAAACGCCACCACAAAAACCACGTATAAAGGCACAATCGGCCCGACCAGCAATGCGGTCGGAAGGAGCATGTTGCTCCATTTGGGAAAGACATAATGGTAGCGGCCCATCAGTTCGTGCCTTTTTTCACAATGTCCGCCAAGATGCTACACAACGCCCACAAACTCGTCAAGCGCGATAGATGGGACATAGTTGTCAGTTGTCAGTTGTCAGTTGTCAGTTGTCAGTTGTCGGTTGTCAGTTTGTGGCCATGTCCACAACATCCGGCCGTTGGGGACTCTGCCCCTGCCCCTTGTCCTGCTGCCCTCTTGTCCACTGCCCTCTCTGCCTCTGCCTCTGCACTCGGTCTGACAACTGACAACTAACCACTGACAACTGACCACTTTCCCGTGCTGGACACTCACTGCCATCTCACCTCTAAGGAATTCACCGGCCGCGTTCCTGAGGTCCTCGCCGATGCCGCCGCCGCTGGCGTCCACGGCGTCATCACCATCGCCACGACCTCTTCCGATTGCCTCGCCGCTCGCCAGCTTGCCCAATCCCACCCCAACGTTTGGTTCAGCGCCGGCATCCATCCCCTCCACTCCGATGAGCCAATCAACTGGGCCGATGTTCAGTCCGCCGCCGCCCACCCCAAATGCGTCGCGTGGGGCGAGCTCGGCCTCGACCACCACTACGACCGCCCGCCCCGCGCCCTCCAAAACAAAATCCTCGCCGAGGAGCTGACGTTCATTGAAGCAACTCACCGGCGCGATCCATCTCTGATCAAGCCCATCATCGTTCACTGTCGCGATGCGTTCGATGACCTGATCTCGATCTTTGCTGACTTCCGGGGGTTCGATCCGACTCGTTTCGTTTTCCACTGCTTCACCGGAACGCCCGACGATGCCCGCAAAGTCCTCGACTTCGGCGCCTGGATCAGCTTCACGGGCATCGTCACTTTCGAAAACGCGCGCGAGGTCGCCGAAGCCGCCAAGCTCGTCCCGGCCGACCGCATCATGGTCGAGACCGATTCACCATTTCTCTCGCCCGAGCCGGTGCGCAAGATTCGCCCCAACGAGCCCAAGCATGTGATCCACACCGCGCGCCGCCTCGCCCACCTGCGGGGGGTCGATCCCATGGCACTCGAGCACCAGCTCGACGCCAACGCCCAACGCTTCTTCAACATCAAGATCCTGTAAGGGAAGTCGCAGCTTCGCCCTGGGGAACATCTCGGCATCCCGAATCGAGATTTGATCACCCCCACTTGCCGATCAGGGCCAGCAAATCGGCAACATTCACGATGCCATCGCCCGGCGAAGGCGCAATGTCGGCGAGACAAGCCGCGGGCTCAGCGGGGCACTGGCCCCAGGCGCTGATCAACGCCAGAAGATCAGCGATATCGACATCGCCATCTTGATCGAGATCGCCAGGTGTCAGCGGTTTCAGAAGGTAGCCGTGAACCGCAGGTTCATTGTTGATGTCAAGAATGGTGATGCTGCGCATGTCGCCGGTGATTTCACCGGCATCATTGATGTCGGCGCTGAGTGCGAAATTGCGGATTTTCCATGGCGAGTCGACCGGAAGAAAATCGTCGAGCAGTTGCCAAGCGCCGTTGTCAAAAAGCACGCCGCGATTGGTCAAGTTCCCGCCCTGCACCACAAACGCGGTCCCCACGATCTGGCCAATGTTGTTGATTCCGCTTGGGTAGACTTGCGAACCGTTGAACGTGGGAAGGACGGTCAACCCGGCGGGAAAGCCGTAGTTGGCCGAGGGCAGCCAGATCCAACCTTGAAACGCGTTGATGACTCCAACGATCTGACCCAAGTCGTTGATCGCCGTCGGACGGACGTTATCGAGAGCAGAGAGGCTATTGACCCCTGCGGGCAATCCGTAGGCGGGCTCTGGGAGCCAGAGAAAACCGCCCAAGCTCCCTCCCGGCTTCGTTCCCTGGGCGACGATTTGACCGAGGTTATTCACATCGTACGCGGCACCGGAGCCGGAGTTGTTGGGCATAAGCGTTCCGAGATCGGTGACGATCCAAGCGTTGCCATCGTAATGCCAGCGGACGGCTCGGATACTGGCGCCGCCCGGGCTATTTGATCGTCCCACGACGATGTTTGAATTATTGATCGCATGGGCAACGCTGTTGCCATCGCCGGCAAACAGAGATGGCAAGGGATTGATTCCCTCAATCAAACCGTCGCCGGCTTTGGAAGACCAGATGACGGGAATCTGGAACGGCGTGGCTGACCAACCGGCGATCAAGCCCTGATCATTGATGTCATCAGCGTAACTCTCGCAGCCGAATGGTGAGCAATTGACGCTGGGAATCGCGCCCAGGTCAACCATCGTTCCGTTGAACCAGCGATAGGCGTGATTGATGTACGGGATTGCGGGTTGGGTTGGAGTGCCGGGCTGACCGGAAATGTGTGACCAGCCAACGATGTCGCCCGCCTGGTTGATTCCAAGACCCTGGCTGGATCGATTGGTAAGGGTGCCGATGTCGACCAGGAGGTATTGATCGGCGCCGCGCGCGGTGGCGGTGGTCAAGGTCGCGATAAAGGTCGACATCCACACCCGGCGAAGTTGCGTTCGGAAGATGTTCATGGCCTTTCTCCTCCTGTGCTATTACTACTCCACATGTTGATGGCAATCGGCATTCAAGCAGGCAAATTGTTCTTGTCCCTAGACGTTCGGTTAGCGGAACTTGTAACCCCCAACGCGGCTGAGCCCTGCTCCACGAAATCCGGCCTTTCTGCGGTGCATCCAGGTCCATGAGCGGGCGCTTTGAGGGCCGTTGCCGCACTTACGAAACCGAAGAAAATCAACAATCCCCGAAGAATCCATATTGACAGGCAAGTCACGACTTGCCTATCAACGCCCCATGACCGACGTCTTCGAAGCGCTCGCCGCGCCGGCGCGGCGGCGCTCATCGAGATGGAAAAGGAGTCATCAATGAAGTACTTCGCGATGCTCGGAATTGGCGTGGTGGCCATCGCTCGCGGCTTGCCTCACTCAAGACCATCACCAAAACCCGTTGGCAGTCGATATCGATGAACAACCGGAGAGTGCTTGGTCCAGACCCAGATCTCCGAGCCATCCGGCGAAGTCTCGACATTCCGCCATTGGTCCAATGCCAGCGACATTTGTCGCCACTCTCGGCTTTCAACATCGAACAAGACCAACCGATCCTCCTCGCACATCCCCGGCCCCCATGCGATTCACCCTTCCTCGCCCGAATCGATCTGGAACCATCGTCTCACACCACATCCTCACCACCGACGGGATCCTCGGCCGCGATACCCTCGCGCCTTAGCCCCAATTCACGCCAGGTCTGACGAGCGAGCAGCTCTTTCCGAGGGGAGCCGTTGGGCACTGCCGCCGTGTCAGCTTTGCCCCTTCGTCGCACATTGCCACTCTTGCCCACAATGCAGTGCTTTCAGCCTTGTGCGCAATTCACGATAGAGCGTTTGGATTGGCCTTGAGGGGTTCTTAATGTTCTGTTGTCTCTAATTTGTAATTTGTAAGAGGATGGAAAGCGATACGCAATGCGCCCAAAAGTTGCCAGTACCTTGTCCGGTTACTTCGTTCTTTTTTTCCTGGCATATTCTGCGGTCATCCTGCCCAATGGGTTGATTGTTCAGCAAGTTGCCGCGGCGTCCGGCGACACGGTTCGCGTGCCGGGGGTCGTTCGCGACTTTCGTCGAACCGATGCCGAGTTCACGGCGGCCCCTTCGGGCGGCAACGGCCACTATGCGGGAAACATGTCGCTGAATCTGGGTTCAAACAGTCGCCCGGTGTATACGGGCGCTGGATACAAAGTGACGACCCAGTGGCGAGACAGCGCCAACCGGCCGATTGCTCCCCACCTTCACATGCACAAGTTCGGCGCGCCGGGCACGATCCCCGTCGCTGTTGCAACCCCCACGCCCGGCATTGGCACCGTCAACACCTACAACTCCGCCATCGGCCCTTATGGCGGCGCCAACGTCGGACCTCCGGCGACGTACTCCGTCGGGGCGCCCATGCCCGAGATCGTCGTGCCGTTGTCGCTGAAGTCGCTCCCCAACGTCGGCGACAAAACCATTGCCACCACCACGACCATGTCCAGCGATCTTCACTGCAAGAAGTTCACCCTTACCGGAACGCTGAAAATAAGCGGGCCGGTCCGCATCCTTTGCGAAGATGTCGTCACGCTCAACAACGGCTCGATCATTTCGCTCAACGCTGGAGCAACCCTCGAGCTGTACATGAAGAACGGCGGCATGAGCTGGAACCACGTGACTGTGGGCGATCCGGCCAAGCCGAGCCGGACCACGATCTACAACTTCGGCACCGCTCAATTTGGCATCCACAACCAGGCGAAGATCTACGCGGATTTCGTTTCACCCAACGCTTCGCTTTATGTCTACAACCAAGCCGAGTTCTTTGGCAGGTTCATTGGCAAGACCCTGGAGTTCAACAATCACGCGGGATTCCACGTCGATACCGCGCCAGCGTTGGACATGTGCAACGTGGCGCTCGCCGACACGGCCGGAACCAAGGGCGCGGCCAGCACCGGCGGACTCGTCTCCGACTCCGCCTTCAGCAAGTGGTACACCGACCTTCCGGGAACCAACATGTCGGCTAACCTGTCGGTGGAGATGACCGATAACGGCTCGGGCGTTTACGAGTACCTCGACGACGGCTTCTATCCCATCGACAGTCAGCTTTTCGGCAATGAGGGTGAGTCGCACAATAACTACTTCACCTACACCTTCCAGTTGGACTTCACCCATCACGCCTGCAATGGCAGCTTCCTGGAATTCCAGGGCACAGGCGATTGCTGGGTTTTTCTCGATGGCGCCTTGGTCATCGACCTGGGCGGCAGGGTTCAAGGAACCAGTCAGATCGTCGATCTTGATCGCCTTGGCTTGATCGATGGGCGCACCTATCAAATGGACTTTTTCTACGCCCAACGGTCATCGGCGCTCTCAACGTTTCGGGTTCGGACCAACATGGACCTGATCATTGACCCAACGGACGTGACCATCAGCGCCGCGACTGACTGAAACATTCGCGTCGCGTCCGCATGACGATCCGTCATTTAGGCTTTGGTCATTTAGATGAGACGTTTGGACGTTTAAACGTTTAGACTTTGGACGTTTGACTCGCGTGCGCGTAAAGCCCTTGCCCCACTTGCCGCCCGCCCAACCCGCGCCCCGTCCACTTCCAAAACTACATCCCATCCAAAAAGCGCCACTGCATAAATCGTCTCCGTGGTCGCGCGACCAAAACCCGCCAAATCTCCAGATTCCCCGAACAAAACGCCCTTTTCCCCTGTTGGCAACCATTCGCCCGTTTTGAGCGAAATCTGCGTTACAATCGCCTTGTTACGCCCTTTCTGGACTGATTGCCACGGCTTTGACGGCGCTTTGCGACACCTCGTCCGCACCGCCCGCGTCAGGTTGGATGGAGAAACCCGTCGATGTCCCGCTCACCCCTAGCCCCGCTCACCCCCCATAGCACCCTCCGCAGCCTGGCCGCTCTCAGCCTGCTCGCCACCCTCTACCAGTCCTCGCTCTGCCTCGCCGGCGCTACCCCCGCCAACGACGCCTGCGCCAACGCCGACACCCTCACCCTCGGCCTCAACCCCTTCACCACCGTCGGAGCCACTTACGCCGGTCCCCCGGTGCCGTGCACGTCCATCGGCGCTGATGTCTGGTTCAAGTTTCAGAGCACCTTCAACGGGCCGCTGCGGATCAGCACCTGCGACGATGCCGATTTCGACACGGTCATCGCGGTTTATTCGGGCTGCGGGTGCACAAACTTCGCCTTGCTGGCGTGCAGCGATGACACTGTGGGCTGCTCATCGGCGACCTCGCAGTTCACCGTGAACGTCGAAGCGGGCAAGTGCTACCGTATCCGCGTGGGCGGCTTCATGGCGGCATCGGGCACGGGAATTCTGACGCTGACGGTGGGCGACGATGACATCGCCGCCGCGGCTGATGAGATTCTCACCGGCGATGAAGCGGGCGACCGCTTCGGCCAGGCCGTCGCCGGCGGCGCGCGTTTCAACCTGGGCGCCAACGAGGACGTGCTGGTGGGCGCGCCGCGCAACGATCTGGGGGCCAACGACATCGGACGGGTCTATTTGCACGAAGGCCCCAATCTCGATCCGCTCGATGACATGACCGGCGAGTTCGCCGACGATCAGTTCGGGTTTTCCGTCTCCGCGGAATGCGATGTCGATGATGACGGCGTGAGCGACCTGATCATCGGCGTGCCTTACAGCGACGACACCGGCTTGAATGCCGGCAAGGTGATGGTCTTCTCCGGCTTCGATGGCTCGTTCCTTTGGGAATTTGAAGGCGAGGCGGCTGGCGACCGCTTGGGGCACAGCGTCGGCTGCGCCGGCGACGTCAATGAAGATGGATTCGATGATGTGATCGTCGGCGCGCCGTTCAACGATACCGGCGGCACGAGCAAGGGGCGGGCCTATGTGCTCAACGGGGTCGATGGTGCGGCGATCTACACCAAGACCGGACAGTCGGCCGGTGAGCAGCTTGGGTGGGCGGTGGACGGCGTGGGCGATCTGAACAACGACGGCAACGACGACTTCGCGGTCGGGTCGCCGCGGAACGATGCGGGCGGCAACGACGCCGGCCGGGTTTCGATCTTCTCGGGCGCTACGGGGGGCTCACTCCTGAAGGTGAACGGCGACAACGCAGGAGATCGATTCGGCACATCGATCTCCGGCATGCGATTCGCCTCATCGGGCCCGCACGGAATGCTGTTGATCGGCGCGCCCTACAACGACGCCAACGGCAGCAATAGCGGCCAGGTGAAGGTGTATTACCGGAACATCGGCAATCCGAGCCAGAGCGGCTGCGGCGGGTTCATGTGCATTCGGTACACGATCAGCGGCGGCAACCCGAACGATCGGTTCGGCTCGGCGGTCGCGGTGGGCAACTTCCACGGCAGCACGTTTGCCGACATCGCCGCATCGGGGCCGCTTGCCGACATGAATGGAACCAGCGCCGGCGCGGCGTGGGTCTTCAATGGCTTCAGCGGAATTCTGGTCGACCAGTTTTTTGGTGAGGCTGACGCCGACAAGTTTGGCACATCGGTCGCCAACGCGGGCGATGTCGATGATGATGGGCTTGACGATTTGATCGTCGGGGCGCCGTTCAACGACGCGGGCGGCGACGATGCTGGCCGGGCGTATCTGTTCCTGATGGGCGACTCGGCGGCGGCGATGATGGGCGGTCCAGGGACGGGCGGCGATGAATCGGGTGCGAAGCATGATCTGAATGACGATGGCGTCGTGGATGCGGTGGATGTCTCCGTGCTCGTCAGCGGCTGGGGCATGTGCCGATCGGGACGCGACTTATTCCGGGGGTGCCGCGGCGACATTGCGCCCGCGGGCGGCGATGGTGTGATTGATATGAACGACCTGCTTGAACTGCTTAGACACATCGCGATCGTGCAGTAAGCCAGCACGCAAGCTGGGCCAATTTAGGTGCGCCAACTGATGGCCGATGCGTTGGTGATGGCTAACTATCTTTGACGCGCCGGGGGATTCTCGATGAGGAGTGGGACCAATGCGACCGATCTGCGCGCGATCAATCGTTTTTGCAGTCTGTGTCTGGATTTCAATGCCAGCCTTCGGCGCGATCCTCTACGTCGATGACAGCGCCACGAGGGGTCTGAACGACGGCACGAGTTGGGAAAACGCCTTCCTTGACCTGCAGTCGGCTTTGGCGATCGCGAAGAAGGGTGACAAGATTCATATTGGGGCCGGAACGTATGAACCGAGCTCAACGGGAGATCGCACGGCGACATTCAAGCTACCCAAGCGCGTGGTCGTGCGCGGTGGGTTTGGCGGTGTTGGAGCCGAGGACCCGGATGCCTGGGACCCGGTTGCCCACGTGACGAAACTCAGCGGCGATCTAAACAATGACGACACACCTGCCGGCCAGAACATTGAGGAGAACAGTTTCCATGTTGTTACCGCTACGGCGGTTGATCGGCGTGCCAAACTGCGCGGCCTGACCGTGACAGGCGGAAATGCTTCGGAGGTTCTTTCGAGCCCAGCGCACAACGGTTCTGGGGGCGGGCTCATCCTGAACAACAATGCTTCACCGACCATTGTCGAATGCACGTTTGCGTCGAACAAGGCCATTCATGCCGGTGGCGCCGTGTTGGCCGGGGCAGGCTCACCGGTCTTCAAGGGGTGCAAATTCCAGAAGAACAAGGTTGGAATGCCGACCCCCTCCGCGGGCACTGGCGGGGCTGTTGCCGGCGGCGCTGAATTCCACAATTGCATGTTTGAAGGCAATCAGGCCAGCGTTGGAAGTGGCGCGGTCGCCGGGCCCGCCATCTTCTATTCATGCACATTCGAGGGGAACACGGCAGAAGGCGCAGGAGCCATAGGAGGGTCCGAACTCGCGGTCGATTGCACGTTCATTGGTAACATCGCGACCTACAGTGGAGGGGCAGCGAAAGGCGCCAAGAAACTCATCAATTGTAAGTTCTACTCCAACAGCGCTGGTCAGGCCAGCGCCGGTGCTGTCGATGGCGTTGAACTTGCCGTCAACTGTCTATTCAGTGGCAATAGCGCTGAACTCTTCAGCAACGCAGCCACCGTGCCGGAAAACCTCCCCGGAAAGTTCGTGAATTGCACATTTGTCGGGAACCAGACTCATCCAGGACCGACCGATGCAGCGGCGGTCGGAGTGATGGGAGCCGCCGAGTTTTCTAATTGCATCTTCTGGAATAACGGTTCGGTGGGGACCGCTACGGAATCATTGCAAGTCGTTGGCGCCCCAAGTGCAAGCTTGAGCCTCACCAATTGCTGCGTGATGGGTTGGACCGGCGCGCTGGGCGGCAGCGGTAATTCGGGAGATGACCCGCTTTTCATTGATGCCGATGGGCCCGATGATGTGTACGGCACCGAAGACGACAATCCGCGGCTCAGCGGCATATCGACGTGCATCGATGCCGGACAAAACGTGTTGCTCCCCAAGGACAAGTTTGATCTTGATGCAGACGAGAATGTCCAGGAGCGAACCTCACTCGATCTGGATTTGGCGGCACGAAGGGTGAACGGTACGGTCGACATCGGGGCTTTTGAGTCGCCTGAAGGCGGATACCCGCCGGTGATACCCGACGACGATGCCCTCAGCTGCCCGGCTGATATCGCGCCTGCGAGCGAGCCGCCGGCCTCGGCAGGTGATGGCAGCGTTGACGAGAGCGACCTGTTGGCGATGATCGGCGTGTGGGGAGCCTGCGATGGCTGCGTCGCCGACCTGAGCGGCAACGGCGCGGTCAATGTGGAGGATTTGCTCTTGCTGGTGGCTGCCTGGGGTGAGTGCCCATAACCATTGGAGAGCGCTTGGAATCGCTCATATCGGCTGACCGGCACACCACGGTTGCATTCGCCACTTTCATCTTGCGGGAACCGCGGCCGGCCTGTAACGTAAGGAATTACAAGCGGATCGGTGGGGCGCGTGTGTCATTTTGCGCGCGCCCGATGCCGCTTGAAGATGATCGTTCGCTCCCGGGATTTGGAGGTTTGTGGCTATGGCCAAGATGTTCTACACGCTCGAGGAAGTGGCCCAGAAGCTCAAGAAGACGCCTGACGAAGTGAAGGCGATGGCCAAGAGCGGCCAGATTCAGGAGTTTCGCGACCGCGACAAGCTCATGTTCAAGGTCGATCAGATCGATTTGCTGGCGGGCGGCGATGAGGAAAGCAGCGAAGTGCACCTGGAGCTGGAAGACACCAGCGCCGGCTCGGGCATCGGACTGAGCGGGTCGGGATTGGACTTGAAGGCCGATGCCAGCAGCGCGAGCGGCTCGGCGATCGGCCTGGCCGACTCCCGCGAAGGCACGGGCGTGAGCGTGTTCGACACCGACCACGGCGGCGAGGCCGGGTCGGGTGAAACCCAGGTAGGCGAAACGGTTGACGATGAGTTGAGCCTGGAGTCGGTGGGATCGGGCAGCGGGTTGCTGGACCTGACTCGCGAGAGCGATGACACATCGCTGGGGGCCGAGTTGCTGGAAGAGGTCTACACCAGCGAAGACGCCAACATTGAGATTCCTGCGAATGCCTCGGGCTTGTTTGAGGCGTCTTCCGCTGAGGCGGACGATGCGCGGCGCGGCGCCGGTGTGGCGATGCCGGTGATGTATGAAGCGTACGACGGCTCAGGCTCGGGCCTGGGTGCGGGCCTGCTCATTGGCGCCCTGGCAGCGATGGTCTGCGTGGGGATCATTGCGTATGTCGGTGTGACGGGCGCGACGCCTCAACTGGCGACGATGTTCGCGCAGAACCTGTGGATGTGGGCCGGCGGCTTGCTCGGGTTGACGGTCATCTTCGGATTGATCGGACTGTTCCTGGGCAAGGCGAGCGAGTAAACGCAGAAACACAGAAACACAGAAACACAGAAACACAGAAACACAGAAACGCATAAAGAGAGTCAGCGGGTGAGCGTGAAGCGCTCGCCCGCTTTGTTTTAGCAGTTCCCACATCAGACGGCACGCGGAGGCTTGGGGCGTTTCCGTCGTGGGGATTTCATCTTTCTGCGTTTCTGCGTTTATGCTTTATGCGTTTATGCTTTTGACTCCGTATGGAACGCGTGTCTGGCTGCCGATCGTGGTTGTGATGGCGATCCTGGTCGGCGTTTTTGTTTGGTTGGGCTGGTGGCCTGCGGTCGTGGGGGTGCTGGTGGTCTGTCTCGCGCTGTTGTCGTTTTTTCGCGATCCGTGGCGGCGACTTCCGGGGGACTTGCCGCCGGGTGCGATGCTGAGTCCGGCTGATGGGACCGTGAGCGCGGTCCTGGAGGTTGATCACCACCCGGCGATCGCGAACAACGGACCGGCAAAGATCATCCGCATTTTTCTGAGCGTGCTGAACGTGCACATCAACCGCTCGCCGTGTGATGGCGAGGTGGTGGCGCTGCGACACACAGCCGGGAAATTCCTCAATGCGCAGACCGAAGAGTCAGCCGTGGTCAATGAATCGAACCTGATCACGATGCGCATCATGCACGGCGACCTGAGCGACGTCACCGAAACCATTGGCGTGCGTCAGGTGGCGGGAATGATCGCCCGGGCCATCGTCTGCCCGCTGCGGATTGGCGATCGATTGAAGCGTGGGCAGAAATTTGGAATGATCAAGTTCGGATCGACGACCGAGCTGATCTTGCCGCGGCCGGCCGATGTGACTGTGCATGTGAAGAAGGGCGACAAGGTCAAGGGCGGATTGACAATGATTGCGACGCTGAAGCCATGCCGATCGTGAAGATTGGCGACGCGTCAGCGATCGGGCCGAATGGTTCCCATCTTTCTCACGAGCTGAAAGTGCTCTGGACTCACCGGTTGAACGCTCGGCCGGTGGCCGGGCTGCAGCACCATCATGCCCTTGAGCTTCGGTTCGGCCTTCATCGCCTTCAAGGAGACTGGATGGGGGAGTTTCTCGACGAACTCCACATCCACCATCATCCAGATCGGGTTCCCTTTGGTTGCCTTGGGATCGAAGTATTCGCTCCGCTTATCGAGGGCGGTTGGGTCGGGATGGGCTTCGCGGCAGACCCTGGCGATGCCGGCCACGCCGGGCTCATCGCCACCCGAATGGTAGAAAAGGACGAGGTCGCCGACCTTCATTTGATCGCGCATGTAGTTGCGCGCCTGGTAGCTCCGGACGTTTGCCCAGCCGGTGCGCTTGTCGCGCTTGAGATCGTCGATTGAGTACGTCTCCGGCTCCGACTTCATCAGCCAGTGCTGCGCCATGGGTCAAGTTTAACCAAGATTGCTGGCTCTCTCGATCGGGACCGCGTCGGTCAATGGCTCGAACCGTACGCGCCGCTGGTGGAAGCGTGCCAGGTGCGTGTAGCCGGCTTGGCCCAGGCGCTCGGCGCCGCGAAGAAAGTCGCGCAGCAGGTGCTCGGGTTGATGGGCATCGGCGCTGAGGGTGACGTTGATGTTGCGCCTGCGGCACTCGCGCAGGATGTCGAGCGTTGGATAGGCGTCGTTGCAGGGCTTGTGCCAGCCGGCTGTGTTGAGCTCGACGATCGAGTTGCCCCCACCCGACGTTGCCGTTTTCTGCGCTGCCGCAATCGCGTCCAGTGCATCGCCAACAGGTTGGGAGAGGTCGATCGTCGGATAGAAGCCGAATTTCTTAGGCAGATCGATGTGCGCGATGATGTCGAACAGGCCGCTTTGGGCAAGCGAATTCATGTTGATCCAATACTGGCGATGGATCTGATTTCGCTGGGATTCAGTGAGTTTCTGCCACGAAGCGGCAGACGTGTCAATGACGAATTCGCCGGCGGGGAGATCGGAAAGCTGAATTTGGTGCACCGAGCCGATGAGGTAATCGAAGTTGTGCTTGCCCAGCGCGGTTTGAAGCGCTTCGCCGTGACCGGGGAACCAATCGACTTCAAGGCCGATGCGGAGGGCCGGTCCGCCCTGGTCGGCTGAATCATCGCGCTGGGCGACGAGATCGGCGACGTAATCGGCAAGCCGATCGGTTGGCATGGCCCATTTGAATTGCTTGCCGGTCGGATGAAGGACCCAATGGTCGGAGATGCCAAGCTCGGCGATATTCATGCGCCGCGCGGCGGCGAGGAGTTCGGCGACTGAGGCTTTGCCATCAGACCAGGTTGAGTGGTTGTGATAGGTGGCGAGCATGAATCGATTGACGATTGACGAGTGGCGATTGACGAACTGGGATTGTGGACTGTGCGCGACCGTATACTAAGTCGATGCCGGTTGATCTGCTCTATTGGAGCGGTGGCGCGTTGCTGGGGCTGGTCGGGGTTGGAATTGCATTGTGGGCGCTCTTCGCGGACCGCTCGGGCGGGCGGCTGGCGTCGGCAAGCATTCATCCGCTTGCATTGTGGGCGCTGTTTGTCGACCGCTCGCGCGCGAAGCGGCGATGCTCCAAGTGCTGGTACGACATGTCGGCAACTGCGGGACTGCAGTGTCCCGAATGCGGGCGAGTGGCGAAGCGCGAAAGCAAGCTGTACAAGACGCGGCGGAACTGGCGCTGGGTGATGGCGGGCTTCATGGTGATTCTGGCTGCCTCGTTCCTCACTGTGCAACCAAGAGTGCAGCGCGATGGCTGGACATCGCTCATGCCGACAACGTTGCTGGTGCTGGGTGTCTACATGCACGACAACCAATGGGCTTTTGACGGGTTGGAGAAGCGCACAAGCTACGAACATCCGGATTTCCAAGGCAGTTGGCTCGTCAGCGCCGAGAATCTATGGGATTGGCAACTTCGTCTTCTTGGATCTCATTGCGTCACTCTGATCGAGAGCAATGAGCCGCCGTCAAAGCGGCGAGTTGCTTTCAACTGGCTCGTTCACGTGATGTCGGCGCGACGGAAGGATGACGACGTGCACCGTCGAATGTGGGGGACGCTTCTTTCGCTCCTGAACGATACGGACTCCCAACTACGTGAATGGGCCGCGATTTACAGCGCGGACCCGCTAGATCCTCAGGCCTCGATCGACCGGCTATTACCATTGCTCGGCGACCCGGACGTAAGAATTCGCCGAGCCGGAGTAACCGGCATGAGAGTGCTCGGCCAGTACTCAGATGCACCGCTCCCGCATTTGGTTGTGGCCCTAGCGCATGCCGATTGGGAAGTACGCAGCTTGGCAGCGTCGGCAATCGGCTCGATGATCCGACGCGAGACAGCGACCGAAGACGTGCTTGATAGCCTTGCGGACGCCTTTCAATATGACGCCAAGGCAGAAGTGCGGGCCCGCGCGCTGCTGGCCCTAAGCAATTTCGGACTTCGAAACGTCAAGTGCCGTGAGATGATTCGGGCAGCGCTCAACGACCCAGAACCGCTAGTTCGAGCTGAGGCATTAGACGCGTTGGCGATGATGGATGACATGGACGTAGCGTTCTTCGTTGAATCGGCGCTCGCCGGCGTGCTGGATGCCGAGCCGTCGGTACGTAGCCATGCTGCATGGCTGCTTCACCATCGCATTCCAAGCCGCGAGTTGGAAGATCGACGCGATGTGCTGGTGAAACTTATGGTTGCAGAGGATGAGGAAGTGCGCAGCGCTGCAGCGTATCACCTTGCAACTCTAGAAGAAGTTGGAAAGTGATTAAGCTCGCGTCAGTCCCGCCGCGAGCGCGACTGCATCGATCAGCTCCCAGGCGCGCGAGTCGGTTCTTGCCTCGGCGATCAGGCGGATGATGGGCTCGGTATTGCTGGGGCGAAGGTGCACCCAGCCATCTTCAGCGTCGATGCGCACGCCATCAATGGTCAAGATTCTCTGATCGGCGAATCGCTTCTGGACTCGCTCGAGCGCGGTCCTTACAAAGTCTGTGTCGCCGCTCTCGAGGTCGAACTTGTGTTTGATCATCGTGTAGCGCGGGAGTGGATCAACGCGCGCGCGAAGCCGCAAGCGGGTTGCGGCGAGCAAGCTGAGGACGAGCGCCATGGCGGAGTAGCTGTCGCGCACCCAGCAGACGGGCGGGAAGATGACGCCGCCGTTGCCTTCGCCGCCGATGATGGCACGATCGCCGTG
>JAKEEP010000304.1 GCA_022616475.1 Phycisphaerales bacterium | reverse complement strand
TCCACCCCGCCATCAACCCATCCTGCAGCAAGCTGGCGCGGGTGTCGGCGTCGGACAGCACTTCGCTCACCAGGCCGCGAATCTCGTCGGCCCGCGCTTCGGTCAGCCAATCCTCATTGGTCGCGGCGCGCAGCTCATCGATTTCCCCCTTCATCGTCTGGTTCTCGTTTCGCAGCGCCTCCAACTGCTCCTGCATCTGCCGCAGCTGCGCCTGCACCGGATCGTCGCCCCCGCCCCCGGAAGGGGCGGCGTCCTGCGCCATCGCCAGATGTGCGGAGGCAAATGATGCCGCAACCAGCCCTATCAGCGTGTGCGCCCTTGCCAGTCGATGCATCACTCGCTCGCCTCCAGTCCTCGCGGCTACGCGGCCACGTGCGGATCATACCGCCAATATCCCGGCTGCCAAGCTGTCCCGGCTCGGCACCATCAGGGCTATCCACAGATTTCGCAGATATCACAGATGAAGAGAATCGCGCTCGATCTCGCTCTCATCTGTGCTATCTGTGCCATCTGTGGATACGACCCTCCCGTTTCCAGGCGGCTCGCGCCCTAGCGCAAGAAAAAGCCCGCCAATCAAGGCGGGCTTTGTGAGTCGTTCGGTCAACCGCTCCCTGACGGTCGCGGCTCGTACTTGACTTAGAACAGAATCTGCAACTGCGTGCGGAGAACGACCTGGCCGTCCTGGCCCGGGGCGTCCACGCGCCAGGCGGTGATCGGATCGGCAACCTCCACTTCCTCCAGGCCGAAGCCGACATCGGTCGTCCACTTGGCGTTTTGGCCGGAGAAGTACCGGGTGGCGCCGACTGTGAAGATCGACAGATCCTCGGCGCCGACCACGTCAAAGTCCGCCCACTCCAGACGTCCGAACAACTCCCAGTTGTCGGTGATGAAGAAGCCGCCCTGAAGCACTATTGCGAAGGGGCTGACGTCTACCGTGCCGGTCTCGGTGTCTACGAAGGCCACCGAGCCAAACAGGTTGGCGCCGCCGAACTCCAGAGACGCATCAGCCGTGAACGCGACAAAGTCGGTTTCGGTCGCTGGCGTGCCGTTCTCGCCGTTCTGGAAATGGATAGCCGCGCCCAGCAGCACGCCCGATTCATCGGCCTTGGTGTTGCTGAAATCCTTGAATTGATCCCAGGTGCCGCTGAACTTGTACTCGCCACGGGCGGTGATGGCGAATTCGGTGTCGAGCGTCTGCCACGGCGTTTGACCGGTGCCGAAGCCGTCCGAGAACGTGCCCATGAACTGCAAGCTCTCACCGGCGTAGCGAACCATCAAGCCGTCGACATAGCCGCCGCCGAAAATGGAATCGATGTTCGTTCGCTCAACAGCCAACTGAAACTGATCATCAACCAGCGCTTCGCGGGTGAATGGCAACTTCATCGATCCCATTTGGATCTTCCAGCCGTTGCCGTAGTCGTGCCCCAAATAGGCGTTCAGCGTGCCGGTTTGGCCGGTGCCGCTGCCGACGTTGATATCGACCAGGTAGTACCAAGTCGGGTTGACCACGTTACCGCTCATGATGAACTTGCTTCGGGTGTTCTCGAAGCCGTAGCGGGTCGTGTCAATGCCGGGTCCATCGTCCTGCCAGTTGAAGTTGAACCGCTGCTGCATCAGGAAGTTGGTGCGCAGGAGCCAGTTGGCGTCTGAGCTTCCCAGGACAAAGCCGTTGTCGTAACCGCTGGTCATGCCGGCCTGCAGGAGGCTGGCGCGGGTGTCGGCGTCGGCAAGAACATCCTGCACCAAGCCACGGATTTCGGTGGCGCGCTGTTCAGTGAGCCACGTTTGGTTTTGGGCAGCCTCCATCGCGGCGATTTTCGCTTCCGCCGCGGCGAGGCGCTGCGCCAACTCGTCATTATTCTGGCCGGTCGCCGTATCAGCGGAACTGACGCCAGTCAGCGTCAGCGCAGCGGCACCAGCGAGCAGGCCAACTCGCGTCTTCAGATTCATTACAAGACTCTCCTATCTGTCGGACTCTGTGGCCGCTCCCGGCTCAAAGTCCTGTTCATCCACCCGTCCGCCCTTGCCCAGGCCCACACGGCCTGGAACGGACAGTGCTACAAATATCGGCCTTTCTGGGCCGCTTTATTGAAGGCGGATCATAACGTTTCCGTTTGTCAACGCCATGCCGACCGAAAAAAATGTCGAGCCCTGCGTGCGTCCACGGCAAGTTATTCACAGGTCTCTGGTGAGGCCAAACACCACAAAACAAGCCAAAATCTGGTTCATCGCGGCCGTTTCCCACATTGGCTCGATTTGGAAAAAATATTTCCAAACACTAACAAATCGCCTTCCCAAAGTTTGTGATTGCTCGCCTGGACCTTGGTCTGATTGGCTTAGGCGGCTGGTTATCGGGTCTTTGACGGCGTTTCCAACATTTCCATCGACCGCGCCACCGTGCTCGCGAGACTCCAATCCAAGCCGGCCAGTCCATGCGCGTGGCATGCCTTGTCTTGCTTGGTTGGCGGGGCGGGGGCGATGATCGTCCGATAACCCAACCGTTGAGCCTCTCGAGCCCGTTGTTCGACCTGGTGTACGTGCCGAAGCTCGCCACCCAATCCGACCTCCCCCATGGCGGCAATCCCCGCCGGCAGCGATCGGCCCAAATGAGCCCCCGCAATCGCCAGACAGATCGCCAGATCGGCCGCCGGCTCAACCACCCGCAACCCGCCCACCGCCGAGACAAACACATCCTGATCGGCCAGTCGCAGCCCGCCATGCTTTTCGAGCACGGCGATCAACATGGCCAGCCGATTCGAATCCACACCCGAAGTCCGTCGCTTGGCCGCGCCCAAGAGGCCGTTGGCTGTTAGTGCCTGAATCTCAACCAGCAGGCAGCGCGTGCCGTGCATGGCCGGACAGATGACCGATCCTGGCGCCGCTCGGACAGTGGGATCAAGCAGCGCCGCGATGTTCGTGACTTCCGCCAGTCCGCTTCCGGTCATCTCAAAGAGCCCCACCTCCAGGGTGGTCCCAAACCGGTTCTTGATTCCGCGCACGACGCGGTGTGCGTGATGCCGGTCGCCTTCGAACGACAGGACGACGTCAACCAGGTGTTCGAGCAGTTTCGGGCCAGCCAACTGGCCGTCTTTGGTGATGTGGCCCACCAGCACAATCGCCATGCCCGAGATCTTCGCGACGTAGACCAAGTCCATGCAGGTTCGCCGAAGTTGGGTGACGCTGCCGGGCGAGGCCGGCACATCGGGCTTGTAGATCATCTGAATGGAATCGATCACCATCACGGCGGGCCGCACTTTGCGGGCCTGCTCGACGATGCGCGAGAGGTTTGTGTCGGCCAGCACGTACAGATTCTGCAGTTGATCCACTCCATCGACGGCAGCGATTGGTGCGGACTCTGTGCCGATTTGCACGCCGTCGTTTCCGAACAGGCGCTGGGCTCGCAAACGAGTCTGAAAGGCCGATTCCTCGCTGGTCACGTACAGCACTCTGTGGTCGCGCTGCGCCATTTTGCCCGCTGCCTGCAGCATGAGCGTCGATTTGCCTATGCCTGGGTCACCGCCCAGGAGAATCACCGATCCAGGAATCAAGCCGCCGCCCAGCACGCGATCGAACTCGCCAATGCCTGTTGCCAGCCGCTCAACGTCGTTTGATTGAATCTCGGGCAGTGGGGTTGCCTGGGTCGCGGTGGTTGCAGTCACCGTGCCAGCGCTCGCTTCGGCTCCGGCCTCCATGACCCAACTCTCGGCCAGCTCGCGATGCGCTCCAGCGGCGGGCTTGGGTTCAACAAACCGCTCCAACGCGTCCCATGTACCGCAATCGGGACACTTGCCCATCCAGCGCGCCTGCACTCCGCCGCACGAGCGGCAAATGAAATGCGTCCGCGCTTTGGCCATAGCGCTCAGTGTACTAGAGATGGCAGCGTTGAGTTGTCAGTTGTCAGTTGTCAGTTGTCAGGTGATAGTTGATAGTTGTGAAATGCGGGCATGTGGTGAGTCGCAGTCAGATGTGGCATGAAAGCTACGATCGGCGCCGCATGCGGTGCACCCAGCGCCCGTATTCGATCACCGAACGCCATTGGCTCCATTTGGTCGGCCGTCGCGCCGGGTCGGCGCCGAACGCCGTTTCATACCGCCAGCGCCAATAGGGGCCGCGCAGTCGCCAGCGCGTCTTCATGCCCAATCGAAACAATTCCCAGCACCCGCCGATCGTTTCCATCAGCCGCGCCATGATGACCATGCCCAAGTCTTGGCTTTCACGGCCCCAGAGCCTTATCACTCAAGGGACTGAAACGGCTCCCGATCAACGGAATGCGTCGATTGGGATTCGCCTGCCGCGGCAGTAGCGGATGAGCCAACCAGATGATCGCAAACGTCGCGAGCGAAGCCGCCCACATCCATCCGATCCAGCCCATGAACACCATAAAGCTCGTCACCAGCAGCACCAGCAGGCTGACGGGGATCATGCCTTCCCACGAGAGCCGCATCAGTTGATCGAACCGAAACCGCGGCAACGTCCAGCGCACCATCATGGTCAGGAAGATCATCAAGAACACTTTGCCCAGAACGATGCCGAATTGCAGCAGGATCATGCCGATCCCGCCTCCCAGCGGCAGATCGGGTCCAACACCGAACGGGTTCAGCGACCATCCGCCGAGGAATAGAGTAACGAAGAACGCGCTGCCCACGAACATGTGCACGTACTCGCCCAGGAAGAACATGGCCCACTTCATGGATGAGTACTCGGTGTGCCAGCCGCCAACGAGCTCTGCCTCGGCCTCAGCCAGGTCGAACGGAGCGCGATTGGCCTCGGCGAGCATGCAGGTGTAGAAGATAATGGCCGCCAGCGGCTGATGCAGAATGTACCACTGGTGGCCCGGGCCGATCTGCATCGCCACGATTTCGTCTGCCTTCACCGAGCCCGCCGTCAAAATGATGCACAGGATCGCCAGCCCCATCGGGATTTCGTAGCTGATCATCTGTGCCGAGGCGCGCAGCCCGCCGATGAACGAGTACTTGCTGTTGGATGCCCATCCGCCCAATGCCACGCCATAGACGCCCAGCGAAGCAGTCGCGATGAGGTAGACGATGCCCACGCTGATGTCGGCGGTCATCACCTTGACGCTTTGACCACCGATGGTCAGGGTCCCGGCCCACGGAATCACCGCGAATCCGATCATGGCCGCGATCACCGATAGGCCCGGCGCCAGGACAAACAAGAACCGGTCCGCCCCGCCTGGAATGTAATCTTCTTTCAAAAAGAGTTTGAGCCCATCGGCAATCGGCTGAAGCAGCCCCAGCGGACCGACACGATTGGGGCCGATGCGATCTTGGGCCCAGGCCGCGACCTTGCGCTCCAGCAGAATAAGGTAGGCCGCGGCCCCGAGGGCCAGGTGGATCACGACCAGGATCACGATGATCGAGGTCACCAGCTGCGCGTTGTTGGAAATCCAGGCCGACATGGCCGGTAGTGTAGCGGGGGGCCTTCGCGACGTCTCGGATCAAGGGCGCTGGGCCAGACTGCTGCTTCGAGGAAAAAGTGCCAGGCACCTTTTCACGAAGGCCACCATCGGCACCGACGGATCATTGCAGGAAAAGGTGCCTGGCACTTTTTTCTGGACGCGTCGCCGATCATTGCGTACAGGTCAATTCGCTCACTTGGATCGCCGCCAAGCCGGGGTTGCCGGTCGAGTTGGTTTTGTCCAGCCGCGCTTCCACGAAATATACCTTGTTGTAAAAGTCCCAGATGACGTTGCAGTTGTCGATCCCCGCCAGTTGGTAGTTCACCGATGTCGGGTAGTCGTTGCTGTCGAAGGTTGCGAGCGTCGACGTTTCGCCCGACACGATGTCGGTCGACTTGAACCAGACGCGCACGCGCGAGGCCGGGCCGTTGTCGCGGAAACGCGTCCAGAGCGAGAATCCATCCGACTGCGAATCGAAGCCGTTGACGACCACAAAGTTGTACCGCAGGGTTCCCGAGCCGGTCGCTCCGGCGATGCTCGCCTGTGTTCCAGACAGGGCGATCGCGTCGCTGCTGGCTTCATCTACTGTCCCGGCCGAGGCCATCGTTCCCCACGTCGGGATCGCCGCGCCGCCGATGAACGGAAAGGCCTGGGCCTTCTGATCGGGCATGTGATGGCCCAGCCACAGCCCGACAATCACGGCCAACATCACGGCGCCGGCCATGCCGAATCGGTAACGGACGGGACGGTGGCGAAAGAAAACGGTCGACACGATGCGATCCATGAACATGCTCCTGGCGCAAGAACTGTCAGGTCCGGCGGCGCCGCCACCGTGGCGATCCATTGGGCCGCGGTCTATCGGGTTCCGCGAGTCTGCAACGACAGTTTTGTGCGGTCGGGAACGGCCTCAGACCGATAACGCCGGCCCATCCATTCGCGCATCCATTGCGCGTCTCAGCGCTGCGTGGTGATCGCCGGAATGCGCTGACTCTTGCCAGCAGCGATATGGCTTTCGGACCCCGCCCTCCGCGCCAACGCCGGCCGGGCCAGATTGGGAAAATAGTCCTGCATCGCCGCCACCGACCACGATCCGGCGCGCAGCGCGGCGATCGCCTGAACGATCGCCCGAGCCCCGGTGATGGTCGTAATCATGGGCACATTGTTGCGCACCGCGGTCGCCCGGATCCGACCTTCGTCGGTGTTGGCGCCCTTTCGCGTCGGCGTGTTCAAGATCAGCTGAATCTCGCCGTTGGCCAGTTTGTCGAGGATGTTCGGCCGCGCCCCTTCCGAAACCTTCGGCAGCAGCACGGTGTTGATGCTGTGCGACTTGAGCAACTCATGCGTGCCGCTGGTGGTGTACACCACGAATCCCATCGAAACCAGCAGACGCGCGATGTCGATGCAATGCGGCTTGTCTGACTCGCGCACCGACAGGAATACATTCCCTTGTGTGGGCACCTTGACTCCCGCCGCCATCTGCGACTTGGCCACCGCCACCGGCAGCGCCCGATCAATGCCCATCACCTCGCCCGTCGAGCGCATTTCCGGCCCCAGAATCACATCCACGCCCGGGAACTTCGAGAACGGCAACACCACTTCCTTCACCGAATAGAAGCCGGTGTTGGGAACTTCGCCCACGGTCAACCGCTTGAGCGAGGCTCCCATCATCACTTTTGCCGCCAGGTTCGCCCACGCGATGCCCTTGGCCTTGGCCACAAACGGCACGGTCCGCGAAGCGCGCGGGTTCACTTCAAGGATGTACACCTTCTCATCCTTCACCGCCATCTGCGCGTTCATCAAACCGCGCACCCGCAGCCGCTGCGCCAATCGCGTGGCCTGATCTTTGATCTTCTCTACGATCGATCGTGGCAGCGAATACGGCGGAATCGTGCACGCCGAATCGCCCGAGTGAATCCCCGCCTCCTCAATGTGCTCCATCACGCCACAAATGACCGCCTGCGGCTTGGAGCCGTCCAACGTGATCTGCCGGCTGGCGCTGGCATCGTGCGGCTGAAAATCCGCAATCACATCCACATCGACTTCAATGGCTTCCGACAAGAACTTATCGATCAGGATTGGCGCCGATGCCAGTTCCGACGCATCCACCGCCGTACGCATGTACCGCCGCAGCGCCTCTTCATCGAAGCACGTTTCCATTCCCCGCCCGCCCAACACATAGCTTGGCCGCACGAGCACCGGATACCCGACCTGCTGCGCGATGCTCACCGCCTCCTCGATCGAATGAGCGATCCCGCTTTGCGGCTGTGCCAGCCCTAACTCATCAAGCAGGACCTTGAACCGGTCGCGATCCTCAGCCAGGTCGATGGATTCCAGCGATGTGCCAATCAGCGGCACACCCGCCGCGACCAACCCATGCGCGAGGTTGAGGGGCGTTTGCCCGCCGAATTGCACGATGCACCCCACCACGCCGCCGCTTCGGTCCGGAACATCGACGCCGCCGCCGTTGAGCCGCTCCACTACATTCAGGACGTCCTCCAGAGTCAGCGGCTCAAAGAACAGCAAATCCGAAGTGTCGTAGTCCGTGCTCACCGTCTCCGGATTCGAGTTGATCATCACCGACTCAAAATCCATATCCCGGCAGGCAAACGATGCCTGGCAACAGCAATAGTCGAACTCAATCCCCTGCCCGATGCGGTTGGGACCGCCACCCAGGATGATGATTTTTTGGCGCGGCGTGACGCGGATTTCATCGTCAAAAGCGACAGAGCGACGAAGCGATGGAGCGACGGAGGGGTTCCGACCGGCGCCCCACTGCCCCGCCGCTGACCCTTCGTCGCTTCGTCGCTTGGTCGCTTCGTCGCTGTAGGGGGTCTCGTACGTGCTGTAGTAATACGGGGTTGCCGCGTCGAACTCCGCAGCGCACGTGTCAACCAGTTTGTAGACCGGCTCAATCCCCAGTTTCTTGCGATGGGCCCGCACCGCGAGGATTGTCTTGACGGTGATGTCGCCTAGGTAGAGGTTGGCCAGCTGGGGATCTGAATACCCCAACCGCTTGGCCTCGAACAACGCCTCGGCCGGCAACTCGTCCAGCCGTTCGTAAGCGCACAGCACATCCTCGAACTCGCACAGCTGCTTGATCTGATCAAGGAACCAGGGGTCAATCTTCGTCATCTCGTTCACGCGCTCGATCGACCAGCCCATCTTGAACGCGTAGCGAATGTAGTACAGTCGTCCCTGACTGGGCACGGTGAGCTTGCGCTTGAGTGTCTCGTCAGTCACCGGCCACTCGATCGGCGAGCCGTCAGCCGCGACCAAACCATGTGGAATCTCTTGACTCGCCTCGCCGGTAAAGCGCAAACCGCCGGCCTCGACCGCGCGCTTGGCCGCCAGCCACTTGTCGTTCTTGTCCAGCCCCAGCCCAAAGCGCTTCACTTCCATGGACCGGATGGCCTTCTGAAGCGCTTCCTTGAACGTTCGCCCGATGCTCATCCCCTCACCGACGCTCTTCATCTGCGTGGTGAGCGTTTCATCGGCCTCCGGGAACTTCTCGAACGTCCAGCGCGGCATCTTCACCACGACGTAATCGATGCTCGGCTCAAAGCACGCGCTGGTGGTTCCGGTGATGTCGTTGCGGAGCTCGTCGAGGGTGTAGCCCACCGCCAGCTTGGCCGCAACCTTGGCAATCGGGAATCCCGTAGCCTTGCTCGCCAGCGCCGAGCTGCGGCT
>JAKEEP010000303.1 GCA_022616475.1 Phycisphaerales bacterium | reverse complement strand
GGTGGCCCAGGGCGATGCCGCCGCCGCAGATGTTGAGCTTGTCTTCGGGAATGCCCAGCTGAGTGATGTTGGTGAGAATCTGGGCGGCGAAGGCTTCGTTGATCTCGAAGAGATCGACATCCTTGGGCGTGAGCTTGTTGCGCTGCATGAGGGTGCGCAGGCCGTGAGTGGGGGCGTCGAAGATTTCCTTGGGCGCGACGCCTGCTGTGCAGTAATCGACGATGCGGGCCATGGCTTTGACGCCCAGCTCTTGGGCTTTCTTTTGTGATGCGACGATGAGGGCGGCCGCGCCATCGGAGATTTGTGAAGCATTGGCGGCAGTGACGGTGCCATCCTTCGCGAAGACGGGCTTGAGCTTGGCAAGGCCCTCAGCGGTGGAATCGGCGCGGATGCCTTCGTCTTGCGACACACCCTCCTTTTGCGAGACCTGCTCGGCAGTGAGCGGAACCGTCTCGGCCTTGAAGTAGCATTCCTTCCAGGCACGGGCCGCTCGCTGATGGGACTGCGCGGCGAAGCGATCCTGCTCGGCTCGGCTGATCTTGAACTTGTTCGCGATGTAGTCGGCGGCGTTGCCCATGGCCCAGCATTCGAACGGACACGAGAGGCCATCGAACTGCATGTGATCGATCATCTTGGCTTCGCCGAATTTGACCCCCGCGCGCAGGTATTCCAGATGCGGTGCAAGCGACATGTTCTCGAAGCCGCCGGCGATGACCAGATCGTTGTCGCCGGCCTTGATGGATTGGGCCGCGAGCATGACGGCCTGGAGGCCGGAGCCGCAGACCTTGTTGATGGTTTGGGCGTTGAGGGAGTCGGGCAGACCGGCTTTGAGACCGGCCTGACGAGCGGGGTTCTGGCCCAGGCCGGCCTGGAGCACGCAGCCCATGATGCACTCATCGACGTGGTCCTTGGCTGCGGGAAGCGCATCGAGGACGGCCTTAATCGCGTAGGCGCCGAGTTGCGGTGATGGGGTCTTGCTCAGGCCGCCGAGGAACTTACCGATGGGTGTGCGCCTGGCGGCGAGGATGACAGGAGTGCGATCGGATGGGGCTGCGGTATTTGGCATGGTGAATGTCCAAAGGGAATTATAGGAGTAAAGTTCTCTAGCTGTGGCGGCACGGAGATTCACAAATGACTGTCGATTCAACAAACGAAAACGAGCCCGCTCCCGGCAGCATCAGTTGGCCAAATGTGCATCCCGACTTTGATGGTCATAAGGAGTGGCCGATCGAAAGGATGACTCCTGAACAACGACAGCGTTGGGAACACGAAATGAAGTTGCTTCATGAGTGGGCTCGTCGCGTGCGTATCGAGTCAGGCTTTGCCTTGCCTGAGGACCTACTGCATGTGTATGACGTGCCCTTTCCGACAGATGAAGCGTGACACGTCGATCAGTAAGTTCACCGTGATGTCCAACCCCTATACCCGCGAAAAGATCGAGAACTGGGTCGGCGACTTCTGCATGTCGGATCAGCTGCGCGAGGCGACAACGCGGCCGGAGTTGCGGGAGCGGGCGAGCGCGGTGTTGGTGGAGTTCATGGTTGCGGCGTGCGAGCGCCCTGGAGGATCAGGGGAGTCGATCGAGCCGGATGAAGTCGAGGAGAATGACCTCAAGCGCGGCTTGATCGAGCGGGTCGCGCGATTGAGCCTTCCCGAATCAGTGCGCGGCGATGTGCCGGGGCTTTGCGCTGCGTTTCTGTCGCAGTTGGAGGAAGAAGGCCGGCTCGGCGGCGGGCGGATGCTGGGAGCGTATGTTCGCGCATTGAAGGAAAGCTATCTGGAAGCGGCGTCGGGGAAGAAGAAGCCGGTGGTGAGACCGGGAAGCAAGATCGGGCGGAACGATCCGTGCCCGTGCGGAAGCGGGAAAAAATACAAGACGTGCTGCATGCGCGGTGATTGATGCCACGCGACTCGGCACGGGTCTGCCTAGCGGCCGACCCGTGGCACCCTTCTTCACCCACGTTCGATGAACGTGGGCCCCAACCGCTTTCAGCGCACAAAAGGGTGAAATTCGGTCGGCAGGTCCGCTTCGAATCGCATTGTCTTGCCTGACGCGGGATGTGTAAATTCAAGGCTGGCTGCATGAAGTGCCAGGCGCTTAGCGCGCCATTTGGGGTGCGATGAGGTCACTGCTGTGGCTGGATCAGCCTCGCGAAGTTGGCGCGGATAGCGCGGATCGCCCAGGACCGGATGGCCAGCCTCCGCGAAGTGAACGCGGATTTGATTTCGACGGCCGGTTTCGAGTTCAACACGCACCGCGGTGGTGTCGCGCGAATGCGACATCACTTCAAAGTGCGTGATCGCCAGCTCACCATGGCCGGGCTTTCTCGTCGAGTAGCGATTCAGGCTGTAATCGGTGGCAAGATGGCTGCGGAACGTGCCGCGGTCGCGTTCCATCTTGCCGTTGACGATGGCGATGTAGGCGCGATTCGGCTTGTGAGCGGCGAACTGGTCCTTGAGCTTCGACGCGACTGAAGCGGACTTGGCGATCACGAGCACGCCGGAGACGCCCTGATCCAAGCGATGAACGACGTGCAATCGTTTCCAGAGGCTCGCCGGTTTGCCGCGGTTGATGTGGCGCTCCAGGGCATCGACCAGCGTTTTGCCTTTGCCGCTGGCGGTGGGCACGGTGAGGATGTGCGCGGATTTGTCGACGACGATAAGGTGGTCGTCTTCGAAGAGAATTTTGTAAGCGGGGTCGGGCTCGGGTTTGGGGGTCTCCTTGTAGCGTCGATGTGGATCGTATTGAACACTGACCGCGTCACCGGGGTTGACCGTGGCCTGGGGTGCTGACGAAAGGGCGCCGTTGATGCTCACGCAGCCGTGGTCGAGCAGCCCGCGCACGCCGGCGCGCGAGAGGCCGGTGAGCTGCTGAACCGTGCGGTCCAAGCGGGCTTCGGTGACGGCGGTTGTGTGGAGGCGCTTCAATGGCAATTTCACCCCAGAGCCGCGGAGGAGGCGGAGGGAAAGTGAATTCTAGATTTGGGTCTTCATTTGCGGCCAGCTGATTCGAACTTGATCGACCATCGGGCGTCGGTATACTGCGCTCATGGCGAACAAAGAACAACGGCGAAACAAAGAGAAGAAGAAACCGGCTTTGAAGACTCTGAAGGAGAAGCGAGCCGAGAAGCGCGCCAAGAAGATGGGCGCGATGTGAGATTCAACACGCGCGATCAGCAACCGATGAACTGCGGGTGGCGATGGGATGATCGGCTCGCGTTGCGAGTTGAGCCAAAGCCGTTGCGCCCGTCGGTTTTTGATTTCGTTGAGGACTTGGCTTCAGAGGCGCTCGAAGTGAGGGAGCTGGCCGACCAGTGGCGCGGCGTAATCGATGAACGCGCTGGCGACGTTGGCGTCGGGGCCGATGAACTCGCTGGGCATGGTGCGGGTCTTGGCCGCGACGGCGGCAAGCGCGACACAGCCGAAATCCGAGGCGTACGGCTGCCCCTTTGATCCTGAACCGGTTCGCTTGATGGTGATCGATCCGCTGCGCTGGCCGCCCCCGGAAAGGGCCAGTTTCGCGGCGTGTCCGCCAGCGGCTCGCGCTTCGCGCGAGTCGATCGGCGAGGCGTCCGGCCAGCAGCGCTGGATATAGCCGAAGGTGTCGGCGCGCACGCGCGGCGGCTTTCCGCCTGCGGGTGTGAGCTTTTCTCGAATGAGATCGGCCAGGGCATCACCCAGCGCGCCGGAGCCGGAGAGCTGGACGTTGCCGTGGGCATCGCGCTGCACGTGCTTCATGAGAGTTGGGCCGATCTCTTTGCCATCTTTGTTCTTGATGCCTTCGCTAAGTGCGATCTGGCAGCGGCCGATCTTGGAGTAGACGGATTCGACATCGATGATGAAGCGATCGATGTCGAAGGGGACTTCGGGGAGGTAGATAAGCTGCGGCGATTCACGCTCGTGCGGATGGGTTCGGTCAGCGGTGACGCCCACGTTCGTTGAACGTGGGCTTTGGCGCGCCAGCGCGGCGGCGGCGGTGAGGAAGCCTGCGTGCCGCCCCATGACGACGTTGACTTTGATTCCGGGGAGCGCGGCGTTGTCGAGGGCATCGGCCATGAACGCCATCGCGACGAACCGCGCGGCTGAGGGATAGCCGGGACAGTGGTCGTTCTCGCGCAGATCGTTGTCCACGGTCTTGGGTATGTGAAAACACCGCATGTCGTAATTGGACTGAGCCGCGATTTCCTGCACGATGCGGCAGGTGTCAGACGAGTCGTTGCCGCCGATGTAAAAAAAGTAGCGGATGTCATTTTTCCTGCAGGCGTCGAGGATGCGCTGGCAGTACTCAGCGTCGGGCTTATCGCGCGTGGAGCCCAGCGCAGCAGAGGGCGTGGCAGCAATGCGCTCCAATTTGTCTTGTTGGGTTTGAGTCAAGTCAACCAAGTCGCTCTTGGTTAGGCCGCGGACGCCATGGCGCATGCCGAGTATCTTTTTGACGAATTGACCCGCGCGCGGCGCGGTTCGCAGGCCTTCGACCGTTCCGACCAGCGATTGATTGATCACGGCGGTGGGCCCGCCCGATTGGCCGATGACGGCATTGCCCGACAAGAGATCGGTCATGAATCCTCCGAAGTTAACGCCATGCGCCGATGATCAGTCCCATCACCGGCACATAAATCAATTCGCAGGCGGCGTCGATCAGGTAGGCCGCGATCACTCTGCCGGAGGCAAGATGGTGCGTCATCGTGACGGCAGCGATGGCGAGCCAGACGAACAGACCAAGCCCGACTCCGCCTCCAAGAGTTTCGATCTGGAACTTCGACGCCAGGACAGCGATCGCGAACGCGAGCACCAAGTACGAAGCGATCATTCCACCAAAGAATTTCGCCGGAACCATTCGTGCTTTGATCGCGGCGGCTTGATCGTCAGTCCAACCTTGGGCTTTGGTCCAGGCTGTCGCGAAGAGCGCGCTGTACCAAATCCCCGCAATGACAAAGGCCGCCAATGCCGCTGCGATTACGGCGAGCCAGTTGATTTGGTTCCATTCGATTGTGGGCATGGGAGGATCTCCTTGCAGGATCATTTGCGTGGCCTACGATTCGCGGTCCTCACGCAGGCAGGCGTGAATCTCGGCTGTATTATGCCTGATCTGGCTGCAACAATGCTCACCTGGATTTCAGGCTGCTCAGCTTTCGATTACTCCTGCCGCTTTCAAGGCCGTGCCAACGACTATTTCTCGAAGTTCAATGCAATCACTTGCGGTCGACACCGCCAAAGCCTTGGTTTTGTCTCGCGATTCGAATCAGGCACTGGGCATCGGCCAGTTCGCCGTCGATTTCGTGAAGGGACGACTCGGGAAGCCGTCCAAAGCGGTGCTCGAGCGCACGGTCCTATTTCACACCGATGCGGTGCTGTGCGGCTTGTCGGCGCTGGCGCTGAGGACGAATGCGCCGACGCTTTTGCGCGATGAGGCGCTTGAGTATCCACGTGAAAGCGCGGGTGGGAGGGGAAAGAGCCAGGCAGGAGTTCCGGTTCTTGGCTCATCGAAACAGGTCGCGCCGGAGAAGGCGATCGCCGCCAACTGCTCGGCGGTTCGCGAGTGGGATTCCAACGGCACCAACTTCGGCTACAACCCCAAGCTCGGCCACACCGCCGGCGAGTTCGGGCACAACGACTTCTATCCGGTGGCGATCGCCGCAGCGCAGCTGGCGGGCAAAGACGGCGCGTTCGCGCTGCGCGGCATGGTGCTGATCGATGAGATTCGCGGACGGCTGGCGGAAGTCTTCTCGCTCAAGACCTACAAGATCGATCATGTGGTGCACGGCGCGATTGGGTCGGCGGCGGCCCACGGGGCGATGCTGGGCGCGACGCCGGAGCAGATCGAGTCGGCGATCGGCATGTTCGTTGCCCACTACATTCCGTGGCGAGCGATCCGGGCCGGCAAGCAGCTGAGCGATTCCAAGGGAGCGTCGGCAGCGCTGTCGACCGAGGCGGCGATCGTGTCGATGCAACGCTCCCTGAAGGGCTTTATCGGCCCCAAGGACATCTTCCGCAATCCAGAAGCATTGTTCCGGCAGTTCGAGAAAACCAAAGGAGATTCGCCCTTTGATCTGGTTCTCACTCATTCGGGTGATGATTTCGCGGTCATGGGCATGCACTTCAAGCTGGGCTTGTACGAGCACCAGTCGGCTGGAGCACTGCAGGGCCTCATCGATCTCCTGCACAAGAATCCTGACTTGCTCAAGGGGGGCGCGGGAAACATCAAGTCGATCAAGATCATCGCTTACGAGCCTGCGTTCGGCATCATCGGCGACCCGGCGAAACGCGATCCGAAGACGAGGCAATCGGCCGACCATTCCATGGTGTACATCGTGAGCACGATGCTGCGCAAGGCACTCGAGCAAACAACTTCTCCCAAAGGGAAGTCGGGCACGGACGACCTTTGGAAGGCGCTCATGCTCAGCCCGCACGACTACAGCGCCCAAGCGATCTTCAACAAACAGACGCGGGCGCTGATGGAAAAGGTGACGTTCGAGCATGGCGGGCGCGAGTACGATGCCAAGTATCCTGATGGCATCCCCACTTCGGTCATCATCACGACCGCCGATGGCAAGAAGCACGATTCGGGCCTGATCATGTACCCGGCGAGGCACGCGCGGAACACCACGGCCAATCTCGAGGACCTCCTGGCCGCGAAATTCAAGCTGCTGGGCGAACTGGCGGTGAAGAATCCGCGGGCGATCATCGATCGATTCCAAAATCTTCCGGCGATGTCCTCCAAACAGTTGAGCGACTTGTACGATTTTGAAATCTTGAAGCGTGAGTCGATCGACTAGCTTCCTTGATCATGTGGTGGCGATGTCGCGGCGGATCAGGATGATTGCGCCGGCGAGCCAGGAAACAAAAGCAACACCGGCTAAAACCAGCAAGTCGCGCACCGGCCAGAGGCCCTCGCGCAGGGGGTTGATCGGGCGGTAGTAGTTCAGGATGCCGAGGAATGAGACGTTCTCGGCGGGCGGCCAGAACTGGGCCAGGAAGTTGAGCAGGAACGAGGCAAGGACGATGGCGAAGACGGCGCCGATGGCGCGGCCGCGGCGATCGCTGAGCGCCGACATGAGGTACGCGAGTCCGCCCACCGCCGCACCAAGAAGATAGAGATTCACCAAAACGATGAACACGCGCGAGGCGCTGGTTTGAAATGAAGTCGGCGCGATCAGGCCGCCGATCACACTGCCAAGCCACGCGAGTGCGATCACGACCGCACCGGCAATCAGGCAGACCAGAGTGTCGGAGAGGTAGACGTTGAATCGCGAGATGGGCAGGCCGAAGAGCACATCGGCGGTTCCGCGATCGATTTCGCCCGAAGGCATGCGGGTGCAGACGACGATGACGTGAGCCCAGACCAGGGCAAGCACAACCGGATCAACCCACGCGATGGCTTGGAGGGCTTCGGGGCCAACCTTGTCGCCGATGTCGGTACCAAGGAGCGCTTTGAGGAGTGTCTGGAACAACTTGAATTGGGAAATGATGCCGCCGAAATCCTTCTCGACCGACGGCAAGACAAACGCGAGCAGGATCTCCGACAGGAGCAAGCCGATCCCAAACATGAGGGTTGGGACCCAGATCTCGCGCGCGGTTTTGATGATGACGCCGGAGTTCATGGTGATGCAGGTTGAAAAAGGTGGGACAGGCGTCTCGCCTGTCCAAAATTCCGCACAGGCGAGACGCCTGTGCCACTTTGAGAGGTTGCGAGCACCGAGTTCATCGTGGCGACTCCGGTGACGGCTGCTGGTAGTAGCGGCGAAAGAGGCTTTCGAGGTCGGGTTGGCCGATGGTGAGGTCGTCGATGGGTTTGTCAGCGAGCCACTGAACGAGGGCCGAGACCGAGCCGTTGAGGGACGCGCTCCACTGGCGATCGGTGCGCTCGTGCACATCGAGGAATTGCGGGGGGTTGTTGTGAACGGGCGCGGCATCGCGCCAGCGGATGATCACTTCGCGCTTGGCGCGCGAGCGCAGGTTCTCAAGCGTGTCGTCGGCGACGATGCGGCCTTCGCGCACGATGGCGAGGCGATCGCAAAGGCGCTGGACTTCGCTGAGGGTGTGGCTGGAGAAAAAGACGGTGCGGCCGCGGGCCGCGGCCTCGCGAAGATGCTCGTAGAGCTGTTCCTGCATGATGGGATCGAGCGAGGCGGTGGGCTCATCGAGAATGAGAAGCGGCGGATCATGCGCCAGGGCGAGGATGAGACCGAGCTTTTGCCGCATGCCGCGCGACATGCTGCGGACGCGGACATTCAGGTCGAGGTTGAACCGCGCGGCAAGCTCGGAGCCCGCACCCACAAGATTTCGCCTGCGGACGCGGCTGACCAAGCGAAGGGCTTCGCTGCCGGTCAGCCAGGGATAGAGGCGCAGATCGCCCGGGAGGTAACCGACATCGGCGCGGACCCGGGGACCATCGCGCCAGGAATCCCGGCCGAACATTTGTGCCTGGCCTTCGGTCGGGCGCAGAAAACCCATCAGCACGCGGATGGTGGTGGACTTGCCGGCGCCATTGGGGCCGAGGAAGCCGTATACGAGGCCTTGGGGAACGGTGAGGTTCACGCCTTGGACACCGATGCGTCGACCGTAGCGGCGGGTGAGGTTGTGGAGTTCGATCGTGGTCATTGGTCGGGATTGTTACTGCAGAAAGGCGATCTGCAGATTTCGCAGATGACACAGATTAGGTGGCTCTGTTGAAACCGCGCAAGAACTGGGTGCCACGGCCGGCGACCGGAGGGAGTCGGCCGTGTCGCCGATGGCACTTGCACGCCGGCACTGCCGACTTCGCTTCGGTCGCCGCGGCGACTGGCACCCATGATTTCGCGACGATTTCTGGGTTATCGGTGTCATCAGTGGATCAGCCCGTCAGTCTTGTGTTCTCGCGCCAGAGTTTGTTGAGGGTGTGGAGCGGGCCCTGAAGGATAACGCCGTCGCCAGGTTGCAATTGAAGATCCGGGGGCGGGAACAGGCGCGGCGAATCGGGTGGGCGATGATGCTCAACCGCGCCCAGACCGAACTCGGTGGTGAGGGAACTGATGGTCTTTCCCGTGAGCGGGCCGTCAGCGCGCACCAGCCAGCGCTGCATGACCACAAGCTGGTTGCCGAGGATAAAGCTGTTGACGATAGAAGGGGCGACGGCGCTGATGGCGAAAGTAGGCGCTGAGAGCGCAGCTTGCGACATGGCCTGGTGGATGTTGAAGCCGTCGCTGAGCTTGTCGGCCATGTTTTGGTCGAACATGCGAAGGACGACTCGAACCTTGGGGGCCAGCCGGCGCGCATCCAGCGCGATCTCGAGGTTGGCCAGGTCATCATCGGTGGCCAGAATGATGCTTCGGGCCTTGACTATGTTGGCTTCGGTCAGGAGGGCGTCGCGGCGGGCATCGCCGATCAGAAGCGGGCTGCCATCGCGGCGCAGCTCTTCGAGGAATTGGCTATCAGCGTTGCGCTCAAGCACGACGACCGGCTCGCCGAGCTTGCGAAGCAAGAGAAAGATCTGATAGCCGAGCTTGCCGAAGCCTACCAGGACGATGTGATCCGAGAGTGAAGAGGCGAGCATGGTGCACCAGCTCCGTTCGTAGCGGCGGCGATCGCGCAGCATGAGGGCAAAATCGATGATGGCTTCGATGATGACGGTGAGGCCGAGGGCGGGGACGACAAAGAACATCACGCGCAGGATGATCGACTTGGGGAAGGCCTCGGGAGCTTCGCCGAAGACCAGGCTCCAGGTGTAGAAGATGGCTTGGGGCAGGGAATGGTTCTTTTCCGGCTCGAGAAGAATGAAGAGTAATCCGCCGCCGATGAGGATGGCGGCCATGATGAGGAAGCGGAGGCGGAAGTGGCGGAAGGCGACGCGGGCGAAACACCATTCGCGCCATAATCGCGATCCGCGGCGCGGCGCGCGGTGCTCGGGGCCCATCTCCAGGAGTTCGATGCGCGGGACCGACACGGCCATATAGTGTCGCCTGGCGGGGCAAAGGGCAATTGGCGATCGTGGTTCTCACGCGACGGCCAAGCGAGAAGAAACGCATAAACGCATAAACGCATAAACGCAT
>JAKEEP010000302.1 GCA_022616475.1 Phycisphaerales bacterium | reverse complement strand
GTGCATTCGAGCTACATCGTGACCCAGGATGAGCATGGGCTGGTGATCATCGATCAGCACGCGCTGCATGAGCGGGTGATGTTCGAGCAGTTGAAGGCTAGGCTGGGGGAGGGGAATCTGGAATCGCAGCGACTGTTGATGCCGGCGATGGTTGAAGTGGATCGGGCGCAGATGGCACTGCTGGGTGAGCTCAAGCCGTTGCTGGAGCGAATCGGGATTGAGGCCGAGGCGATGGGCCCGGGTGCGATTGGCGTGCATGCGTTCACATCGCTGCTGTTTGAACGCGGGGTTGATCCGGTCGATTTCATGAGCGAACTGCTGGAGAAGGCGGTTTCGCGCGGCGTGAACGATGATCCCGAGGCGGCGCTGCACGAGACGCTGGACATGATGGCCTGCAAGGCGGCGGTGAAGGCGGGGGACAAATTGTCTGCGCCGGAGCTGATCGAGTTGCTCAAACAGCGCGAGACGATTGAGCGGTCGAGCAATTGTCCGCATGGGAGGCCGACGAGCTTGCGGTTGAGCTTGAAGGAGTTGGAACGGCAGTTTGGGAGAAGTTGAGAATTCACAAGAACATCACGGATGCAGCGGTCGTGACTGGCGCCCTTCCCCCGGCAATCAGCGTTTCTGAACTCCCTGATGGCTCTCGATATGTGCTGTCGCGCCGGCGATGGGGCGCGGCGGTCTTTTCTGCATGTTTCGTAGGCGCGATCGCCGGCGTCTTGTCAATTGTCTCATCGTTTTCGCTGCTTGCCGCGATCATGTGCGCGGTATTCACAGTTGGGGTGGGTAGCACGGCACTGATCGTCGCGTTTGGCCGTCGTGTGGTGGAGATTCAGGCCGGGATGATTTGCGCGGGGGATCGCCTGGTGTGGTTGCGGCCGATGCGCTCCGAGCTCATCAGCGATGTGGTCGAATTTCGACTCACGCCGCATAGACCACGACCGCAGCTTGTTTCGGGAGAGTCGCAGAATCTCGCAGATCCGAAATCGCGGCGAGAAATATTTGTAAGCGAGGCCGATTTGATCGCCGTATTTCGAGATCGCCCAGCGTTGATGATCGCCGACGGGTATCCACCGCAATGGCTGGCGCCACTTGCGCTTGAAATGCATCGGCGGTGCATCGACGCTGGCGGCAGCGCAAAAGTGGGAGATGAATTCGGATGGTTTGCCCCGGCTGACATATCAGAAAACCCATCCGCACCCGCACGAACCTCGCGCCAACGCGAAATCAGGTTTCTGCCGCTTGGCTGGACGCCGGCTCTGCGCAAGATGGCCAACCTCTCCATCGTGTTGATGGCGTTCATCGGACTTTTTGCAGTCGGGGGCGCGATCTTTCTGGTGACATCGCGCGCGCCGTGGTGGTTTTCATCAATCTGGATGTCCATACCCTATCTGATCATTGGCTTACTGGTCTATTCATTGTTGAAAACGTTGAGTCAGGTGCGCGGGGATGTGACCGTGCAAATACTGTCGCAGCACCTTTTGATCCAACGGTCGGGCATGGGATGGCCAAGATTGTCACAGATTTCACATGAAGACATTTCAAACGTCTTGATAGGTCCATCGAGTGCGTGGACTCCCGTGAACTGGCGCACTGGTGAATATGACGTTCTTCCAGAGATTCAGATTTATCTTCAGAACGGCCGGATGATTCGGCTTGCCGCCGGACACCCTAGGAATGAACTCGAAAGGGCGGTTAGAGCATTGAGGCACGAATTAAGATCGATGGTTGTTTCTAATCTCACCCTCCGCTGACTGGCGGGATCAGCGCGATCGTGCAACCGTTGGTCAATTTCGCGGTCGTTGGTTGATACTGCTCATCTACGGCGACGGCGAGTTTGCCGCGCATGTCGGCGATGGGGGGGTGTCGTTGAGCGAGGTGGTCGAGGGCGTCGGCAACAGTGGCGCCGGTGGGCACATCGATGTCGAGTCGATCGGTGGCGAGCGATTCGCGCAGGTGGGCGAAGAGCAAGACAGTGCAACGCATGACGATTGAACAATAGCGAACGATTGCGCGACCTGTCAGGTCGCGGCTAAGGAAAGATCTTGCTCGCGTCTCGATGCAGCTATGGCCACGGTAGGAAACGGAGTCGTGCGCCGGCTTGGACGGGTTCGGTTTGAATGGGAAGCTCGATGAGGCCGTGAGTGGGGGCGGTGTGGGCGAGGTCGCCAGAACCGGCCCAGGAGGGGACGAGGGCGCGGCCATCGGGTTGGAGGAGGGCGGGGCGGAACATGCGGCGGCCTGGATTTGGCTTCACCGGTTCGGCAAGCTCGACGGTTCGCCAGGGCAAATCTGGTGGCAAGCCCAGGAGCGTTCTCACGATTGGCCAGACGAAGATGCAGGCACAGGCGAGGGCGGAGACGGGGTTGCCGGGCAGGCCGATGACGATGGCGCCATTGGGCGCGCGGCCAATATAGATTGGGCGGCCGGGCTGAATTGAGGCGCCTTGAAGTGATGTGGTCACGTTAGAGGCGGTGAATGCAGCAGGGAAGTGATCGCGATCGCCGGCACTGACTCCGCCGATGGTGATGAGCAGGTCGGATTTCGCAAGCGCGTTGCTGACGGCCCCAATTGTTTGCTCGCGATCATCGGGAAGATGGCGAGCGTCAATGGGATGGGCGCCGAGGCGATGAAGCAGTTCGCAGATTTGCGGCCCGTTTGAGTTTCGAATCTGGTGGGGCTTGATCGCGGCGTCAATGTCAACAACTTCATCGCCGGAGGTGAGGACGGTGGCCCGGGGCTTGGCGCGCACGAGCAAAGAAGAGATACCGACGGCGGCGGCGATGCCCAGGTGATGGGCTGCCAGAAGCGTGTTCGATGGAATAAGAGTCTGACCAGCCTTGGCGTCAGCGCCCCGCAGGTGCACGGCATGGCCTGGCGCGATCGAATGAATCTTGAAGTGAACGGGGCCGGCGTTGCGGTCGCCGCGGTCGCTGGATTCGTGCTGGATGACGGT
>JAKEEP010000001.1 GCA_022616475.1 Phycisphaerales bacterium | reverse complement strand
TGGGCGGGCGGCCGGGTATTTCGCCGATCACTCATTGAGCCGAAACCATCAATCGCCGAGGCACGACTCGATGGTATCGCTCCGCCGCGCCTGCATTATGTTGACCAGTGCCGGCGTCATGGCCGATGACGTCGCGACGCTTGCCAGCGTTTGTAGTTGGGGTTCTTCGATGCATGGATCAAGGGAGGATCCGGAGGCTGGATAGAGAATGCGAAGCGCGACAAGAAAAGCGTATTCAGGAACTGAAACTGCGAACTGAACGGTTCAACAAGGAGGAGCAAGCACGAAGAAAGGCGCTGCTTGAAAATCTCGACAAATGGCGACAGGCGCGCGACCTGCGCGAATACTTGACCGATGTGCGGCGAGGCGTAGCGAAACGATATCTGCGAATCACTGATGCGGTGCAGCATTGCCGCTGGATGGATTGGGCGAGGTGGTACGCAGATGAACTCGACCCCAATTCCAAAGCAGGTCCCTCGCCATTTCAACCAATCCGCGTCAAGCGTGCGGTCATTCCAACAGCCGATCTCGACTTGACCAGCCACACGCGTGCAGTGGTCGAGCAATTGCGGGTACCGGACAGCGATGCCCTTTTCGAACTCAAACCCAACGCGGTCAAGGCCGTCACCAGTCACAGCTCAGCCGCCTGGAACGAAATATGCCGCCTGCTGGAGGGCCTTGGCTATGACATTGGCGCTCGAAAGGGCTAACCATGGTTTGGATCCTCGCGCCAATTTCGTTCAATTTCTGCCTCGCTTGGCTTGGTAGCTTCGCCGGTTGACAGTTTCTTCTCCGCCATCTCTCGCAATGCCGGCGGAAGCCGTTCAACCAACCCAAGTCGAATCGCTTCGTTTACCAGCTCTTCGTTGGACCAATGTCTCCGAACCGC
The DNA here is from genome assembly GCA_022616475.1 of Phycisphaerales bacterium. Classification (GTDB taxonomy): domain Bacteria; phylum Planctomycetota; class Phycisphaerae; order Phycisphaerales; family SM1A02; genus JAKEEP01. Next base: position 4,007 of record JAKEEP010000001.1, on the reverse strand, counting down.
GACGGGTTCGCCGTCCGGACCTGAATGCTCGAGCCTCTTCGAATCGCCAAACCGCTTCGGCAGCATTTTCGAGAGCATCCATTTGCGGGCATCCACGCGAAGCTTCGACCGCAACACGGCTTCGGCATTAACAGCCCTATGCTGTCTCCTTATTCTTTTCCGAATCCCAGGAAAGCTTCAGTGGCTGAGTGCCAGCAGCACCAGTAAGGCCACAAAACCAACGACCAGCAGCAGGCCGTTGAACTGCGGCGAGCCGTGGAACGCCTCTGGGATCATCGTTTCCGAGACGAGCGCCAGGATCGCGCCCGCCGTGAACGCGTCGACCGTTCCCTGGACTGCTGGGCCGGTGCCTCGGAGTACAAGTCCGGCAACCGCCGCTACGAAGCCGGTCATCAAGGCGATTCCAATCCACAGGCCAAACACGTAGCGCGCGGACCGTCCTGCCTGCCGCATTCCGGCGCTGCTCGACAGGGCTTCCGGGATGTTCGCGAGGAAGCCCGGCCTCTCCGAGGTTGTCGGGCCCGGCCGTTTCGCCGTGCCCGCGCAGGTCGAGGGCGTAGACGACGTAGCCTTCGGCGGCCAGGAATCGGGCGAACCGGTCGTATCGTCCGCTGTGCTCGCCAATGCCGTGAGTGATCTGTACCATTGCGCGGGGGCGAATTCCGCGCGGGGGGAGCCACTTGCGGACGAATATCGGGGCCTGGTCAACCTCCGAGGCCGGTTTCGGTTCAAGGACACGGCCGGCATGATTCAGTTTTTTCATAGTCCCACTGAGCCGCTCGCCGGGCTTGTCCAGGACCTTTGGGCGTGCGCAGATGCGCCTTCCCGGGACGTGGGGCATTCGAGGGAGCGAATTCTGCCGAGTGGAACGATCGAGCTGGTCATCAACCTTTGCGATAACGAGCTGCGGATTTACGACCCTGCGCATAGCGAACACTGCAGGCGGCTTTCTGGCGCGGTCGTCTCAGGAACGTATCGCAGCGTGTTTGTGATCGATCCCAAGCAGCACGCATCGATCATGGGTGTGCATTTCAAGCCTGGCGGCGCGTCCGGGTTGCTCGGTGTACCGGCGAGTGAACTAACCGACACGCACGTGGACCTTGAAGCCCTGTGGGGAGCATCGGCGGCCTTCGTGAACGATTGTGCGCCGCTGCCACGCCGCACGAGCGCTTCGTTCTCATGGAGCGACATCTGTTGAACCGCCTGCGGCACCCCCGCGTACGCGAGCAACACCCTGCCGTCCCGATCGCGATCACTATGCTCGAACAATCGAAGCCACACGCGGCGGCCCCGTCGATTCGCGAAGTGGCACGGCGACTCCACCTCAGTCAACGACGATTCATCCAGCTCTTCGCGGCTCAAGTTGGCCTCACACCGAAGCTCTTTGCCCGCGTGCTCCGCTTTCAGCGAGCACGAACACTTGCAAGAGAGGCTCCCACCCCCGGGGGCGATTGGGCTCGAGTGGCCGCAGCCGCCGCGTACTTCGATCAGTCGCATCTGATCCATGATTTCCGGGAATTCTCGGGGTTGACGCCGGGGGATTACCTCCGCGAGCGAAGCGACCACGTCTTGCGGAACCATGTGCCGATCTTTGGGTAGGTCAATTTTTTCCAATATCGCCCCTTGCTCCCCGGCGGAGAATGCCCCACGGGGGCGGTAACGCCTTTGATTCAACAGGGAGTCGATACATGTCAGCACACAGCATCTTGGGACTAGTCTTGATCGCACTCGCTCTGGGGTTCACTAGCCAGTCACGATCGAAGCCATTTCGCGCAGGAGCGCCGGCGCCCGGCTCGTCATCCGATCCGCAGGTCGATCCTGAAGCAACCGCCGCGCCGAAGTCCAATTTCCGCGCGATGGCAGTTCGATACCAGGTCAAGGACGTTGACCGATCGATCGCGTTCTACACCGAGCATTTGGGGTTCAAACTCGAGCAGAAACCAGCGCCGGCCTTCGCCAGCATCTCGAATGGCCCGGTCACGCTCTGGCTCAGCGGCCCGAAAAGTTCGGGCTCACGTCCAATGCCGGATGGCCGTTTGCAGGAGCCGGGCGGGTGGAACCGGCTCGTTCTGGAGGTCGATGACCTTTCCGCGCGCGCTGCGACGCTAAAGGAGGCGGGCGTTGCGTTTCGGAACGAGATCGAGACGGGCCCGGGCGGAAAGCAAATCCAAATCGAGGACCCCGATGGCAACCCGATCGAGCTGTTCCAGCCCGCCGCGCAGCGTTGATAGCGCCTTGGCCAGGTTCCGTTCATGGAAGCGCTCCTGTTTTGCTCGAGTTGACGTGTCCCATAAGCGCAGTTGGGTCAATGACCGCCGATTAACCGATTCCAACGATCGCTCAACTCCAGGGGCTCGCAAACGCGTAGCAGTGAGGCCATGTCCAAAGCGAGCCGCCAGTCCAGTAGACCATGGTACGGCATGTTTTGATAGTCACGCAAACACTCGTTACAGGAGGTGTCGCACTCCACGGCGTGGCGGCGCCGAGGGCCACGTGAAGGTTGGGCCTGCGGGTGGAAGCGGTCCGTTGCGTCACACAGCCGGCGCCATGCCGGTCTCGACGACCGGGAAGTCGATTTCGGCCTGGTCGAGCCGTGGAAAACGCGCGTCCAGATTTGTAGCTCAATCGTCCCACGACTGACGAAAGCGCGACAAGCGGGGGTGCTCCTCACCACTTGACGGGGGGGTTCAGTGCACGGGTGCCGAAGCGGGCTCGGCATGAGCTTGACGTTCAGATACATGCATATACAATCAATCTGTGAGTTCATCAACGGACAATCGCGTGAGTGCCAGCCTCGACACCATCGCCCGGGAATGCATCGCCATGCAGTTGCGCCGCCTCAATCGCGTCATCACCAACGTGTATGACGATGCGCTGCGCTCCCTGGGAGTCAAGGCCAGCCAGGTCAACATCCTGGTCGCGGCATGGAAACTCGGCATCGCCAATCCTTTGAAAGTTTGCGACATCCTGGATTTGGATCCCTCGACCTTAAGCCGCAATGTGCAGCGGATGCGTGCGAAGGGGTGGCTGGAGGTGATGCCCAGCGATGACGCCCGGCAGCAGCCCTTTCGCCTCACGAGCGCGGGCCGCAAGTTGGTGGAGAAAGCGGTCCCTCGCTGGCAGGTTGCGCAGCAGCAGGCAAAACGACTGCTTGGCGATGGCGCGATCGAAATGCTTGGCCGGAGCATGAAGAACCTTCGTCAGGCTAAAGCGGAATCGTGACGCCTCTTTTGTTTTGACAGATCGTTGTATATGCATGTAAAGGAGCCTTATCATGAAATCGTTGATCTTTGCCATGCTGGCAATCTGGTTCGTGCTCGTCCTCTTGCTCGGAGCTGGCGGCGCATTCGTCCGGCCTCCAGGAACGCAGCCGCTGCCGATTCTCGCAGGCACAACGCTGCCGCTGGTGGCGTTTGCGGCGGCGTGGGTGACGTTGGCGCGCTTCCGGGAGTTCGTGCTGTCGCTTGATGTGCGCGTGCTGACGGCGGTTCAGGCGTGGCGCGTCGGCGGGTTCATGTTCGTGGTGTTGAGCAGTTATGGCATCCTGCCAGCTCTGTTCGCCTGGCCGGCGGGTTGGGGCGATGTGGCGATCGGCGTTACCGCACCTCTGGCGCTTTCTGGGCTGCTGTGGCGTCCCGAGTTTGCGCGGAGCCCGACGTTTGCTCTCTGGAACGCGCTGGGCATTCTCGATCTGGTGATCGCGGTAAGTCTCGGTGGGCTGAGCTCGGGCATTGTGCCGTCGTGGACGGGCGACGTGACCACGGCTGCGATGGCTCAGATGCCGCTGGTCGTGATCCCCGCCTTCTTTGTGCCGCTGTTCATCATGCTCCACGCTTCGGCGCTATTGCAAGTGCGGCACGGGGTTCGGCAAACGCTCGTCCAAACACCTGGCCAGCGAGCGTCCGCAGCGCGGCTCGCGACATGATTCAGTGCACAGAACCGCCGGCTGGCGGGCGAAATACCTACTTTTCAAATAGAACGCGAATAACAGTTGACCGCGCTTGGTA
>JAKEEP010000301.1 GCA_022616475.1 Phycisphaerales bacterium | reverse complement strand
TCGAAGGCTGTGCATTCGCTGGGAGAAGTCGACGGCGATGTTCAGCGGCTTCCTGCACCTGGGCTGCTCGCTGTTGCTCCTCAAAGAGGTTTTGGGATAGGTTCTACACTGTCGCCCGTTGGGTTGGCGCACTCGGGCATGACGCTGCCTTCAGGCGGCATTTGCCCCCTCATTGTTATCATATCGATCGTGCCATTGCCTCCACCACCGCCGTGGGACCGCAGGTTCGTTTGCTTCCTCACGGAGGAAGGTGAACGCGCTGTGCGCTCGCGTTCAGGTCCGCTCTATGAGCTAATGATTCAAGTATTGTTGGAAGAAAACAAAGCATGCTTCAGCTCTCGGACGGAAGTTGAAGTGGCGTTGCAACTGTTCTTGTGGCCACCATCGCCTCCGGAGAACATCTGTCTCGCAACCAGGACCAGACAATTGGAAGGACGGCAAGTTTTAGGAGTGCGACGCACATGATGCCCGCCAAAAGGGGCATGGAAATGACCACGTCGATCCATCGGTTCATCCGAGCGAGAGTTGTAGCTGATAGGGTTTTCATCGAGCGCTGTGAGGCTCAGAATACTCTCCAATTCGCTGAGAATCTGCTTGATCGGGTTGGCCCTTGAGGTACCCCTTCAGGCGCGCTTTCCACGCAAACTGCTCCTGTGGAAAGCCAAGGAGATGCCGCATGTGGCCCAACCCAGATCATCGGGCGGGCCGGGGGCCGCAGAACTACAAACCACGATCCAGACCAAAACCTCGGCGGCGCTTCCCCCCGGAAGTGCTCAGCGATGAGGAAGTGCGGGCGTTGCTGGCAGCGTGCGGCGGAAGCACGACCGGCATCCGCAACCAGGCGCTGCTGGCAATGCTCTATCGCGGCGGTCTGCGCATCCGCGAGGCGCTAAGCCTGTGGCCCAAGGACCTCGACCTGGCCAATGGAGCCGTCCGCGTGCTCCACGCCAAGGGCGGCAAGTCACGAACGAACGGCCTGGACCCGGGCGCTGTCGCGTTCGTAGAGCGATGGCTTGCCGCGCGCCAACGCTGGAGCGTCAAGGGCACGCATCCGGTGTTCTGCACGCGAACCGGTGCGGCCATGACCGACGGCTACGTGCGACGGCTACTGCCCGCGCTTGCGCAGCTCGCCGGCATCCACAAGCGAGTCCATGCTCACGGCTTCCGGCATACGCACGCCGCACAGCTCCGAACTGAAGGCGTGGATATCGGGATCATCTCGAAGCAGCTTGGGCATCAGAGCATTGCGACGACGGCGCGGTATCTGGATCACCTCGCGCCGGTGGCCGTACTCGAGGTCATTCGGCAACGACCGTGGGTGATGGAAAGGTGAACATCAACGATCTGCTGTTGGTGATCAACAATTGGAATTGAGTGCGTCGATCGTGCTTATCGGCTCGGTTCACGTTTTCCAGCGTCGCCGCCTTGCTCGTCAAGCTTGGCGCGCCATTGCGCGGCCTTGGCGTCGTAGCCCTTGTCCGGTTCGGCGATGTGCCAGGCGTCGTACAACTTCGCCAGCGTCCTCGCGTCGTCACTGTTCAAGGCTTCCTGCCTGTCGACCAATTCACCAAGCACGGCCGTTGCGTTTTCAAACATGCCGGCCGACGCATAGATCTCGGCAAGCCGACGCTGCCTCGGCAGGCACCGCGCATCGCCATCAACAGACAATCCGATTGACTTCAGTTGAGTGTCGATCGCCTCGGTGATGTGGCCGGTGAGTTCATAAGCCTGCGCCAGTGTCTCGAGATGCCGCGGGTTTTGGTGGCTCGACCTTTCGTTAGCCTCAAGCGCCAGCTCCAGCGCCAGCAGCGGATCGCGAAGTTCCGTTGATTGTGCGTTCAACAGCCGTACGGCTGCGTAGTCGAACGTTCCGGCGGGAGCGTCGGGCCGCCGTGCGCCGGCGACGAGGATTTCGAGAAGCTCCTTCTCCAGCAACAGCGCTTCATCGCCGTTTCCCTGCCGCTGGAGCACGCGGATCAGGGCACCCCAGGCTTGATCAAGCTCAGCCAGATCGACGTCCGGCAGCGCGCGGCGCTGGATCTCCATCACTTGCCTTCCCAGTTGCTCGGCCTGGGCGTCCTTGTGCAGCTTCTCCAGCACCGAGGTCAATGCGCACATGAGCCGGACTGACGTGTCAAAATGCTCGGGACCGAAGTGCTCCCGCGCTGCATCAAGGGCCTCGCGGAACATTCGTTCGGCGTCTTCGTATCGACCCTGACCTACGAGTGCGCCCGCGAGGAACCGCTTCGTGGTGATCGGGCTCGCATGGGAGGGCCCGAAAAGCCGCGACTGCGCTTCGAGGACTTCGCCGAGGATTGCCTCGGCCTCGCTGAACCGGCTCTGCCGATAGAGAGCCGCCGCCAGATTGCCCCGAAGCCCAAGCGTTTGCGGGTGGTCCGGACCCAGGATATGAAGGCTCATGCCAAGCGCCTCGCGGAAGATCGGCTCGGCTTCGCTCGCCCTGTGCTGGTTGTGAAGCGACCCTCCGAGCAGCGTCATCGAGGCGATGATGCTGGGGTCGCGTGGGTCCAAGGCGGCCCGTTGGATGCGCAGCGCCTCGCGATGCAGCGGCTCGGCCTTGTTCGGTCGCCGGTGAAAGGTGTAGAGCCTACCCAACGCATTCAGCGCGTCCGCCGTGCCAGGGTCATTCTCGCCGAACACGCGCCGTCGGCGTTCGATCGCGTCGCGCAACAGCGGTTCCGCCTCGACAAATCGGCCCAGGTCACCGAGCGCCCGGCCGAGCACAAGCATTGTGCCAAGCGTATCGGCGTGGTCCGAACCCAGCACGCGACGCTGGGCCCGCAACGCGCCTTCGGCCAGCGTCGCCGCTTCGTCATGTCTGGATTGGTGCAGCAGCGCAAGGGCCAGCGCTGATTGCGTGCGGAGCGTATCGGGATGCTCGTAACCCAGTTTATCGACTAGGAGGGCGGATGCGGTGCGGAGGTGCGTCTCGGCCTCCGTGTACACTCCCAGGCGGGAGTACACCGTTCCGATCGTCGCGCGCAGGTCAGATTCGACCATCGGCTGATCCTTCAGCGGCTCGGCTTCAAGGCGCTGCGCGGCGGCGTCGAGCGCCTCGCGAACCGTCAATTGATCTCCTCTGGCTCGAGCTGGATCGGCCAGCGTGAGCATGTCTTTGAGGAATGTGCCGACCGCATCCGCTCGGGCGTGCTGCGTCGTTTGGGCGTCGCGAGCCGCCGCAGCCTGCCGCCATAGCGCCACAGAGATCCCAAGCCCCGCCGCGACCAACACGGCAGAACCAGCGGCAGTGACAACTGCCCACCGGTGCCGGCGAATCTGTTTGCGCAGTCGATAGACGCGGCTGGGCGGCGCGGCCAACACCGGCTCGCCGTTGAGATACCGCTGGACATCAAGCGCCAGGTCGTTGGCGGTCTGGTACCGCCGCGTGCGGTCTTTCTCCAGGCACTTCATCACGATCCAATCGAGATCGCCGCGCACAATCCGCATAAGCTTGGCCGGCTCGGTGTGGCGATCCGCCGCCACTGACGCCACGGCCTCGCCCATGGTGCTGAGACGCGTCGATGGCTTGGGCGGCTCCTCTTCGCGGATGATTCGCCGCATCTGATCCAGAGGCGTGGTCCGCAACCGCTGGGCATCGAACGGCGTCGTCCCAGTCAGCAACTCATAGAGCAGGACCCCCAGTGAGTAGATGTCGGTGCGTGTGTCGATGTCCACGCCGGACATCTCCGCTTGCTCCGGCGACATGTAGTGGGGCGTTCCGATCAGCGCTCGGTTTTCAGTGAAGATCGTCTTGTCGGTAAGGCGGACGCTGGTGGCCTTGGCAATTCCGAAATCAATCACCTTTGGGACCAACTTGTCTTCGCTAACGGTCATCAGCACATTGCTCGGCTTGATGTCGCGATGGATGATGCCCTTCTGGTGGGCGTGCTGAACGGCCGAGCACACCTGGCCAAACAGCTCCAACCGCTGGTTGATCGAAAGATCACCACGGTCGCAGCAGTCGGTGATCGGATCGCCGCGAACCAGCTCCATGACGAAGAAGGGGCGGCCGATGTCGGTGGCCCCGGCATCCAGCACCTTGGCGATGTTGGAATGATCCATCATCGCCAGCGCTTGTCGCTCGGCCTCAAACCTCGCAATCACTTGCTTGGTGTCCATGCCCAGCTTGATGATTTTCAGCGCCACACGGCGCTGGATCGGTTCGCACTGCTCGGCCGAGTACACAGCGCCAAATCCACCTTCGCCGATCAGTTCCAGCAGCTTGTAGCGGCCGATGTTCGTGCCTGCTGGAATCGGGGTCGTGACGGGACCGAACTCTGGGGAATCCTCGTCAGGCGGCTTCAGAAACGACACCGATGAGTCGTCGGCAGCCAGGAGATTCTCGACCTTGGCGCGCAAGGTCTTATCGTGTGCGCATGCTCGCTCTAGAAATGCGACGCGCTCTTGCACTTGGTAATCCAGGGCCGCGAAAAATAGCTCAGCCGCCTGTTGTTCGTTCGCTGTGTTCATGGTTGGCAGTGTCAGCTGCACGAGGTGAGGTCGCTCCGTGAGGCGACCCGGGCGCGTCGAATTCCGCTCCGCCCAACGCGCATTTGAGCCACGCACGCGCGTAGCGCCACTCGCGCTCGACGGTGCTTACCGACGACTCAAGAACGCCGGCGATCTCCTCAGCGGTCATTCCTGCAAAGAAGCGCATGTCGATAACTTTCGCCGCGCGCGGCCTGATGGCGGACAATTCCATCAGCGCGGTGTTGAGCGCCTCCATATCCGCGCCGGCGGAGGTCTCGTACAAAATAAGAAGCGCCGAATCGAGGGGAACCCTGTCATGCCCGCCTCCTCTTTTGTTGCGATTTCTTTGCCGGGCGTGATCCACCAGGATGCGGCGCATGGCCTGGGCGGCCACGGCGAAGAAATGGGCCCGGTCCTGCCAGGTGGCTGAGTCCTGTTTGACCAGCCGAAGGTAGGCCTCGTTAACCAGCGCCGTGGCTTGAAGTGTGTGGCCGGGGCGCTCCCGGACAAGCAGAGCATCCGCCAGCGCTCGCAGTTCGCCGTACACCGATGGAAGCAGGCGATCGATCGCCGACGAATCCCCCTTGGCGACGCGCGTGAGCAACTGTGTCGCATCTTCGGCCATGCGGCCGCCCCTTTTTCGTTCAGCGGCGCACAGAGAATCTCGTCGCCGCGGCGACCTGAAGGGTTTGCGGGTCCATTGTCGCTTATCCCAAGGCAGCAATGCAAGCGCAATCCCAGAAATAGCCCGCCTGGCTCACAGAGACCAATATTTCTTCCATGAATCCCCCCTACCTGAAAGGAGAATCCCATGCTCGACAAGCGCCTTATCCTGAACATCATTATTGCGGCAACGATTGGCGTTGCCACCGCTGTGGCATCCGAGGCACAAACCGTCTGCGCGATTTTGGAGCTGCCAACGCTAGAGCCTATCCCAAAACCTCTTTGAGGAGCAACAGCGAGCAGCCCAGGTGCAGGAAGCCGCTGAACATCGCCGTCGACTTCTCCCAGCGAATGCAC
>JAKEEP010000300.1 GCA_022616475.1 Phycisphaerales bacterium | reverse complement strand
TAGGTGCTGTTCCCTATATCGTGGCAAGACGCTCCTAGGGATTCTGTGTGCTCCGCAGTTCCAGAGGTATCCAAACGCAATGTTCCTAAGGCACTTTGACAACGCCGCGAACCGAAGCTGGAATCTCCTGGAAACCAAGCTCATCGGCGAATCGAACGCCATCCGCACAGCGAAGCCCCAACCGCGCACAGCCCCTTGCTCATGCACCTAAAATCGAACGAATAGGAGTCCACACCATGATCTTGACGAGAAAGCCAATCCGCGTCTTTTGCGTGGATGACCACGCCTTCCTGGTCGAAGGTCTTCAGGCTCGCCTGAGCCTGGCGCGCGACATGGAATTCGTCGGCCGGCTCAGTTCGGCTGAAGATATCGTCACCGAAGTCAAGCGCACCGTTCCCGATGTGGTGCTCATGGATATCGAAATGCCCGGTCCCGATCCGTTTGAGGCCCTGGAAGACCTGCGCCGCCAGTGCCCCAAGGTGCGTGTGATGATGCTCAGCGCGTACGTCCGCGATCATTACATTGATGCCGCGGTGAACGCCGGCGCCTGGGGATACCTCTCCAAGCACGATGATCCCGAGAAGATTCTGCACGCCATCCGCGATGTCGCCAACGGCGCCTTCGTCTTTGGCCCGCAGGTGATGGAGCGATGCAGCATCAAGAAGCGCGGCGGCATCAACGAAGACAATCAGCCCACCTCCAAGATCAAGAATCTCACTTCTCGCGAGCAGCAAGTACTGCGATTGATCGGCAAGGGCCTCTCGCGGGCCGAGATCGCCAAGACTCTGTCGCGCAGCCCCAAGACCATCGACGCCCACCGCGCCGCGATCATGGAAAAAATGGACATTCACGATCGCACCGAATTGGCTCTATTTGCTGTACGTGAGGGCCTCGTCGAGGCTTGACGCTCCCCCACACACCGCACAACACCGAATGGTCACAGGCAAGCGACTTTTGCTTGCCTGTGGCCTTTTTTGGGCCTGACAACTTGACACTTCCGCGCACCCCCGCCCGGTGCCACGACTCGTCCCGACAGGGCGAGTCGTGCCGCCGTCCTCGGCCCCGTGTTGTCCCCCCCCTCGGCACTCGTTGAGCCGCAACCGCCTTCCAATCCCCTCCTCATTCCCGCGCCCACCCCAATGCCTTCGTGCCTCCGTGCCTCTATTCCTTCCCCCGTACCTTCATCAGCGAAATAATGTGAAGAACAATCCAAAACGGCACGCCGAACGTTGGGATGATGCTCAGTGGCAACTGCTGCATGATGTCGGCCGTCACGTCGCCACGAAAAATCCCGATGGGCGAGCTGCCGCTCATCACGCCGCCGCCGATGGCGCCCACGAAATCAAGCAAACCCAGAACATTCAGCAGCACAACCTGTCTGCGCCAGCCCGGCGTTTGCCGCGCAACCGCCACAGCCACGAACGGTGCATAGGCGCCCACGATCAGATCGCCCACCCCCGCGGGCCACGCAAATGTGCCGGGTAACAAGCCCAGCCACATCAAGACCAGAAACATCCCGCCGATGACCCGCCATGCTTGCATCGCCGTCAACAGCCGAAGATCGAGGCTCAGCGCAACCGCCCGAACTTTCGACGAAAGCGCGTGCGCCACGAGAAATAAGACCGGCGGAACGACGACCGCCGCCAGTAACGGAAGCGGCGGCTTCTTCGGATCCATCGCGAACACTCCCAAAGCACTCAGAACAAGCACCAGCCCCGCCCACGCGATGACGACCAGCCAAACAGCCCACCTGTTCGGTTCCGTGCGCGTCATATTTGGCCTCCTTTCTTGATCCCCCGGTGGCATTCGTCCGGGCCGCGCGCCAAGCGCATGTGGCGCTACGCGCCCTAATCGCTGACCAAGTCTATCCTGCGGCTCCGACCTGCGTGTCCCCAGCCTGCCCGCCGTGGCGGACACCCTCTGCGGTGAATCTCGACCCGCTCCCGCCCTGAGGAATGCCTGACCTAACCAAAATCCCTCCTCCGTGATCTCCGTGATCTCCGGTGAAAACGCCACCCCCATTGTCTCACGCCCGAAATCGCGGAAGCGATTGGACTGTGAGCGCAGACTGCCGCTGATTTCGCCATCCCAATAAGAGCATCAGCACCAATACGCCAGACGACACCGATCCGCGGAATGGAGGTTCACCCTCAAGGATGGATTCAATGACGCCCGCGGTGAATGCGAATGTCACCAGCACCAACGCGATCACGAGCGTGGCCCTCATGACCTCATTGTATCGCTTGATCCTCCGTGCGTTCTGTTCGCTGGCCCCAATCCCAGCCCCCAACATTCCCTTCCGCGACTTCCGCGCCTTCCGTGGTGAATCCCGGCCCTAACCAAAATCCCTCCTCCGTGATCTCTGTGGCGAAAAAAATCTCTCCATTTTCCAAATTATTTCACCCTGCAAAAACAGCCCTTTCCCAAAACCACGACCTCCCCTGCGCGCGCGCCGCGCGCTTTCGCCCCTCTCTATGGAGGGCGCTGTTATTCGCGCCCTTGCATCCTCATCGAAGGGCTCTCTATGCCTGCGCGCCCATCCACCATCGCTTCGTCCCTTCCGGGGCGCCCCTTCCGGGCGTCGCTTCACCTACCCACCCCTTCACCGGGCGCACAAAAACTAATCCCCTTCTGGAGATTCCGCGCACAAAAACTAATCCCCTTCTGGTAATTCTGCGCGCGCCAACTATTCCTCCCGCGCAACTGCGATGCCAAGCTTGCACTCTCGTCACCCACCACTCAGCACTCGTCCCCCGTCCTCTTTTTGCGTTTATGCGTCTATGCGCTTTCACTCCCCCCCTACCCACCTCAAATGTACCCCAGCAGCAGCAGCACAATGACGATCACCAGCACCACTCCAAGCAGTCCACTGGGCCCGTAGCCCCAACTTCGGCTATGCGGCCAGCGCGAATCACCCCCAGCAACAGAACAATCAACACAATCAGAAGAATCAATCCAAGCATGCGTCGCTCCCTTCAACTTGGCGCTCCCCCCTGGGAACAGAAAGAAGTTGGCCTGATCGACTGGCTTGATCAGACCAGCCTGCGAAGACGGCTACTCTCAACAGCCCTCCGTCCTGCGCACCGTGTCCATCGGGCCGACACGGTCAGGCGGGTTCTCGTGTGCCCGCCACGGCGTTTTCCGCCGTGGCGGACCCGACGCAATCAATCTTCATCGCTGTGCCAGGCTGTCCAGACCGGCCAGCCGCTCTTGTCGCGCAGGCGCAACACATCGTCGCCGCGCTTGACCTCCATCGCCATAATGACCGGCTTGCCATTCAACTGGATTCGGCAGCCGGTGACTTCGACTCGGTCGCTCGTGGCGAACTGCTCAGCCTGCCGGTCCATGAACCACGATGGGCCAAGGTGAACCACGATCGTTTCACCCTTGTCAGTCCGCATCGTCAAATCGGGACCCTCATCCATGTTCTCCATCGGCGCAGCGCTTCCGACATTCGTGACGACACCCTTGACGTTCTGCACCGAATCTTTCTTGAAATTCCGGCCGTACTCGTCGGTGGCCGCCCAGCCGCCGGCATTCTTGCCGTTGGGCTCGCGATAGCCGTACACCCAATTCGGATCAGCCCCGTAGAACGTGTGGACATCCTTGGACCATTTGAGGTCGGCCATGTCGGGCCAATTGTCCTTGTCGAATCCGGGTGCGTCTTTCAACTTGTTCTTGTCGGCATCGAGGACGAACTTCTTGCCCGTTTGATCGAAGCTCAGCGCCTGCCAGGGCACAGCAAACAATTTCTCGCCGATCCCAGCGACGCCGCCGAAGCCGATCACCGAATACGCGCAGCGGCCGCTGTTGACGTCGATCATCAGATCCTCGATCTCGCCAAGGTCTTCATCCTGACGATTGTGAAGGTCCATGCCGATCACCTCGGACCCCTTCAGGAAGGACGGGGCCCCGACGGTCGTGGTCTTGACGGTCGTCTTCTCGACCGTGAAGTCCGGCTTGATGTTGTAAAACGTGTAAACGGTCGAACCCCAACGTTCATCGCCGATGGTGTTCCACCCGCTGGGGTCGAAAACCGGAGCCGACTCAAGGCGCTGTGGCGTGACGTCAAGCAGGCACGCCTCGGCGCCGGGGCTGAACTTGCAGACCTTGAACGGCACAGCGTAGTGCTTGGCGCCAACGCCCAGCGCGCCGCCATGCGCGAGAATCACGTACCTGCAATGTCCGTTGTTGGATTGAATCGCCAGATCGTCGATCGATCCGAGCCTGTCGCCCGCGGGGTTCTGCACGCTCATGCCGATCATGTCAGAGCCTTTCATCAGCAGAACGTTGGATCGATCATCGCCGGCATATGCGAGTGTCGAAACAGCCAGAGCTGCCGCGATGGTTATGCCTCGCCATACGTGTGAAGTTGTCATATGGAAACTCCTATGTTCGATGGTTGGGTCCGGTCCGCCAGGGGGAGGGAGGTCAGTCGTGCCTCCCTCTCCCACTGGATCAGGCAGATCAGTTGGCGTCATCAGCCCCTCGTGCAGCGCTGGAGACGCCCTCGCCGACGTCTTCAACGTCCTCACCCATGCCCTCAACGGTGTTGCAGCCGGCCAGGTGAGTCAGGCCCCACACCCCGCCCAGCAGCACCAACAGCCAAACGGTCGATTCACGCAAAATGCTTCGTTTCATGGTTGAAACTCCTAGTTGGTCTGGCCGCGTGCGTTGGAAGGTTTGATCACGTGATCAACTCGACTCTCTTCGCTCCGCGAACGCGCCTTCCAACCCAAGACTATGGGTCAGCCCGTGCGGATGAGGTCGCAACCTTCGATTTTGACGCCCTAACGCGGCATCGTTCCTAGGGAGTTCACCACGCCGACCCGATTCTTGAGAAAATGGAAAATTACGCCAGGAGTGATCGCTGGCTGCCCGCGTCATTGGCGGGTATTGGCTCGGCCTCTTGAGCGAGAAGTGACAAATGATCGCGCCGGGATTTTGTGCGAGGCTTGACGGCTGACGGGGAAAAGTCGTTGCGAATCACCGTCGTGAACAGCCCGCTATGATCTCGCTCTTCACTGGCTCCCCTGGTGGGGTGGCTGAGTGGTTGAAAGCACCGGTCTTGAAAACCGGCATGGGCCATTAGGTCCATCTCGGGTTCGAATCCCGACCCCACCGCTTCTGCAGCCTCGAACCAGACTTGGAACTATTTCGAGAATGCTCGAAGTAGTTTTTTGCTATTTCGACAAAGCTCGAAATAGCCGGCATCAGGAAAGCAATTCACCAAAACTCGCCTTCATGGCTCGTGTTTTGCATGCGAATGCAAATGACGCGTTGCTGCCCTGTAAAGGGCGATTGCAACATTGACGCATCTTGTGGACCGAACCATCGTGCGATCTCGTTGCGTTAGCGCTTCGTCAAGGTCAACTTTTCGGGCAAGCGCCTCAAGGCATCCACGCCCCTCATCCCTATTGATTTGTCAGTGCGCGGCGGTAAGTTCGCGGCAAAGGAGGTGCTTCCATGCACTATGTTCAACGTCTGTCGATTTCTGGGTTGGCAGCACTGGTTCTCACACCGGCTGCGATGAGCGTTGTCATTCGCGTTGATGTCCAGTCTCCGGTGAATGGGCCGGGGACGACGTGGTCCAATGCGTACAGCAACTTGCAGAGCGCGCTGGCGGTGGCGAATTCCGGCGACAGCCTCTGGGTCGCCGATGGCACGTACAAGCCAACGGCGCAAACAGATCCGCCCGACGCGCGAAGCGCTACATTCTCCATGGAGACCGGAGTGAAGCTTTACGGCGGTTTCCAAGGGATTTCGGAGCCTGGGGGCGGCGAGACTCAACTCAGCCAGCGCAGTCCGGAACGCTTCCGCAGTGTTCTCAGCGGCGACATCGGCGTCGTCGGCACAACCACCGACAATGCCTACCACGTGGTAACGGCCAATGGCGTTGACAACACCGCCCACCTCAACGGCTTTGTGATTCGCGATGGCGTGGGCGACATGGGTGGGTTCCAAAGTTTCGGCGCCGGCCTGTTCAGCACGTTCGCAGCTCCAACGGTCGTTCGATGCACATTCACCTCGAACCTGGTGACCAGCGGCGGCGGAGCGGTGGGGATCGAGGGCGGCTATTCCGAGTTACAGGGGCCGTCCTTTCTCAATTGCATTTTCAGCAAGAATACCTCCACGTACCACGGCGGCGGCATCCTGTGCCAGAGTGCGCGGATCGAATTGCGCAATTGCCTGGCGACCGACAACACCGCCAGCAACAACGGCGGCTTTGTCTTCATCGATACGGGCTCCACGTACGTCATCGTGAACTGCACCGTTTACAAGAACGCCGCCAACGGGTCCAGCAGCACATCGGTCATGATGCTTGCCGGCACCGGCAATGTCACGAATTCCATTGCGTGGGCCAACACGAACTTCGCCGGGGGGAACGAAGTGGCTCAACTCTCGGCCACCGGAAGCCCGCACAGCATCAGTTATTGCGACATTCAGTACTTGAGCGCGTATGCAGGCAATTTCAACATCAGCGTCGATCCGGAGTTTGTGAACGCCGCGACCGGGAACTTTCAGTTGAAATACCTCTCCAAGTTGCTTAACAACGGAAATGGGAGCGCTGTGGCCGCCGACCACCTTGATGTCGATGACGATGGCAACACCACCGAGCCGGGTCCCGATCTGGCCATCAATCCGCGGAAGGTCAATCCTGCTTCCTGCGTTGACATCGGCTGCTACGAGAATCAAACCGCAGGCACATGCTACGGCGACATCACCAACTCCACAGGCGGCGGGCCCGACGGAGTCGTGGACTCATACGATCAAGACTTGGTGAACTCGTTTTGGGGAACTCCAGGCGGCGTCGCTGACCTGGCGCCACTGCCCTGCGGCGACTCGAACGTCGACGTATCCGATCTGCTGGCGCTCCTCGGCGTATGGGGTCCCTGTCCGTAACGGCTCGTTGGCAGTCAACGTTCCGTCGGCGTGTTCATCCATATTCCAAATTGGGTGCATGAGAGCGATCGCTCTCATGCACCCCACTTTTCTGGAGGCATCATGAAATCGATCGCTTTCTCAACTCGACCCATCATTTGCGTGACATTGATCGGATGGCTTTGCCCGCTGGCGGCCGCGCCGGGCGCGGTCATTCGCATCGATCCCGACTCCACCACCAATGGACCCGGCAATTTGTGGTCGAACGCGTACCAGAACCTGCAAGATGCGCTCACCGCTGCCACTTCGGGCGATGATCTTTGGATTGCCAATGGCACGTACAAGCCGACGCTTCCAACGGCGCCATCCGAGCCGCGCACTTCGACGTTCCGAATGAAAGTCAACGTCAAGTTCTATGGCGGCTTTCAAGGCCTATCGGGGCCAGGCGGCGGCGAAACGGCGCTCAATCAACGGAATCCCGAACTCAATCAAACCATCCTCAGCGGGGATATCGGGTCGGTTGGCGTCGTCACTGACAACGCCTACCACGTGCTCGTTGCCGGCGGCCCTTCGATCACCCACACCGCTCGGCTCGATGGCCTGACGATACGAGACGGTTATGCATACGGTCCGAGTTCGGAGTACCAGATTGGCGGCGGAATATCCATCTCAAACCATGCCCAACCGCTGGTCGTGCGCTGCAAGTTCCTCTCCAATCAGAGCCTGAGCGTCGCAGCGGCTGTCTCCATCAACGGCGGCAGCGGGTATGCGCCGCCGGGTCCGCAATTCCTCAATTGCACGTTTGCCGACAACAACTCCAATTACCATGGCGGCGCCGTTGTTGGCCAATTTACCGCCATGAAATTCATTAATTGTCTGGCTCACGACAACACCGCACTCAAGAATGGCTCGTTCATCTTTTCAGCCGATTCGACCACATATTTGATCAACTGCACAGTCGTCCGGAATGCCTCAACAGAATCCGGCGGACCCGAGTACGGCGCGATCTTGATCAGCGGCGGCGATACCTACGTCGTCAACTGCATCGCTTGGGCCAACACCAACTCGTTGACCGGCGCTACGGAGTTGGCACAAATCACCGATTTCGCATCAACCGGCGTCATTCAGAATTGCGATATCCAAAACCTTTCGACGTATGCGGGGAACGGAAATATTGGCGTCGATCCATCCTTTGTAAACGCCGCTGCGGGCAACTTCCGGCTGCAATACCTCTCCCAACTGCTTAACAACGGCAAGACGCCGGGCACCACTCCGACCAGCTACGACGTGCCCGCCGATGTGTACGACATCGACAACGATGGAAACACAACTGAAGTGACACCCGACCGCGACATGAGGCCGCGAAACGTCAACCCCTCAACCTGCGTTGACATCGGATGCTTTGAGAACCAAACAGCCGGCACCTGCACGGGCGACTTGACCAATTCGAGTGGCGGGCCGCCTGATGGCGTGGTCAACAGCTATGACCTGGACCTGGTGGATCTCTATTGGGGCAGTCCCGGTGGAGTGGCGGACTTATATCCAGCGCCGTGCGGCGATGGGGTCGTCAATATCGATGACTACCTGGAAGTGCTGAATCACTGGGGATCGTGCCCGTAGCGACTCGCGCGTTGAACCAGCCAGCCGAAACGTAGGCGAGGACATGCGTCGAGGGCCGTGCAGCGGCCCTCGCTTTCATTATCTCGCGCATCCCATCGCACCGACGCCCGGTCATTCGTGAGTCGCGGCGGCTTCAACCACACGGTCCCCAATTGCTGATCACAAAGAGCAGGTCGTTGACATTGACCACGCCGTCGCCGTTGGGTTGCGGGGCAACGTCGGCCGCACAAGCACCGCACGGTCCCCAATTGCTGATGACAAAGAGGAGGTCGGCAACGTTCACAAGCCCATCGCCATTTCCGGGGGCGATGTCAGCCGGGCACGAGTCGCCGCATTCATCGGGGGCGCCGCAGATCGAATTGGGCCCCTGCCAAACGCCGCCGAATGCAAGCTCGCAATCGGTTTGACTCAGAGGTCCGAAGCAGTTGGATCCCTGACAGCACGCTCCCTCAGGAACCGGGCAGCTCGAGCCGGCACACGTCGTTTGATCGCCCTGGAACGTGCCGCGCAGCGCTTCGCATTCCTCCGGGCTCTGGCCATCGGCGCAAGCCCCGTCGGGCAAACAGCACGCGCCGATCGGGAAACAAACGATGCTGTTGCATTCCACGCCAATGCCCTGGAAGACTCCTCCCCCACCCGCGCATACCGGTTCGGTGACGAATGCACATTGTTCGGTCGCGGCAATGCAGCACGCGCCGCGGCAGGTATTGCCGCCGCAAATCAAGCCCACGCCAATGAACGTGCCTCCTTGAGCGATGCAATTGGCCTGGGTTTGCGAGCTGCACACCCCATTGATGCAGCAGGCCCCTGTTGGTTGGGGACAGTTGACACCTGAGCAATTGGAATTGTCGCCCTGATACGTGCCGGCCTGCGCCTGACATTGCTGCAGCGTTTGGGCGTCGGAGCATGTGCCGCTGGGGAGGCAGCAGGCGCCGGTGGCCGCCGGGCAGTCAATCACCGCCCGAATGACCAGATCGCCGGTAAGGAAGATGCAGAAATTCAGCCAACCGCCCGGAATGGCAAAGAGAACGTTCTTCCCGGGTTGGCAACCGTTGACGTCGCGAAAAACACTCGCACTACCTCCAAGGACGTCCGTCGCGTTGGCGAACTCAAGCGTCACATAGAACTGCTGGCCCGCCGTGACCGGCACGCTCAGCGGAATCGATTGCTGCTCATCCAGATATCTGAACTCGTTCAGCGCGCCGGGAGTCATCAGCGGGGCTTCCAGAAGCGCAAGCTGCGCCCCGGGCGTTGGGAACGTCGCACCGTTGTAAATGTGAATGGCCTGCTCAATGGTCGGGCTCGCTCCTCCGGAGCTGAGCCAACCAATCTGAACGGCGACGATGGTGCCGTTGCACGGCGAAGTCAGGCGAGCGCCGGCCTCTTCGCCGGGAACGAAATCGCCGACGATGACCGCCGGTCCACCGCTGACAAACGAATCATTCTGAACCGTGATTTCCACCGCTCGCGCCGAGTTGGTCATGCACAACAGACCACAGATCACTTGCGCGACCGGTTTTCTTAGAAGTGTCAGCATGTTCTACTCCCGACTGCGGAATTGATCGACCCATCGCCCGCTTGAAATGCAAGAACTTTTACGGCTACTGCCTTCAGACTGCCTTCAGTATGATGCACGGAGCGTCATTTGGCTAGAGGAATCGCCACCTAGTGGCGCTTGCTCAGGGCGGCTTTGACCGCGGCGAGGATGTCTTGCGGCTCGGCAAGCCGGCCCACACCCTCGGTCCGGCATGCCTGCCAGCCGACGCCCGGCGGGATGATCTCAAACCCGTCCTTTTCCAGTTGCTCAAGATTTCGCTGGGTTGAACGCTGCTTCCACATGACCTCGTTCATCGATGGGGCCACCAGTGTCGGCTGCCGCTTCAAATCAACCGCCGATGCAATCAAGCTCACCACATCGTCGGCTCGGCCCTGCGCCAGCTTCGCAAGCATGTCCATCGTGCACGGTGCAATCAGCATCAAATCGGCCGAGCGCGCCAGGTTGATGTGCTGGGGATCGCTCGACTCGATGTGTTCCCATTGACTGGTATACACCGGCCGGCCCGAGAGAGCCTGAAACGTGAGCGGCGCGATGAATTGGGTCGCCCCATGAGTCATGGCGACCGTCACCTCGGCACCGGCCTGAGCCAAAGCGCTGACGACGTTGGCGATTTTGTAGCAGGCAATCCCGCCCGTAAGTCCGACGATGATTCGCCGGTCATTCAACCGTTCATCGCTCGTCTTCGAATTGGAGTTCTTCCTGGCGATGGACTTTAGCTTAGAGGGAGTTGGATCGAATGCAATCCTCGGCTGGACCCGCCCCATCGCCAGCCGCTACCGTTTCTTACCCGGCTTGGGCGGAGCGTATCCGCTCTCGGAAAAATCCGGAGCGATCTTCTCCTGCAGAATCTCCTCGATGACGACCTCCAGGTCGGTCCGTCCCCGCCTTTCCACCAGGGG